>JARRJS010000033.1:0-33805 GCA_037388885.1 Gemmatimonadota bacterium
GCCCTGCGCCCCGTAGATCGCCGCCGCGGCCGCGTCCTTCAGGATGTCGATGGACTCGATGTCCTCCGGGTTCAGCCCCGTGATGGCGCTCAGGTCCTGCCCGCCGAGGCCGAGCTGACCGAAATCCCCGGTGAAGATCGGCACGCCGTCCACCACGTACAGCGGCTGGTTGCTCGCCGAGATGGAAGCACTGCCGCGTATGCGCACCGTGATACCGTTGCCCGGATTGCCGGCGTTCTGCGTGACTTGCACGCCGGGAGCTCTGCCTTCCAGGGCCGCGTCGAGGCTGGCCGTCGGCTGGTTCTCGATGACCTTGTTCTTGACCGAGCTGATGGCGCTGCTGACCTCGCCCCGCGTCTGCTGCGCATAGCCCGTGGCCACCAACCCTTCCAGTTGGATGGCCGTTACTCCTAGCTGGAAGTCCGCCGTCGCCGTTTCCCCTGCCGCCACCGTGACGGTCCGGGCCTGCGGCGAGTACCCCATGCGCTCGACGCGGACTTCCACGCGCCCAGCAGGGACCCTGGTGAGAAGGTAACGTCCGTCGTTGTTCGTGATCGTACCGATTCCGGTGCCTCGAACCATCACCTGCGCCCCTGCGATGGGCTCGCCGCTCTGGGCGTCGGTGATGGTACCACGGATTGCGCCGATTTCCTGCGCGGCGAGTCCCCGTGGCGCGCCGATCACGATCAGCAGGAATGCGATCGTGAGCGACGCGAAGGCTGCGCCTGCTCTTTTCATGCGGAGCCTCCTGGGTGAACCGTGTGAAACGGTGCGGTCTGGATGCGACCGACCTTGTGGATGGAAAGAACATCGTAATGACAACGCCACAAAACCGCAATTAGTGACACCGGGACGTTTCAGTCTGAAACGTCCCGGCCGGGAGAACGCTGACGGCGTTGATCGGGCCGGACGCTCGGGTGTATCTTGAGCGGCAGCGCCGGTCCCCCTCCTCATCCCGGGAGATTCCATGCGGTCCGATCTTCAGCCCCCATGGGAACGCCCCCGCTTCCGCCGGGCCGTTTGCGGCCCTGCCGGCGTCTGCTTCGTCGGCCTGCTGGCGGGCCTGGCGCTCATGGTCCCTGCGCCGGCCGGTGCCCAGGCGGTGGTCATCGAGCTGGAAGGCGGCCCGGCGTGGCAGAGCTACAACGACGTCGAGATCCCGAACGACGGGTCGGCGACGCGCTTCTCGCTCTACCGGCTTGCCGGTGCCGGGCCGTGGCCGGCCGGCCGGCTTTATGTCACCTGGAACGTGAGCGGGCGTCACGGCCTGCGCCTGCTGGTGGCTCCCTTCTCCCTCACGGAGACCGGCGTGCCTGGTCGGCAGGTCCGCTTCGCGGGGGGCACCTACGCTGCCGGGCAGCCCACGGAGGCGACCTACACCTTCAACTCCTACCGGCTGACGTACCGCTACCTGGCGCACGCCGGCGATCGCACCAGCGCGTGGGTGGGGTTCACCGCGAAGATCAGGGATGCGGCCATCGTTCTTCGGCAAGGCGACACGACGAGTCGGAAGGACGACCTGGGCTTCGTGCCGCTCCTGCACCTGGCGGGCGAATGGCGCTTCTCACCCGGATGGCGCGCCGTGCTGGACGCGGATGGTTTGGCCGGCGGGCCGGGCCGCGCCGTGGACGCGACCCTCAAGCTGGGCCGCGACCTGTCCCGCCGATGGACCCTGCAGGCGGGATATCGCATGGTCGAGGGCGGCGCGGACGTGCCCGCCGTGTACACGTTTGCGTGGCTGCACTACGCCGCCGTGTCGCTGGTGTGGCGGCGGTGAGCGCGACGGGCGTCAGTCCGCTTCCCCTTCCATCTGCTGCGACAGGTAGCGCTCGTAGCCCACTTCGGAGATCAGGTGGAGCTGCGCTTCCAGCCAGTCGACGTGTTCTTCCTCGTCCTCGAGGTTGTGCTCGAACAGCTCCCGGGACACGTTGTCGCCCGCTTCCCGTGCGATCCGGATCGCATCGTTGTAGGACTTGACCGCCCCCAGCTCGAGCGCCAGATCGTTCTCGATCTGTTTCTTCACACTGTCCCCGATGGTCAGCGCGTCCAGCGCCATGGTCGGCGTCGTTTCCAGGAAGAGCAGCCGCTCGATCAGCGCCTCCGCGTGCTTCATCTCGTCGATGGACTGCTGCTTCATGTGCGTGCCGCGGGTGTTGTAGCCCCAGTCGAAGCTCATCTCGGCGTGCACGAAGTACTGGTTCACCGCCGTCAACTCCTCACGCAGCGCCTTGTTGAGCTGCTCGATGACCTTCGGATCTCCCTGCATGGCGTCTCCTTTCGGATGGCCTGTCGGCATCGGAATCTCGTGTCCCTTCGCGTCCCTCGCGGGGCAGGACACATGCTGGCCAGTATAGAGTGGCGGGGGAGGGTGTCAAGCCGGGATCCACGTGGCGGATCGTCGTTGCGTGCGGCCCCTGACGTCGGTTCACCGATCCCTGCCTGTCGGCCCTGAAAACGCGAACGCGCGCCTTGATTCGGCCGTGCGTTCCGGATATCGTGAATATAGGCATGTTGAAGCCCGTTCCGGCGGATCACCGGACGGGCGAGCCATCCGACGACGGTCGGCGCGCCCCGCGCTGCGGGTCGGAGGTCTTATGGGTACCCGGTCAGCCTTCCTGGTTGTTTCTCTTCTCCTTTGCCTGATGGGCGCGGCGGCGCTCGCTGCACAGGACACCCTGGACGCCCGGTTGTTGCTGTATGGTCAGACCTGTGGCGGAGACCCGGAGTCAGCCGTGCTGGTGGGCGTGGTGCAGCAGGACGGCGAGGGGCAGGCCGGCAGTCGCATCGTGCTCTTCTGGCACGACGTCGTCGGCGAAGTGCACCGCCAACGCACCGTGGCGGGCGCCCACGGCGAGTTCCGCTTTTGCCAACCGCCCGCCGATGTGCGGCTCTTCACCCGGGCCGTGCTCGGCGGCTGGACCAGCGCCGTCGCGGATCTCGGCATCGTCCGACCCGGGATCGCCCGGCACGACCTCGTGCTGGTGGCGGCGACGGCCACGGCGGTGGCGGGTCGCGTCGTCGCCCACGCCGACGGCATGCCGGTGGGCGATGCGCGCGTCGGCGTCGCCGGCACGGAGCTCCAGCAGATCACGGATGCCGACGGCACCTTCCGCTTCGTCGATGTCCCCGTGGGCCGGCAGACCCTCGAGGTGCGCCACCTGGCGAACGGCGACCACAGCCACGCCCTGGATGTCGGCGATCGCCCTCGAACCCATCACGGTCGAGTCCCGCCCGCGCTACCGGACACCCGGCCTGGCGGAATTCCACGAGCGTGTGAAGAGCGGCCATGGGCAGTTCATCACCCGCGCCGATTTCGACCGTGTCCGGCCGTCCCGCTTCAGCGACATGCTGCGGGGCGTGCCGGGCCTCCAGATCATCTGCGAGCTGACTCGCTGCATGGTCCAGTTCCAGCGCAACCGCAGGGTACGCGGCGACTGCAAGGTCCAGATTTTCGTGGACGGCACACCGTACGACCCCGAGACGATCGACTTCTTGCGTCCGGAGGAGATCGAGGGCGTCGAGATCTACTCCGGCCCGAGCGATGTTCCGGTTCGCTTCGCGCGGGGCGGCAGCAACGCGACCCGCTGCGGCGTCGTGGCCATCTGGCTGAGGGAACGGCTGGGCGGCTAGGCGTCGTTCTGACCACCGACCGATCCCGAGGCGGGGTCGTTGCGCGCTTCGCAAGATCTCGGGTTGGATCACAGGCATTGCGCCCGGAAGCGGGCGTGCTAACTTATTGGTTCACCGGTCATAATGGCCGGTCCCACCGTGCCCAGGGGACCTCCCTGCTCACGTGACGTCCGTGAATCGATTCGCGGCGACACAAAGGTCCATTCATCCCACTTGCCACGAGCTTCGGGGCATTCGTCCGGGTATGCCCGCCGTCATCGGTACGGCGTACCGGCTGGGCGGAGCCGTGCCCGGGCGCCAGAGAAAGGAGGCGTGTCGTTCGGTGCAGTTCCAGGACCAGTGTAGCAGGTCGGTACACCCTGCCAAGGAGGACCAATGAGGAGACGGCATTGTCTGAGTGCCACGCTGCTGGCTGCGCTCACACTGTTGCCCGTGACACTGGCCGCGCAGGCGACGGCCACGCTCACGGGCCAGGTGGCGGGGCCAGCAGGTGAGCCGCTCGTATCGGCGGCCGTGCACATCCACGGCCTGAACCTGGGGACGCTCACGAACGAACAGGGTCGTTACCTGGTCATCGTGCCGGCATCGCGGGTGTCGGGCCAGCGGGTCACGGTCACCGCGTCGTTGATCGGTCACACGTCGCAGTCGCATACGGTGACCCTCGACCCCGGAACCATCACTCTCAACTTCATCCTGTCGGAGGACCCGCTCAAGCTGAGCGAGATCGTCGTCACCGGGCAGGGCACGCAGCAGGAGCGGCGCAAGCTGGGCGTGGCCATCAGCTCGGTGGGTGGTGATCAGGTGCAGAGCTCGCAGGAGGCCAACGTCGTGGCGGCTCTGGCAGGCAAGGCGCCCAACGTCCAGGTGACCAGCAGCTCGGGCGACCCGGGCTCCAGCGCCTACATCCGCATCCGCGGCGCGGCCTCCATCGTCGCCGGCACGCAGCCGCTGTTCGTGGTGGACGGCACGCCCATCACCAACGCCACGAACTACGTCGAAGGGAGCACGGGCGGCACCATCGTGTCGAACCGTGCCATCGACCTGAACCCCGAAGACATTGCCAACATCGAGATCCTGAAGGGCGCGGCCGCGGCGGCGCTCTACGGCTCCCGTGCGGCGAACGGCGTGGTGCTCATCACCACCAAGACGGGCCGACCGGGCTCCAGCCGTGTGACCTTCAAGAGCTCGGCTGCGTTCGACGAAGTGTCCGCGACCGTGCCGCTGCAGATGTCGTACGGGCAGGGCCTCGTGGACCTGGACGACCTGACCTCCAACATATCGCCGACCTCGTCGGTGACGTGGGGGCCGCAGCTGTCAGGCAGCACGCCGGTGTACGATCACGCCACGGAGATGTACCGTACCGGCCACCGCTACGAGAACAACCTGACCTGGTCGGGTGGTAGCGAGCGCACCACGTACTACCTGTCCGTGGGCCGGCTGGACCACGGTGGCGTCATCACGGGACCGCAGAAGTACGACCGCACCACCGTGCGGCTGAAGGGGACGCATGCCTTCAGCGATGTCCTGCGCATCGGCGGCAACTTCGCCTACACCGATGGCCTGGGCGACTTCGTGCAGCAGGGCTCGAACATCTCGGGTATTCAGCTGGGCGCGCTGCGCACGCCGCCGGAGTTCAACAACCTGCCGTATATGGACCCGGAGACGGGGCTGCACCGTTCGTATCGTTACCCCAACCCGACGGTGCTTGCCACGGGCCGCGGCTACGACAATCCCTTCTGGATCGCGAATGAGATCCTGAACTCGGCCAAGGTGGGCCGCGCCTTCGGCAACATCACGGCCACCTACGAGCCGATGCCCTGGCTGAGCTTCAACCTGGTGGCAGGCGGGGACTACGCCAACGATGAGCGCCAGACGCTGTTCCCCAAGAGCTCGTCCAACTACCCCGACGGTGCGGTGCTGCGGGCGAACTTCGTCAACAAGGTGTATGACGAGACGCTCACGGCGACTGCACGGCGTACGCTGCTCGACTGGATGGACGCCACGGTGACGCTCGGGCAGAACATGAACCAGGCCGAGTACATCCGCTACCAGGTGGACGGCTCGCAGCTGATCTGGGGCACCGACCAGCTGGACTTCTCGGTCTCCAAGGACCCCAACGAGTACCGCGAGACCGTGCGCACTGATGGCTGGTTCTCCCAGCTTCAGCTCGACATGCTCAACCAGCTGACGCTGACGGGCAACTTCCGCTGGGATGGCTCCAACACGTTCGGTGCCGGCACCTCCAGCCGGTTCTTCTACCCCGGCGTGAGCGCGTCCTGGCGCTTCACCCAGCTCAACGACTTCAACGGGCTGCTCAGCTTCGGCCGTGTGCGCGCTTCCTGGGGCGTCACGGGCCGTCAGCCGCCGCCTTTCTCCAACGTGTCGGCGTACACGACGGGCGCGGTGGGGTGGGACGGCTACTTGGACATGGGCCTCCAGTCCATCTACATGGGCAACGAGGGCGTCTACTCGCAGGGCAGGCTGGGCAACGACGCCATCAAGCCGGAGCGTGAGACGGAGTTCGAGACCGGCGTCGACCTGGCGTTCCTGAACGACCGGGTCAGCGTCGGCGTGACCTACTACGACCGCAAGACGACGGACGCCATCATCGGCGTCCCGGTCCCACCCAGCACCGGCTACACCAGCAAGTACGAGAACGTGGCCGGCTGGACCAACAAGGGCTGGGAAGCGACACTCGACCTCACGCCCATCCGCCGCGACAACTTCACGTGGACCATCGGCGGCCAGTGGTCGACCAACACGAGCTGTGTCAAGGAAATGGGCGGCGCCAACGACTACGGACTGAACGGCTTCACGGACACCTACACGGCGCTGGTCAAGCCGGACGAGGTGACCGGCTGCTATCAGTTCGGCGTCATCTACGGCACCGACTTCATTCGCTTCGGCCGCGGCAGCTTCGTGGGCGGCCAGGACATCGACGCGGCGTACCCGAACGCCGCGCGGGGCACCGTGTACATCGGCGCCGACGGGTTCCCCGTGGAGGACCCGGCGTACCGGGTCCTCGGCGACCCGAACCCCGACTGGCTGGGCAGCGTTCGCACGACCATCAACCTGTTCCGCACCGTCCGCATCGGCGCCCTGGTGGACATCAAGCAGGGCGGCGACATGTGGAACGGGACCAAGGGCGCCCTGATGTACTTCGGGACGCACAAGGCCAGCGAGCCCATGCACGGTGCGGGGCAGACGGTCACGTTCGACGGCGAAGGGCCCGGCGCGGGCACGCCCGTCGTGTTGAACTGGGATACGTGGACGCTCAACGGCATCGGCAGCGGCTTCACCGGCCCGGCCGCCCAGTTCGTCGAGGACGCGAGCTTCGTGAAGCTGCGTGAGATCAGCCTCTCCTACAGCGTGCCTTCCAGGCTGCTGCGGCCGTTCGGCTTCAGCACGGCGGAGATCACGTTGGCGGGTCGCAACCTGCGGACCTGGACCGACTACACCGGCATCGACCCGGAGAGCAATCTGACGGGTCCGAGCACCGGCCGCGGGCTGGACTACTTCAACAACCCGCAGACCCGGTCCTGGGTCGTCGGCGTGTCCATCACTCACTGACCCGCAAGGAGAGAGATCTCATGTCAACCAAGAGAAACCGGTGGCGCGCCGCGGTAGGCGCAGCGCTGGTCGCCGGCATCGCTCTCGGCGGGTGCGACTTCATCACGCCCATCGACAAGAACCCGAATGCGGTGCCGCAGGCAACGGTGGACCAGCTGCTCACGTCCATCGAAGTGGTCACGTACTTCTTCAGCGAGGGTGGCGTTTCCCGCATGGCGGCCATGTGGACGCAGCAGATGGCGGGCAATCAGCGCCAGCTCTCGTCGCTGGACCAGTATGACCTGTCGGAGACCGACACGGATGACGAGTTCGAGATGATCTACACGGGCGGTGGACTCGTCGACATGCGCAAGGCCATCTCCATGGCCGACGAGCAGGGTTGGGGGGTGTACTCCGGCATCCTCAAGATCCACCAGGCGTACATGTTCGGCATGGCGGCCAGCGTCTGGGGCGCCATTCCTTACAGCGAAGCCGGCGGGATACCGGACATCGATCACCCTGCGCTGGACCCGCAGGCGGACGTGTACGCGGCGGTTCAGCAGCTACTGTCGGACGCCATCTCGGACCTGCAGAGCGGCTCCGGCCCCAACCCGGGCTCGATGGACCTCGCCTTCGGCGGAGACGCCGCCAGCTGGATCGCGGTGGCGCACAGCCTGAAGGCACGCTTCTATATGCACAACGCCGAGGCCGATGGCAGCAATTACGCCGCCGCGTTGGGCGAAGCCCAGCAGGGGATCAGCAGCGCCGATGGCAACTGGATGACCGTGCACAGCGGCGCTACGTTCTCCGGCTTCGGCAATCCGTGGAACGAGTTCCTCGTGGCGCGGTCCGGCTACATCGTTGCCGGCGCCTACGGCGTGGACCTTCTCACGGACCGCTTCGGCGCGGGCAACGACGATCCGCGGCTGCCCATCTACTACAGCACGGGTAGCGGGGCGTACGCCGGGCAGTACATCGGCTCCCCGCCGCGGACGCCGTCGGGTGACCCGACGGACGACGCGTCGTCCCTGTCGGACACCGGCTTCGGCGCCTCCAACTGGGGGATCCCGATCATTTCGTGCGCCGAGACGCAGCTGATCATCGCCGAGGCGCAGATCCAGGCCGGCACCAACGCCAGCGCCGCCATGGAAGCGGCGCGCGTGTGCCAGGAGGACCTGTACGGCATCACGCTGCCGGCCGCGCCGGCGACGCCCACCCTCGACCAGGTCATGGAAGACAAGTACATCGCCCTCTTCCTGAACATCGAGGCGTGGAACGACTACAAGCGGACCTGCATGCCGGACCTGGTCGCCAACTCGGCGGCCAACGGCTGGACGATCCCGACGGCCGCGGACCCGATCCCGGGCCGGCTGTACTACGGCCAGGGCGAGCGCCAGCAGAACCCGAACCTGCCCGAGCCGGGCGCGCCGGGGAATACGCTGGTGGCCAACGCCAACGACCCCAACCCGTGCAACTGACGAGGAGGGCCGCTTGCTGAGACACGTCACTCGAACCCTTGGGCCGGTCGCGCTGCTGCTCCTGGCGGCGTGCGCGACCGGCCGCAAGGCCGGCAATCGGCATCCCGGCCAGGACATCGTCCTGGTCGAGGTGCACAACGACCTGACGCCTCCAGCCGATCTCACCGTGCGCATGATCTCCGGCAACGGCATCACCACGGTGCTGGGCGGTGTCGGGCCTAACCGCATCGTCGTCCTGCAATTTCGCGACCCCGGATTGACCGGCGAGTACCGGTTGCGGGCCGACGGGTCCGGCAACCGTTCCGTCGAGTCGCGGGACTTCACCCTGTTCCAGAACGCGCTCGTGGTCTGGTCTCTCCAGGACAACACGATTACCGTGAGTACCAGGTCCGAATCCGATCTGCTGGGCGCATCTCACGACGCTGACGGCAACACTCCATGAAGAAGATCCTCCTGGTCGCGGCCGCGTTGTACCTGAGCGGCTGCTTCGCGTACGTTCCCGTTCCGCCAAACGCACCGCCGCCGAAAGGCACCGCCGTGCGCGTCCGCCTCGCCACGCCGGCGGATTATCGCCTCGCGCGGTACACGGCCAACGACGTCGTGGAGGTGGAAGGCGAGGTCATACGGGCCGAGCAGGACCGGCTGCTGCTATCCGCTTTCGGCATGCGTAGCGCCGCCGACTTCGAGTTCGTCGCAGAGGGCGAGACGGTCGCCATCCCCAACGACCAGCTCGCCAGCTTCGAGCGCAAGAAGGTCTCCGTGTTCCGCTCCGCCCTGCTCGTGGTGGCGGTCGCGGCCCTCGGCTCCCTGGTGAAGCTGGCGCTCGACACCGCCGGCGGCGGCGGCGAGGGCGGAGGTGGGGGCGGTACGGCGCAGTGAACCGTCAGCGGTCCCATGAGCCGTCCCGCAAGCCCGGTTTGAACCTCCCCAGATTTTTCCAGAGGGCCCAGACGGATCGAGCCGCAGCCTGGCGCGAGACGAAGGCGGCCGCGGCGACGGGAGGTGCGGGCCGCCGGGGCGCTCATGAGCCGACGGCGGCAGGATCCCGCGAGCGTCGTGCCCTCCGGGCGTCCGCCATGGCGGACGACCTGCTTTCGGCCCAATTTGAATAACTCACCCCCAGCCCCGGAGGAGCGCATGCGTGCCAGAAGAATCGCCATTGTCGCAACACTGCTGACGGGCCTTGTCGCCGGCTGCGAGCAGGGCGGCCGGACGCAGGCTCCAGTCACCGGCTCATTCGTGGCCACGATCGGCGCGGGCGCCGCGCTGGACACGGTCGCGGTGGAGCACTACACGCTGACCGAAGACAGCCTCACGGGCGAGAGCGTGGCGGCCTATCCGCGGGCGGTCACGCGCACGTACGCGGCGGCGTTCGACCCGAACGGGAGGATCCAGCACATTCACATCGTCACGGTTCCGGCGGGCGGGAGCGGCGAGCCGGCCATGACGGCGGACTTCACGTACGGGGCGGACAGCGTGACCGTGGATGCCAGGCGTGACACGCTGACCCGCCATTACACGGTGGCGGACAGCACGCGGCCGCTGCCGTTCTTCGAGGACCTGTTCGCGTTCTGGGAGCGATCGGTCGGCCAGGCCATGGCCAGCAATGCTGACAGCACGACGTTCGGATCTCTGGCCGGCCGGCAGGTGCTGCCCATCACGTTCAGGCGCACGAGCCCGACGACGGCCGATTTCGGATTCCCGGATTGGGGCACGATCCACGCCGAGCTGACGCCTGAGTACCGGTTCACGGCCCTGGACATGACGGGCACGACCGACAAGTTCACGGTAAAGCGCGTGCCGGACGTGGACGTCAAGGCCATCGCCGCGGCGTGGGGCGCGCGCCCGCAGCCGGGCCAGTTGTCGCCGCGGGACACGGCGAGTGCCGACGTCGGTCCGGCCCACGTCGTCGTGGACTATGGCCGGCCGTCCATGCGCGGTCGCAAGGTGTTCGGCGGCATCGTGCCGTGGGGGCAGGTCTGGCGCACGGGCGCCAACGCGGCGACGCAGCTCATCACCGATCGCGATCTGGTCGTGGACACCACGACGGTGCCGGCCGGTACGTACTCGCTCTTCAGCCTGCCCACCGAGAACGGCTGGACGCTGATCATCAACAAGCAGCATGGGCAGTGGGGTACGGAGTACCACCCCGAGCAGGACTTCGTACGCCTGCCCCTGACCGTGACGCACCCGGCGCAGCCGGTGGAGCGGTTCACCATCAGCGTTGCGCAGACGGGCGCCAACACCGGCGAGCTGGCCTTCGAGTGGGAGCAGACGAAGGGTACGGTGTCGTTCCGCGTGAAGTGAGGACGCTCGGGGCCGGCGCACAGCGCCGGCCCCTCGACGATCGACGACCGACGATCGCCGTTTGTTCGCGGCTAGGGCAGGCTGCCGGGCGTTCCTTCCGGCATGACCTGCGATTGCCGACCTGCGAGCGGAAATCGGCGCACGGGGATCGGCGAGTGCCGGACGGGGGTCGGCGGCTGGCAGCCGACGACGGCTGAGCGGGGTGATCTTCCCACCCGGTAGCGCCCGAAGCCCAGCAGCACGGCTTCCAGCACGGGGCGGAGCCGGGCGACGCGCCGGGCGCGGATGACCAGGTTCCAGAACGGCTCCAGCTTCTTCCAGCCGCCGGCGTACGCCACGTGGCGGGCGGCTTCCAGCAGCGACGTCTTCGTGGAGGCGCCCCGCAGGATCGAGCTCCAGCGGTAGAACTCGCGGTATGCCCACCAGTAGCCTTGCTCTAGCTGCGCTGCCGAAAGACGCGTGGGCCGGTACACCACGTGGCGGGTGTCGTAGAGGTCCCAGTCGGAGTGGAGCAGGCGGCCGTCGTGCGCCATCCGCTGGTAGAGCGCGGTGCCCGGGTAGGGCGTCAGGATGTGAAATGTGGCCGTTTCGATGCCGCGGCCGATGGCCCAATCCACCGTGCGCTGGAACACGGACGAGTCGTCGTCGTCCATGCCGAACACGAAGCTGCCGTTCACCATCACGCCGTTGTCGTGGAGCCTGCGGATCGCCGCGGCGTAGTCGCGGTTCAGGTTGTGCCTTTTGCGCTGCGCCGCGAGGTTCTCGGGGCTGAGCGTCTCGAAGCCCACGAAAAGGCTGCGCAGGCCCGCGTCGCGCGCTTTCTCCAGCAGGCCCGGCCGCAACACGGAGGCGACCGTCGCCGCCGCCTGCCACACCCGACCCATGCCGCGCATCCCGTCGAACAGCGCCGTGGCGAACGGCACGTTGCCGAACAGGTGGTCGTCCAGGAAATACAGGTGGCGGCCCGGCAGGCGGTCGATCTCCGCCAGCGCCTCGTCCACCTTCTGGGTGTAAAAGCCCCTGCCGCCCTGGAAGAACGCTGCCTTGTAGCAGAAGTCGCAGGCGTGCGGGCAGCCCCGCGACACCACGATGGAGTTCGGCACGAGGTAGAGGTGGCGGCGGATCAGATCGCGCCGGATGGGCGGCAGACGATCCAGCGTGCGCGTCGTCGAGCGGTACAGCGGGGCCGGGCGGCCCGCCCGATAGTCCGCCAGGAAGCGCGGCCACGTGTCCTCGCCCGGGCCCGTGAACACTGTGTCCGCGTGCCGCGCCGCTTCCTCCGGCAACGATGTGGCGTGCAATCCCCCCATCGCCACGTGCGCACCCTTCGCCCGATAGTGATCCGCAATGACATACGACCGGCGGGCCGACGTGATGTACGTCTGGATCACCACCAGGTCCGGCTCGTCGTCCAGGTCCAGCGGCTCCACGTGCTCATCCTGGAGCGTCACCTCGTCGTCCGGATCCAGGTAGGCCGCCAGCGTCGCCAGGCCCAGGGGCGGGAACAGGGAGTACTTGATGGGCCGAAAGAACGGGCTGGTGGCCTCGGTGAGGGCCGGCAGGATCAGCTTCACGCGCATGGGCATCCCCTAACGGTTGGGGTTCGCGATGGACGACTTCACGCAGGTTGTCCGCGGCGGCTGCCCGTGTGGTTCGTGGGCGCGCTTTCATTCTGTTATCAAGTACTTTATATTACAAAGTTAGCGGCCGCAAGGACTTTCGCGGCGTCCGCCAGCGTCCGGGTCACCAGCGGTTGCTGACATGGTGTTGTCGGGACTCTGCGTCGCAAAGCACTTGACGGTGGCACCGCGGCCCGGCAGCGTTCCGGACATGATGGGAACGGAACCGGAACACGAACGGGCCGCGCCGGTCGCGCTGCACGACCGGGCTCTGGACAACCTGCGCTACATCCGCGAGACGATGGAGCGGGCGGGGTCGTTCACGGCCGTGCCGGGCTGGGGCGGCGTGCTGATGGGCGCGACGGCAGTGGGTGTGGCTGCCGTCGCGGCGCGGCAGCCAACGACGGGACGCTGGCTGGCGGTGTGGCTGGTGGAGGCGGTGGTGGCGGTGGCCATTGCGCTGGCGGCCATGGCGACAAAGACACGGCGGGCGGGGACGCGGTTGTTCTCAGGCCTGGGCCGCAAGTTCGTCTTCAGCTTCCTGCCGCCGGTGTTGGCGGGCGCCGTGTTGACGGTGGCGCTCGCGGGGGCCGGCATGGCGGAGTTGCTGCCGGGCGTGTGGTTGCTCCTTTACGGCGTGGGGGTCGTGACGGCCGGTACGTACTCGGTACGAGCGGTGCCCATCATGGGTGCGTGCATGATGGTGGTGGGTGCGGCGGCGCTGTTCTCTCCGCCCGCGTGGGGGGATTGGTACATGGCGGCCGGTTTCGGCGGATTGGAGATGGGATTCGGCGTTTGGATTGCCAGGAGGCATGGTGGCTAGGCGGAGTGAGGTGCGCAAAGAGGCTGACGGTTCGCGTGAAGCCGACGGGGCGCCGGCGAGGTTGAAGGGAGTGGCGGGTGGCGCGGGCACGAGCAGCCCCGTGGACCTGGATCGGTTGATCCACGGGCGCGTGCGGCTGGGTATCGTGAGTGCGCTGGCCGTGCACGACACCCTGAGCTTCAACGACCTGAAGGCGTCGCTCGACACGACGGACGGCAACCTGAGCGTGCACGCGCGCAAGCTCGAAGAGGCGGGCTATATCGAGTGCATGAAGTCGTTCGAAGGGCGCCTCCCGCGCACGGACTACCGCCTAACGGACGCGGGCCGGACGGCGCTGCGCCGCTACGTCGACCACATGGAATCCCTGCTACAAGCCCTGCGCGACAGCTGATTGGCCGGGCGCGGCGGGGCCCATGGCGGACGCCGCCGACCAACGGCTCGCGTGGCTCCAAGGGTACCCGGCCGCGAATGCTGCAGCCGGGTCCGCCCACTCGATCCAAGGCCGGGTTCTGATGCAGTGATGACGTTCCTGGCCGTGATGTGGCGGCCGGGGGTCGTCGATCCCCTCCATGTGCGATTCCCCGATCCGGTTCCTCTCGTGAGCATGTCAACGGGGCGCTGAACGGCGCGTGGATGCCCTGCGCGGTTGGATGCCGAACGGCGCAGGCAGACCTCTTGCAGGCAATACGAGTGTCTTTGAGTACCTGGTTGTTTGCACGAGAATGCCACGGATGGCGATACACGGCGTAGCAGGCGGGAGTAGTCGCGCGGTCGTGGGGCGACCGCGATTGTCGGCGGCGAGATAATGCGAGGCCAAGGGGCGAGTCCGGGCGCGCGCATCATCGTGGGGCTGGTGCGTGGGTGGATTCGGGCGCAGTTCCACGTCGAGGTGCACGGCCTCGAGCACTTCACGGGTTCGCCTTCCACGCTGGTCGTGTCCAACCATCGACGGGATGCGGACGGCCCCATCATCGGCACGGGCCTCCTGCGGTGGATGGACGACATGGACACAGGCGCAGCGCCATGGTTCGTCGCGCGGGAGGATCTGTTCCGCCGCGGCTTCCTCCGCCACTACCTGACCGACTGGCCCTCCCCTGTGCGTGCATTGCTCGGTGGGCTGAGCCTTCGGCCGGTCCTGCAGATGCTCCACCTGTGTCCGATCCGCCGGATCCGGGAACGTACGCTTGGCGAGGTGTTGGAGGACATCCCGACGGTTCTGGGCGACCTGTCGCTGGCGGAGGTGCTGCGTCCTTGCGTCCTGGCCCGCTTCAGGCGGCAGACGCCATCCGGGTCGCGTCTTCAGCGGGTGAGCGACGCGCTACAACCGCGCTACCGATCGTTGCTGCGCCAGCAGTACGGGTTGATGAAGCTCACACGGGCCTGTTTCCGCAGGTTGAGGCCTCACGAGGAGGCTGTCATCGGGAGGCAGCTGAATCGATTCGTCGACCTGCTGGAAGAAGGCGCCGTCATGCTGCTGGAGCCCGAGGGCGCCATCTCGGTGGACGGCAGCCTGGGCCGACTGCGCCTGGGGCTACACATCCTGCTGAACCGTCCGCGCGTGCCAGTGCGCGTGCTTCCGGTCGGCATCGTCTACGACTTCATGACCCGCGAGCGGCCGTGGGTGTTCGTGCATATCGGCCGTGAGATCCCGGATCTCGGGGGTCTCTCCAGGCGGGAGACGTCGGCGCGCGTGACGGACGCCATGCTGTCCTGCTCCACGATGACGACGAGCCTGCTGGCGAGTCGCTGGCTGCTGACCGTGCGTGCGTGCGGCGGCGGCTATGTGACGCGCGACGATCTGGAGGCACGCGTGCGTCTGACGGCGGAGCGTTGCGTCGCCCGCGGGCTGCATGTGGATTCGCGGCTGCTGAATGGCAAGCAGCGTAGCCGGCGCATCGCGGACTACCTGGGCTACTGCAGCGACCACGGCATGATCACGCCATCGGGTCGGCGGTACCTCGTGGCGAAGCACGGGGGACCGACATGCCCGGACGGGACGCAGCCGGACGGGGCGCTGGACTATGTTCACAACCAGCTCAGGTCCCTCGGCCTGCTCTGGTCGGACCTGGCGGGCGACCTATGAGCGGGCGCAGCCGACGGGGGTGGCGGCTGCTGCTGCGACCCGGGATCCTTCTCCCGCTGCTCCTGAGCGCCGCTCTTCTGGCCTTCGCCTTCAGCATCTCGAACCTGCCGCAGGTCATCGACCGGGTCGGCGAGATCTCGTTCACCACCATCGCCCTGGGCTTCGGTCTGGCGGTCGCCTACCTGGTCCTGAAGTGCATCGAATTCAACCTGCTGCTCACCCGGCTCGGCATCCGGCTCAGCTGGCGCCGCGTTATCTTCGCGTACGCCGTCGCCGAGATGACCATCGCGATCCCTGCCGGCGTGTACGTGCAGAACTACATCCTGGGCCGCATGCGCAGCGCCGGTTTCGCCCGGTCGTCGGCAGCCACCACCGTCGGGCTGATCATCGAGCTCGTCGTGGTTCTTCTGATGCTCGCTTTGCTGGGCGTGCCGACGTGGACCTGGGTCCGGCCGACGGCTCTCGCGGTGCTCGGCGGGTTGGTTCTGTTTCTGGGGATACTGCTGACGACCGATATCCTGCCGGGACGACTCGTGCCGTGGCTGCGGCGCATCGGGCTCGAGTCGCTGCCGCGCGCGCTCGCGGACATGACGAAGGGGCTGCGCCAGCTCGCCACGCCGCGCACCGTGATCCCGGCGATGCTGCTGGCCGCCGTGTACCTGAGCGCTCTGGCCGCCGCGTTCATGGTCATCGGGCGTGGCACCGGCGCCCCGCGGTTCAGCTACACGGAGGCGGTCACGGTGTAC
This sequence comes from Gemmatimonadota bacterium, assembly GCA_037388885.1. Lineage (GTDB taxonomy): Bacteria > Gemmatimonadota > Gemmatimonadetes > Longimicrobiales > RSA9 > JARRJS01. The sequence goes on from JARRJS010000033.1 coordinate 16,236, forward strand.
GCGTTCTCGCTGGCAGTGACGCTGCTGATGGCAGGCATTCTGACGCAGCTGGGCGTGATCGAGGTGGCGGGGCTGGGGGCCGCGATGACGTTCGGCTACGGCCCCAGTGCTGCCCTGGCCATGATGATCGGATTCCGCGTCGTCTGGCTGGGCTCCATCTGGCTGGCCAGCGGGCCGACGGCCTGGCTGCTGCGCGATGTCCTGCATGACACGGAACCCGCCGACGGCGAGCAGGTCGACCCGGCCATGAGGAGCTCGGCATGAGGACGAACGGGCTCAGGGTCCTGTTCGCGGTTCACGACTGGGGGCTCGGCCATGCGACACGTGACCTGGTCCTGATCCGGGCCTTGCTGGCCGAGGGCCACCGGGTGACGGTGCTCTCCCACGGGCGCGCCCTGCGGTTGCTCGAAGGCGAGCTGGACTCCCGCTGCGAATTCGTCGCATTGCGTGACATCCCCAAGCCGCTCAGCCGGCGTCCGTTCTGGTTCTATGTCCGGATGAGCCTGGCGCTGCCGAGTGTGTTCTACACCTTCCACCGCGAACGACGCCTGGTCCGGCAGCTGCACGACGCGCAGCCGCTGGACTGCATCGTGTCCGACAGCCGCTTCGGCGTCTGGCTGTCCGATGTGCCGAGCCTCCAGCTGTTCCACTCCCTGCGCCAGATCATCCCCGGCAGGCCCCGGGGCCTGGAAAAGCTCGTGGAGTGCGCCCAGCGGCGCATGCTGGGCGGAGCGGACCGCATCCTCATCCCGGACGCGTCCCACGACGGCCTGGCGGGCGACCTCTCCCACGACCCGCACTGCGACTGGGGCGGCCGGCTGGAATACATCGGCCCGCTGGCCAGCATCCGCCGGCGTGACGTGGACCAGGACATCGACTTCTTCATCAGCGTTTCGGGTGCGGAGCCGCAGCGCACCATCTTCGAACGCCTCGTGCTCGAGCAGGCGCACGATCTGCCCGGCCGCGTCGTCGTGGCGCTCGGGCGGCCGGACGGTGCCCCGGTCATCCGCGAAGACGGCCGCATCACGGTTCACAGCTACCTGAACCGGGAGCGGCAGGAGGACATAATGAATCGCGCCGCGCTGGTGGTGACGCGGTCCGGGTACAGCACGTTGATGGAGCTGGCGGAGCTGGGCCGGAAAGCGCTGCTCGTGCCCACGCCCGGACAGAGCGAGCAGGAGTACCTCGCCCGCTACCACGAAGCACGCGGACATCTCCACGCAGTCCGGCAGGCAGAGCTGAACCTGGCCCGGGACGTCCGCATCGCCGCCGGCTATGCGGGGCTGCCGCCTCTGCCGTCCGCGCAGGAATCCGTGCAGCGCTTCATGGATGTGCTGGCGCGCGCGACCGGGGCCGTCAGCCAGGCCTTATCAAGGCGGCGCGCCGCGTCCGGCCGCCGGGCCTGAGCCAGCGCCATGCCGCGTCACGCCGACACGTCCTGCCGCGCCGCGTGCAACCGGCAACCCGCCGGGGCGCGGATCCGGACACCCGTGTGCAGCCGCGACCGGCTCCCTGCCGGCGCGGCGCCGGCCGGGAGCGAATCGTTCGCTACCGGATGAGTCCAGGCGCCGGCCACAACGTCGCCGCGACGGCGGCGTGGTCCGATGGCCACAGGGTGACGTCGCCGACGGTGGCGTCGCTCACGGTGATGCGGTCGCCGGGCTCCTCACCCACGACCTCCATCGTGCTCCGTCCCCCGAAGCCCGCGGCGTTCCAGCGGACCAGCACCAGGTCCAGGCGCTGAGTCAGCTGCGACGTGACGTTGAGCAGATCCGGGGCCTGGCAGCATGTCACGCCGCCCACGCTGTGCGCTTCGCGCAGCCACATGTCGGCGTAGCCGGCGTTGCGGAACATGTGGTAGCTGGGCGACATCTGGTCTTCCGGGGCGTCGTGGTTGGCCGCGGAGTTGAAGTCGCCCACCATGATGACCGGCAGCGTCTCGTCGGCGAAGTCGTTGATGAGTTGCTCGGTCTGTTCCGTCTGGACACCGCCGAACAACTGGACTTCCAGGTGCGTGTTCACGAAACGGACGCGCATGTCGCCGACCTGGGCGGTGACGGCGATGTAGCCGTGGTCGTTCGTGAACGCCGTACCGCCCACGACCAGCGTCTGCACCGAGTCGTACTTGACGAGCGTCGGGTCGCTGAACGGCACGTCGTCCCGGATCAGCACCGCGTCCCCGTCCTGATAGGTGACGTTGATCGTGCCGCCCGTGGGCAGCGGGATCACCTGCACCGGCGGCTGCGCCAGGTTCTGCCGCACGGCCTGGTACGTGGGGCTGTTGGGGTTCAGGGAATGGAAATAGTTGAGGTACGCCTGGAGCACGGCGATGTAGTCCAGAGTGTCGGCGACGGGGCCGTAGTCGAAGATGTAGCGGGTCACCTCCTGCAGCCCGACGAGGTGCGGAGCCCGCTGGGCGATCTGCATGGCGATCTGCTGCATGCGTCCCATGTTGCCTGCCGACGTGATCATCAGTTGCTGGAAGGGCACGGCGAGGTCCGCCGGCGTCGTGGCGTTCAGCAGCGCATCCAGGTCGGCGCCCAGGTAGAGGTTCTGCGACATCACGGTGATGGCCGGCCCGCCCATGACCTTTGCGGCGGGCTCGGGTGCGACGAGCCGATCGATTGCGTCATCGGTGCAGGCGGAGAGTCCGGCAATCAGTCCAGCGAGGAGGACGGCCAGAAGCGCCGGCCGCGGGAAGTGCGACATGTGTGCCTCCGGATCGGTGCGGCTTGCGGTGAGACCGGGAATGAAACGTTCACCGCGGGGGCCGCGTGGGGTGCACCTACGGTACGAGCGTCGCAGAGGATACGGCGGCATCGCCGCGCTTCCACGATAATGCGGCCCGTGTGCCTGTCAACGATGACGTGGTCGGTCCGCCACCCGGCTCCGGCGTTTCGCGTCGGCGACCCGCCCTGCGCCGGATCTAGCGGAGTATGACCAGGATGACCCCGTTGGTGTGGCCGGTGCCGTAACGAGCCGTGGCGTTGGCGGCATTCAGGAACTCGACCCGGGCCACGTCGGTCGGCACAAGATCCTTCAGCGAGTCAACGTTGCCTCGGTACATGTCATTCACGTACACCCGCACGGCGGAGGAGAGCGTGAAGCTGAGCACGCCGCGCCCGCGGAGCCACGTCGGACGCAGCCGCTGGACGAGGTGGTACACGTTGTCTTCGTGGCACGCTTCGATTTCCTCGAGCGAGATGACGTTCCTGTCGCGGGAGTCATCGGATCGCGGGGCCGACTGCGTACCGGCCGACGCACACGCACTCGATATGAGGGCGGTGATGAGGATCAGGGCGAAGGGGGTGCGGCGCATGAGACTCACCTGGGCATAGCGTCTGGCGACAGCCATGACAAACCTCCGAATCGAATGGAGGTACGGCGAAGTCAGCCTGGACAGCTGGCTGGAATGGAGCCGGCACCAATAATCGACGTTCTTCGCGTTCCGGCAAGTCCTGCTGAACCTCGATCGCGCAGGCGCCGCGTTGCTGTCAATAGAATGCGTTCGGAGCCTTGTCAAGGACAGGTTCCGGACGGGGCGGGTATCGTCGGAGGACCTCTCGACTTCCTTCCGCACGCCCGCATCGCTTCCTATTATGAGCCTGGTCGTGCAGTCCTCAGCCGCATCTCCTCCCAGAGGCGCCATGACGGACCGCATCCGACAGCTCGTCCGTGAGCTGCACCAACGCTCGCTCTGGCAGGTGCTGGGCGTGTACATCGTCGGATCCTGGGTGGTCTTCCAGGTAGTCGAGAGCCTGTACGAGGGCCTGGGTCTCCCCGACTGGGTGCCTCCCACCGCCATCGTCCTGCTGCTGCTGGGCCTCCCTCTCGTGCTGGCTACGGCGTTCGTCCAGGAAGGTCCACCGAAGCTCGCGGCCACGCCGCAGACCCGCGAAGGGAAACACGACGAGGCGCCTGGAGGGCTGTTCACCTGGCGCCGGACAGTGACCGCTGTCGTGCTCGGTTTCGCCGGTCTGGGGGTCGCCGTCTCCGGGTTCATGGGCATGCGCGTACTCGGTATCGGTCCCGCCGCAACGTTGGTCTCCCGGGGCGAGCTGGAGGCGCACGCGCCCATCGTGCTGGCCAGGTTCGACAACGCGACGAGTGACTCCTTGCTCGCGGACGCGGTGCGGGAAGCGCTGCGCATGGACCTGGTGGAGTCGTCGGTGGTGTCGCCGGCGTCGGCTACGGCCATCACCGAAGTGCTGGCCCGCATGCGGCGTCCGCCCACGACGCCGCTGACGGTGGAGGTGGCCCGGGAGGTCGCGGTGCGCCAGGGCTGGCCCGCGGTCCTGACGGGCCGCGTGGGCGAGCTGGGGAACAGCTACGTCCTGACGGCGGAGCCGATCACGGCGGACAGCGGACGCGTGCTCGCTGGGTTCCGGGAAACGGCATCGACGGACGCGGTGGTCGAGGCGGTCGATCGGCTCTCCGATGCGATCCGGGAGAAGGCGGGCGAATCGCTCCGCTCCATCCGGGCGGCGAAGCCGTTGCCCGAAGCGACGACGGAATCCCTGGACGCCCTCCGCGCATACGCGGCCGGCAATCCGGTGGAGGCCGTGGAAATCGACTCGACCTTCGCCGCGGCGTGGACCGTCCTGGCGGTGGCATATAGCCGAACCGGCTACACACGCGCGCGCGAGGTGAACGCTGCGGAGCACGCCTACCGGTTGAGGGACCGGCTGAACCCCGTGGAACGCGGGCGCGCCGCTGGCGTCTACCACATGGACTTCACCGGCGACTGGGCCGCGGCCGCCAATGCGTTCCGGGGCGTGCTCGTCATCCAGCCGAACGACGAGACTGCCACCACCAACCTCGCGGTGGCGCTCTCGCGCATGCACGACTTCACTGCCGCGGAACGGCTTTACGTGAAGGCGGAGCAGCTGAACCCCACCAACCCACTTACACGTTTCAACCACGCGGGCATCCTGTACGCGGAAGGGAAGGTCGACAGTGCGCTGGCGGTGCTCGCCCAGCCCGATTCGGTCCTGACGTACCGGTCGTGGACGGAGCGTTTGAAGGCCGAACTGGCCGCCGCGGAAGGCGACTACGACCGCGCCATGGCGCGGCTCGACACGCTGCGCGCCGTTTCGCCCGGCGTGCTTTCCCCCGGCAGCTACTTTTCGTACGTCATCCAGGAGAACATCGAAGCGACGCGAGGCCACCTCGCAGAAGCCGTCGAGCTGGGCAGCCTGCTGGAGGAAGGCTCGCGCCAGGTGTCGCTGCCGCCGCTCCGCCTCGCCCACGCTGCCCGACCCGTCCTGCTGCTGGGGTACGCCGGACTCGATACGCACGCCGTTGTGGAGCACCTGGACGCGCTTCGGGATGAGCTGAAGCTGCAGCAGCAGTCTCCGCTCGCCCACCCGTACGGCCTACTCGCCGAGGCGTACGCCGCCGCCGGACTGGTCCAGGATGCAGAGAAGCAGCTTGCGGCGTTCGACGCCGTGGACGCCCGGATCGGGACCACGACGACGGACGAGAACCGTTTCCGGATCGCACGGGCCCGTGCGTTGCTGGCACTCCGGGCCGGGCAGCCGGACCGGGCGCTCGCCGTGCTCCGGAGCGCACGGACCGTCCCCTGTACCAAAGACGAATGGACGCTGCCCGACCTGTGCTTCGCCGCACTGGAGGGTCGCGCCCACGAGCTGGCCGGCCGCCCTGATTCCGCCATTGCGGCCTACGAACGCTACCTGGCCGTGAAGACCAATGCCCGCCACAGCCTGGATGCGGTCGACCTTGCCACCGTGCTCGAGCGGCTGGGCGACCTCTACGAGCAGCGAGGTGACAGGGATCTGGCGGCGACGTACTACGCCCGGTTCGTCAATCTCTGGCAGGACGCGGACCCGCCGCTCCAGCCTCGCGTAGCCGCAGCCCGCCGCGCCCTGGCCCGCCTCGCCGCAGAGCCCTGAAACCTTGAAGCCCTGCAGGTTGACCGGTCCCGTCACGCCGGCACCAGGTCGGGTGGCGGTGGCAGGGGTGCCACCTTGTGCGCGGCGCGGCTGGAGCCGAAGTGCCAGCGCCGGCCGTCGGCGGCCAGCAGGGCGTCAGAGGCTTTCGGCCCCCAGCTCCCTGCCGGGTAGAGGGCCGGCGTCCCCTCCGCCTGCGCCGCCAGGGCGGGCGCGACCACGCGCCAGGCCGCGTACACTTCCTCGGCCCTGGGAAACAGCAGGCGGTCGCCCACGAGGGCGTCGTAAACCAGGTGCTCATAGGCGTCAGGCGGATCCTGGATACCGAACGCCTGAGCCTGGGCGTAACACATCTCGACGTGCTCCAGGCGTGGCGCGTAGCCCGGCACCTTCAACCAGAAGCTGTTGGCGATGCCGGCATCGGGCTGGAAGCGGAACACCAGCTGGTTGCCCGGCCGCTCCCCCCCGTTCCCGAACGGCACCTGCTGGGACTTGAAACGCAGCACGATCTCGCCGACGCGGCGGGCGAGCCGCTTTCCGGTGCGCAGGTAGAACGGCACGCCGGCCCAGCGTTCGTTCTCGATGCGCAGGCGGGCGGCGACGAAGGTCGGCGTGGCTGAGTCGTCCGCCACGTCGGGCTCATCACGGTATCCAGGCACCGGTCGGCCGTCCACCTCACCCACACCGTACTGGCCCAGCACCAGGTCCCGGTCGGGGTCCATGGGCGCCACGTCATCGAGAACCTCTGCCGCCCGGGCGTGCAGTGCGTCGGCATCCCACTGCGCCGGCAGCTCCATGGCCGTCAGGGTCAGCAGCTGCATCAAGTGGTTCTGCAGCATGTCGCGCACGACCCCCGTCTCCTCGTAGAAGGCGCCCCGGGACTCGATGCCCAGTTGCTCCGACACCGTGATCTGCACGTGGTCCACGTGGTGCCGGTTCCAGATGGCCTCCTGGCCCGCGTTCATGCCGCGGAACACCAGCAGATTCTGGACGGCGTCCTTGCCCAGGAAATGGTCGATGCGGTGCACCTGGTCCTCGTCGAACGCCCCGCGTAGTCGCCGGTCCAGTGCACGTGCCGATGCTTCGTCTTCGCCGAACGGCTTCTCGATGATCAAGCGCCGCCAGCCGTGACCATGGGCCAGGCCGGCCGCGGCGATGGCGTCTCCGGCCGGGCCGAACTGGTCCGACGGCGTGGCCAGGTGGAAGAGAATGTTGCCGTCGTGGTGCAGCTCGTGGAGTCGCTGCACGAGCGGGTCGAGGGCGTGCTCCGGCGGGTCGGACAGGTCGATGGGGACGCTGTGCACCCGGCGGAGAAAGCCCTCGTCGTCGTCCACGGCGCCGCCGATGCGCTTGCGCAGCCCGTCGTCGTCCTTCACCGAGCGGGAGCAGCCGACGATGATCGCGTCATCGTCCAGGAGACGCCGCCGGTGCAGGGCGTGCAGCGCGGGGAAGAGCTTGCGATAGGCCAGGTCGCCCGTCACCCCGAAGACGACGATGGCGCAGTCTTCGGCCGGCTCGGCCGGTGGCCGGTTCCGGCGAGTACGATCGTTGCTGGTCATGATGCCCGCCCGTCGAGTTGCGGTCGGTTGGGTGCCGCGTGCCGAGATCTGACGCGTGGCATATGCTTCCGAATGGAGCAAGCGCCATGCCGGTGGCGGTATCGAACGCGGCCGTCAGGCTGGAACGCACGTTGCTGGACGGATCACGGAGCATGGTCGCGACACACACACTCGCCTGGAGGATCGATTCCATGCGCTGCCACGTTTTGTTGAAGACACCGCGGGCACCGGCTCTCGCCGCCGTCCTCTCCATCGCCGTGGTCCACTGCGCCCCGACGTCTGCCCCCGATCGGGTGCGCATAGACACCGGCGAGCTCCAGGGCGCCGTCGCCGACAGCGTCGCCAGCTTCAAGGGCATCCCGTACGCCGCGCCGCCCGTGGACTCGCTGCGCTGGCGGCCACCCCAGCCGGTGCAGGCATGGCCCGGCACGCGCGACGCCACGAAGTACGGCGCGTTGTGCATGCAGGATGTCAATCCGAACGACAATGGCGTGGGCCCGGGCCCGGCGAGCGAGGATTGCCTCACCCTGAACGTCTGGACCCCGGTCGCCCGCGGCGGCGCGGCGCTGCCCGTCATGGTCTGGATCCACGGCGGCGGCTACGTCAACGGGTCGGGCACCGCCGCCCTGTACGACGGCACGCAGCTGGCGAAGCAGGGCGTCGTCGTCGTGACCATCAACTACCGCCTTGGCCGCTTCGGCTTCTTCGCGCACCCGGCGCTGACGAAGGAGAATCCCGACGGGCTGCTGGGCAACTACGGCCTCATGGACCAGATCGCGGCGCTGAAGTGGGTGCGCCGCAACATCGGGACGTTCGGGGGTGATTCGGCAGACGTCACCATCTTCGGCGAGTCGGCGGGCGGCGGGTCGGTCCTGCGCCTCATGATCTCGCCCATGGCGAAGGGCCTGTTCGAGAAGGCCGTGGTGGAATCCGGTCTCGGGCGCGAACGGATGGCGCGCCTGGACACGACGAATGCCGAGGGCCTGCGCTCCGCCGAGGCCGCCGGCAAGGCGTTCATGGACGCCCTCGGCGACACGTCGAGCGACCCCGCGGAGCTGCGCGCCATGCCCGCCGCGGACATCCTCTCGGGGGGCAACCCGGACCTGTTCGCGGGCGGCGGTCCGATCATCGACGGCAAGGTGCTCACCATGGACGTGGACCAGGCGTTCAAGCAGGGCATCGAGGCGAAGGTGCCGCTCATCATCGGCACCAACAGCCTGGAGTTCCCGGTGTTCAACGAGGACTCGCCGGCGTTCAAGGAAATCGTGCGGTTCACGCCGCCGCAGCGCGCGCAGGCCATCGCCGTCTATGGCGGCTTGCAGCAGTACCGGGAGCACATCGTGAGTGACCTGCTGTTCACCGAGCCGGCCCGCTACCTGGCTCGACAGCACGCAGAGCACGGGCAGCCGGTTTACCTGTACCGCTTCTCCGTGGTGTCGCCGTCGGTGCGCGACCGCTTCAAGGGCGCGGTGCACGCCTCGGAACGGCAGTATGTCTTTCGCACCCTCGGCGCCTCGCCCTGGCCGACCAGCTCGGGCGACTCCGCCGTCGCACGCACCATGAGCGCGTACTGGACAACGTTCGCGGGGGCGGGTGACCCCAACGGTGATGCCCGGCCCGACTGGCCGCGCTACACCCTCGCCGGCGACAGCCTGTTGAACTTCACGAACGACGGGCCCGTGGCGGAGCCGGTTCCGGATGGGAAGGTGCTGGACTTCATTGCAGCGTATTACGGGGGGCGGCCGTAGTCGCACGAAGACACGAAGGGAACGAAGGGGCGGCGCCGTGTTTCACTTGCCGTTGGATAGCGTCCACAACCAACCGAGGGACAGCGATGCGTCGGGCGAGGTTTCCGAGAGTCCGACTCCGCCGGAGAAAGAGAGGGAAGCGCGCGGCGACAGCCGGTAGATGAGACCGACGGAGACCGCGCGGGCTGGCTCCGCCGTCTGGATGACCCGGTTCGAGCCGAATGCCATGGCTGTCAATGACACCGATCGGCTCACCGGCAGACCGAGGCTGGCGCCCCAGCTCAGGCCGTCCCGCAGCTCGAGCTCCGCGAGGTCGCCGTACCACCAGTAGGAAAGATCCAGGACCGCGAGAACACTGCCCAGCGCCGCGGCCACGTTCGTACCCGCTCCGAAATCCCAACGTCCGGTCCCGATGCCCGAATCCAGGCTGTTCAGCGGGGCCTTCGCGTGCACGCTCAGTTCCAGGGAACGCAGCCAGGTGCGGCCTTGGTATAACGCCAGGCCGCCCGACAACAACAGGTCACCCGCCGAAAGGGTATACGACCCCGGCTCCGCCACGACCGAGTCGGTCGCGGTCTGCTGCACATAGAGATCCGGCCCGGGAAGCAGGGAGTGCCGAGGCCCTCCAGGGCTCATCGGCACACTCTGGCCCCCCTGCCGGCTTCCCACGGCGCCGTGGTCTTCGCCGCCCGTCGGCAGAACCGTTCCACCGACGATCGTGATGGCCCCGCTGTTCTGCAGGATGGCGGGGATGGCCGCACTCAGCCGCAAGCCCCCGAAGGTCGCGTTGATGCCGTTCTGGAGACTCAGTGTACGTGTCGGCTCGGTGAAGATGTAGCTGCCGGTCGAGAACTGCATGGAACCCGCGTAGCTGAGCTCCTGCGCTTCCGCCGGCACCACCTGCGCCGCTGCCACCAGTGCGAGCTTGAGTGCAGCCTTCATGACGATCAGCCCTCTCCGAGACGGTTGCGGATCCGCTCCATCGCCTGCAGCGCCGAGTCGAGCTGGTCCGCCACCTCGCCCCAGTGTGCCTGCAGCCGCTCCATCTCCCGCTGGAGACCGCGGTCACCTGCCCCCGGTTCGCTCACCATCGCCTGGACACGCGCCGCATTCTGTCGCGCATGCTCTGTTACCTGGGCCATCGATTGCGACATGTCGCGCAACCGCTCGTGCTGACGGATGCGGGCCTCTTCCTGTAGACGCTGCTGCGTCCGCGCCTGTTCCAACTGCTGCAGCCGCTGCGGATCCTGGACCCTCTGCCGCTGCTGTGTATACTCCTGCTCCCGCGTCTGTTGCTGCGCCCGCACCTGCTCGAACGTGCGGAGCCGTGACTGGATCTGCTGCATGCGCTGCGTCATCGCCTGCATGCGCGCCTGCATCCGCGCCTGCTGCTGGGCTTGTTGCTGAGCTTGTTGCTGTGCCTGCTGCTGCGCCTGCTGCTGCGCCTGTTGTTGTGCCTGTTGCTGCGCCTGTTGCTGCGCTTGTGGATTGCCCTGTGCCACCGCCCCCGTCGCAACCAGGAGCCCCAGGATCATCGCACCACCGGCCATTCTCTTACGCATTGTGAACCTCCGGTCCGGGTGAGCTAGGGTACCAACCATCAGACGGTCGAGGAGGCCCCGCGGTCACAGTGCCAGGGGGTCCGTTCAGCGAGTGAGCGCGGCGCTGCCGGCCGCCAATCGACGCGCCACCACTGCCACGAATGCAACTCTGCAGCGTCAAAACCCGTCGTAGGATGCATGAAGACCATTCGACAACTCACATCGGCAAATCGTCCCCTGGTACTAGCGTTCGCGCTGAGCGCACCCACCGCCCTCCATGCCCAGGCATCGCACACCGCCGCCGCCCGGTCGAAGGCCGACACGGCCGTGCGCGTGATGCGCGCAATGCGCCGCGTGGGCCCCATCACCATCGACGGACGCCTGAACGAGCCGGACTGGGCGCGGGCGCCGGTGTCGGATTCGTTCACGGAGAGCTATCCGGACCCGGGCAAACCGGCGCCGGATTCCACGACGGTGCGGGTGCTGTACGACGACGACGCGCTGTACGTGGGCGTCCGCATGTTCGACCCGCACCCTGACTCCATCGCGGCGCAGCTGGCCCGCCGGGATGCCAGCGGCATCTACTCCGATTGGGTGCACGTGATCATCGACTCGTATCACGACCGGCGGACGGCGTTCCGGTTCTCGGTGAACCCGCGGGGTGTGGAGAAGGACGTCTACACGTACAACGACGGGAGCGAGGACCTGAACTGGGACGCAGTGTGGCAGGTGGGCACGCGGGTGGACTCGCTGGGGTGGGTGGCGGAGTACCGGATCCCGCTGTCGCAGCTGCGGTTCGGCGCACAACCGCCGGACTCCAGCCGGGTCTGGGGCATCCAGGTGATGCGGGATATCGCGCGTTACAACGAGCGGGACGCCTGGTCGCCGTGGACGCCGAAGAGCCCGGGTTTGGTGTCGGCGTTCGGGGACCTGGTGGGGCTGGTGGACGTGCCGGAGCCGCGGCGGTTGGAAGTGGTGCCGTACGCCAGCACGAAGGTCACGCGTGCACCGGGCGACGCGGCCGACCCGTTCTACCACGCCACGGATGCGAAGCCGTCTGTCGGGGCCGACGTGCGCATGGGTCTGCCGGGCGGCCTCACGCTCACCGGCACGGTCAACCCGGACTTCGGCCAGGTGGAGGTGGACCCGGCGGTGGTGAACCTGTCGGCGTACGAGACCTTCTTCCCCGAGAAGCGGCCGTTCTTCCTGGAGGGGTCCGGCATCTTCCAGTTTGGCGACGTGCGGCGCCAGAACGACTACGGCAGGGAGTATTTCTTCTACTCGCGCCGGATCGGCCGGCCGCCGCAGCTCTACCCCGGCGGCAGCGACATCCGGTACGTCGACGAGCCGGACCACACGACCATCGCGGGCGCCGGCAAGGTCACCGGCAAGACGGGCCCCTGGACCGTGGGCGTACTGGACGCCGTCACGACGAAGGAGAACGCGCAGGTGTATACGACGAGCGGCGTGCAGCGTTCGTCGCCCGTGGAGCCGCTCACCAACTATTTCGTCGGACGGCTCAAGCACGACTTCCGCCAGGGCGCGTCGTTCCTGGGCGCCATGCTCACGTCCACCACGCGCAACATGTCCGACAGCGTGTTCATCCCGCGGCTGCACAGCCGCGCCACGTTCGGTGGGGTGGACTTCGAGCACGGCATGCGCAAGCGGACGTGGATCCTGAGCGGGTTCCTGGCGGGCAGCCGCGTCGTCGGCAGCCGGCAGGCTATCGCGCAGACGCAGCGCAACAGCACGCACTACTATCAACGGCCCGACGCCGGCTACCTCACCTTCGACTCGACCCGCACGGCCCTCACCGGGCACGAGGGCGAGATCGCCATCGAGAAGTCGGGCGATGTCTTCGGGTCCGTGGCCTACAAGGAGATGAGCCCCGGGTTCGAGCTCAACGACCTAGGGTACGTGGGCCGCGGCGACTACCGCGCGCTGTCGTCCCTGGTCGGCTACCAGAGCTACCAGGCAGGCAAGCACCTGCGGAGCTACAATGCCTTCGCCTACGCCAACAGCGCCTGGAATTTCGGCGGCAATTCCATCTACCAGGGCCTCGCCGCCGCCGCGAACGTCACGTTCAACAACCTGTGGAGCGCAAACTTCGGGGGCGGGCACAACTTCTCCGTGTACGACGACCGCCTGCTGCGCGGCGGCCCGCTGGCTCGCTCGCCGGCCGGGTGGTTCGCCAACGCGTTCATCGACAGCGACTCGCGCTGGCCCGTGGTCGTGGGCCTCGGCGGCTCCTATCAGCACGACGCGTCCGGCGCCGAGTCCCACAGCCTCGACCTGTCGTTCGACGCCCGGCCGGCCAGCAACGTGCACATCACGCTGGGGCCCTCGCTCAGCGTGGACCGCAGCACGGCGCACTACCTTGCAGGAGTCCCCGACCCGACCGCCACGGCCACGTACGGCACCCGCTACGTGTTCGCGGACCTGCATGAGACCACGCTGTCCATGGAAACCCGCATCGAGTGGACGTTCACCCCGGACCTGAGCCTGCAGGCCTATGTTCAGCCGTTCATCGCGTCGGCGTCGTTCTCCGGCCTGAAGGAGTTCGTGCAGCCCGGCACCTTCGACTTCGCCGTCTACGGCCGCGACCGCGGCAGCATCACGTACGACGGGAACACGCGCACGTACACGGTGGACCCCGACGCCGCCGGCCCCGCCCCGTCGTTCACGCTCCCCAACCCCGACTTCAATCTGCGAAGCCTGCGGGGTGACGCCGTCCTGCGCTGGGAATACAAACCGGGCTCGGCGCTCTATTTCGTATGGCAGCAGCAGCGTGCCGGCCGTGCCGACGTGGGCAACTTCCGGTTGGGCCGCGACGCGAGGGCCGTGTTCCAGAACCGGCCCACCAACGTGTTCCTGATCAAGGCGACCTACTGGATCGGGCACTGAGCGGCGGTAGTGCCGCCCGGCGGCCAGAGGCCGGCGATCGCGCCCGCAGGGGGCGGGACATCATCGCTCCTCCTTCTCGGGAACCTCGGCGGATGGGCTGCCGGATGCAGAACGCGCCGCCCTCCTCACGCATCCTGCACCCGTGCCGGAGCCCGCCCTGCGCAGCGCGCAGGACGCGAGGATCTCGGAGGCCCGGGTCGTTGTTCAATGGGTGCATGGCTTCGTACTTTGCGTCGTCGTGTTCGGGCGCCCGTACGCAGGCGCCGTCAGCGGCCAAAACGCCACACGACGCCCGGCCGGGCGTCAACGTACTTGGAGGGACCCCATGATCATGCGCATCTGGCACGGCTGGACCACGCCGGAGAATGCCGACGTCTACGAAGAGCTGCTGCTGGACGAGGTCATCACGGGCATTCAGGACCGCCACATCCCCGGATTCAGGGACATCCGGGTGCTGCGCCGCGCGCTGGCCGACGAAGTGGAGTTCGTGACCATCATGTTGTTCGACTCACTGGCTGCCGTGCGCGAGTTCGCGGGCGAGGACTACGAGGCGTGCGTCGTGCCGCCGGCTGCCCGGGAAGTGCTGTCGCACTTCGACCTGCGATCGCAGCACTACGAGCTGAGGGCGGAAAGGCGCGCAACGCCCGCCTAGACGCGGCGGCCGCCGCACGGGGCTCATCGCGCCCGCGCTTGAGCTCTCCTGCGGCGCCTACCCATGTGGATGGGCTCCCGGCCTGCTCGGTCCCGGCCGGCCGTCATCCCGTTCCCTCCTTCAGCTCGAACACGGACTCGACGTCGGTGTCGAAGATGCGGGCGATCTTCAACGCCAGGGACAGAGACGGCACGTAACGGCCGTGCTCCAGCAACACGATGGTCTGCCGCGAACAGCCCGCTTGCTCCGCCAGGTCCTGCTGCGTCATCTCGCCATGCTCGAACCGAAGCCTGCGGATGTGGTTCTCGATCTCGGCTTTGGCCATGCTCAACCCTTCCGATACCCCAGCAGCGCCCCCACCGGTAGACCCAGCAGGTCCACCACCACGCAGGACCAGAAGACCAGGTACAGGTAGAACAGCGGCACCGCCCCCGCTTCGTGGAAATGCTCCGTCAGCCCCACCGTCCAGATCGCCAATGTGACCAGCATCGCGCCAGCCTGTACCGCCGGGGCCCTGCCCAGAATCGCCTTGTCCCGCTCATCCAGCGACCCGTCCTCCCGCCGCACATGTGCCCTCGCCCAGAACGCCGTCATGCTCACGACGCCGATCACCGCCAGCAACAGCAGGGTGAACGTGATGCGAAGTGCGTCGCTCTCGTACGTCGCCTCGGCACCCTTCGCCAACACCAGCACCGCGGCCGCCGCCGTAAACAGCCCGCCCAGGCCGATGCTCCACCACGCAATCCGCTGCAACGGGGTCGCCGACAACTCCGCGTCAGGCGGCAGCGGCGGGCTGGACGGTCGCGCCAGACGCCCCGCGAACCACAACGCGAGCAAACCCGCCACCAGCGCCAAGATCCCCCAGAGTATGATCGACATCGGTCCAGTCTCCAGTGAAGGTCAGAACCGCCCCCAATCCAGCGTCGGATGTAGCGTACAATAAACCGTACAGTATGTCAAGTTTTCTGTATATCATGGCAGAACGGGGCCGGTGCTGTGGAGCCGTTCTTGCTTGAAGCCGGGTGGCTGCTCCCCACGGCCACCATCAACCGAGTACAGGAGGAGGAGCGATGGCGAGCCCTCGGCGCAGGGACACGCATGGTTTGGCGCCCGCGGGACGGCGGTGCGCGTCATGAGCGACACTGTGCACCGCACCGCCGCGGATGATCAGCGGCTTCGACGCGACATCGGCATCATCGGGCTGCTGTTTTCCGCCGTGGGGTCGATCATCGGATCGGGGTGGCTGTTCGGCGCTCTGGCGGCCGGTGAGATCGCGGGGCCGGCGTCGGTCATCGCGTGGGGGATCGGTGGCGTGATGATCATCCTGATCGGGCTGTGCTACGCGGAGCTGGGGACGACGTTCCCCGTCTCGGGCGGTGTGGTGCGATTTCCCCACTACAGCTTCGGTTCCTTCGCCAGCTACACGGTGGGCTGGATCACGTGGCTGGCCGTGGCGTCGACGACGTCCATCGAGGTGGAAGCGGCACTTCAGTACGCCACGAACTACGTGCCGTGGCTGCAGCAGCTGAAGGGCGGCGTGCCGGTGTTGACGGGCGCCGGCTTCGCAGTAGCGGCCGGGCTGCTGGCGGTGTTCAGCCTGATCAACGTGTTGGGGATCCGCTGGTTCGCACGCCTGAACAACGCGCTGGTGTGGTGGAAGCTGGTCATCATCACGGTGGTCATCGTGGCGTTTTTCCTGACCGTGTTCCACGGGGGCAACTTCACCAGCGCAGGGGTGGCGACAGCGGGGGCTGCGGCACCGGGAGCGTCCGCGGCCAGGTTCGTCGCCGCGCACGCCGGGTCCGCGGCGGTGGGGGCGGCCGGTGCCCCGCCGGCCGGTGGCTTCATGCCCTACGGCTGGAGCGGTGTGTTTTCGGCCATCGCCACGGGCGGCATCGTATTTTCCTATCTCGGGTTCCGGCAGGGCGTGGAGCTGGCGGGGGAGACGCACGACCCGCAGCGCAACGTGCCCATCGCCATCATCGGCTCCGTGCTGATCACGGGCATCCTCTACATCGCGCTGCAGGCGGCGTTCATCGGTGCGCTGCCGGTCGCGGCGCTGACGCATGGCTGGGCCCACATCGGCACCAGCTTCACCGGCAAGCTGAGCGACGTGGCGGCCGCCTATGGCCCGCTGGCTGCGCTGGCGAGCGTGATGGGGCTGACCTGGCTGGCCATCCTGCTGTACATCGACGCCTTCATCTCGCCGGCGGACACGGGTCTCATCTACACGACGGTCACGGCGCGCATCTCGTACGCCATGGGCCGCAACGGCAACGCGCCCCGAACGCTGGCCAAGGTCAGCAACCGCGGCGTGCCCTGGGTGAGCGTGATCCTGACCTTCCTGATCGGGCTGGTCTTTTTCCTGCCGTTCCCGGGATGGCAGAAGCTGGTCGGTTTCGTCACATCGGCCACGGTGCTGTCGTTCGGCTCCGGTCCGCTGGCGCTGATCGCGCTGCGCCGGCAGATGCCCAGGGAGGCGCGGCCGTTCCGGCTCCCATGGGCCCACATCGTCGCGTACCTGGCCTTCCTGTCGTCCAACCTCATCGTCTACTGGTCCGGTTGGGAGACGGACTGGAAGCTGTTCGTGGCCGTGCTGCTCGGCTATGTGGTGCTGGCGTTCCACGAGTGGCGCAACCGGGAGAGCACGCCGCCCCTCGAGTTCCGCTCGGGATCCTGGGCCCTCGTCTGGCTCGCCGGCCTGGCGGTCGTCAGCTGGCTGGGGTCGTACCCGAAGCCCGCCCAGCACGCGGGCAACCTGGGCATACTCACATTCGGCTGGGCGATCGTCGTGCTGGCGGCCTTCTCGGCCCTGGTCATGTGGATGGCGACCAGCTTCCGGTTGCCGACGGAGCGGGTCGAGGTGCACCTGGGCGAGTCGGCGCAGGAGCCGGCGGTCTCACTGTCGGACTGAGCGGCGACCGGCCTGTCCGGGAACGGGGGTGACTTCGGCACGGAGAATGATTATCTTCGTCGCCGCGGTCGCCGTCGACCGCCTCCAATTCTGACCTCCCGCGCGCGATCCCCATACATCTGCGCGGACATCGAATGCCATAGGCAGGTCGGGCGGGCGAGACCGGGAGTGACCTGAACGCTCCCGGCGGGATCCGAAATGCGTGGGCGTCGCCGCGTCAGGCAGCGACCAGCCCCAGCCGCGCACATCATCGGCATCCTGGCAACTCCGTCGGCCGAGCCGGCAGGCTTCCCGGGAAGCGCCCGGGGTTACCGCACGTCCGGCGCGTGGCCGGACCGTCACG
>JARRJS010000033.1:33830-61644 GCA_037388885.1 Gemmatimonadota bacterium
GAGGAGGCGCCATGAGGTCGACGACCCGATCCCCGATTCCCTTGCTGCTGCTGTGTCTGCTTGCTCCGCTTGCGGTCCTGCCCGGGCGGCTGGCGGCACAGGACGCGTCACCGCCGACCCTCAAACCGGAGCTCGAACACGTCCGCACCGTCCTGGACAAGTACCGCGACCCCATTGCGGCGGTGCACGACGGCTATCTTTCTACCGTCGGCTGCATCGACTATCCGGAGGGGAGCAGTGAAGGCAAGATGCAGTATGTGCCCGGCGGCATGGGCGTCCATTTCCTCAACCCGCAGCTCGTCGGTCCCGAGCTGGATCCCACCAAGCCACAGGTCCTGATCTACGAGCCCGACGGCCTCAAGCTGCGCCTCGTCGCGGCGGAGTGGTTCGTCCCGACCCAGGTCGCGGGCTCCAACCGGCCGGCCATTTTCGGCAGGGAGCTGGACGGTCCGATGGAAGGGCACGAGCCGATCATGCCCAAGAGCATGCACCACTACGACCTGCACGTCTGGCTCTGGAAGAACAACCCCGCCGGCGTGTTCTCGCCGACGAACCCGGATCTGTCGTGTCCGAAGGAGGGATACTCCTTCGAAGAGCACACACCGAAGGTGGTGGGGGGAACCTGATCGCGAACCTCCACCGATGAAGCGACGAGTGGGGCGGGCCCCGCATCGGCGGCGCCGAAATCTGAGATCACGGCGTCGCGGATGGCCCGGAGCCCGTCCCGCTGCGTCGCAGTTCGCCCCGGCAGGCAATGGAAACGATCCGCATGGAACTGGAAAGAGCGCGTGAGGCATTCGAGCGCCGGGCCTGGCAGACGGCGGCCGACGCGTTCCGAGCGGCTGATGCCGACGCCGCGGGTGCGCCGGACCTGTGGCGTTTGGCGCTGGCCTCCTACCTGATCGGGCGGGAAGAGGACTTCATGCGGGCGCTGCAGCGGGCGCACCAGGCGTATCTGGATGCCGGAGACGTGCAGGCGGCAGCGCGTTGTGCGTTCTGGCTGGGATTGCACCTGGACAGCCGGGGTGAGATTGCGCAGGCGACGGGCTGGTTCGGTCGGTCCAGGCGAGTGCTGGATCAGGCGCAGCTGGACTGTGCAGAGCGCGGCCTTCTGCTGGTGCCGGCCGGTCGGCGGCGGCTCATGGCGGGGGATGCCGATGGCGCGTGTGCCCTGGCCGCGGAGGCGGCGGCAATCGGCCAGCGGCACGGCGATCGGGAGCTGGTGGCGCTGGCGTTGCACCTCCAGGGCCGGGCCCTGGTGTACACGGGGCGGGTCGACGAGGGCCTCGCGCTTCTGGACGAGGCCATGGTCGGCGTGACGGCCGACGAGCTGTCGCCCATCATGACCGGTCTCATCTACTGCAGTGTCATCAGCGCCTGCCGCGAGGTGTGGGCTCTCGGGCGCGTGGACGAGTGGACCGCCGCGCTCACGCGGTGGTGTGAGCGGCAGCCGGAGATGGTGGCGTACACGGGCGAATGCAGAGTGCATCGCGCGGAGATCTTCCGGTTGCGCGGGGCCTGGCCGGACGCCATGGACGAGGCGCGCCGCGCCGAGGAGCGCTTCGCGCTGGGCTCCGAGCCCAATGCGAAAGGCTTCGCGCTGTACCTCCAGGCCGAGATGCACCGGCTGCGGGGCGAGCTCGCCGCCGCCGATGAGGCGTACCACGCGGCCAGCCGCGCAGGCCACCAACCCCAACCGGGGCTCGCGCTGCTCCGCCTGGCGCAGGATGACGACGACGCGGCCCTCGCCGCCATTCGCCGGGCGCTCGCCGAGACGAAGCAGCCGCTGCGGCGGGCGCGCCTGCTGCCCGCCGCCATCGACATCATGCTGCAGGCCGGTAAGCTGGACGACGCCCGGCGCGCTTGCGAAGAGCTGTCGGAGATCGCCGGCTCGCGCGCCGCAGGGGTTCTGGGCACGGTCGTCACGCAGGCGCGGGGCGCCATCGAGCTGTCGGCGGGGCGTGCCTCCGCGGCACTTCCGCACCTTCGCCAGGCCTGGCAAGAGTGGACATCCCTGGATGCGCCCTACGATGCCGCCCGCGTTCGCCTGCTTCTGGGCATGGCCTGCCGCGATCTGGGCGATGAGGACGGCGCCGCCATGGAGCTGGAGGCGGCCCGGGCCGAATTCGAACGACTGGGCGCTGCACCGGACGTTGCGCGCCTCGACAGCCTGACGCGGCGGGCCCGGCGCGACCGCCACGGGCTCACGCCGCGAGAGCTGGAAGTGCTGGCGCTGCTCGCCACGGGTCGGACAAACCGCGCCATCGCCTACGCATTGACCATCAGCGAGAAGACCGTAGCGCGCCACGTCGCCAACATCTTCAACAAGCTGGGCCTGTCGTCACGATCGGCGGCCACGGCCTACGCATACGAGCACGACCTGCTGTAGCTACCCGCATTTCTGACCGTCCGGGTCGCCTACACAGAATTACCCATTGGAACACCGTCGAAAAATTGGTTCGTTTGCCCGAAGCGGTGCAGGCGGGTCCCGGATTATCGTGGCAATTCAGGCAACCGGGAACCTGGGGTTCATGATGAACGGCAAGCAGAACGGGCGCGGTATGGAGACCATCATAGTCGGCGGCGGACAGGCCGGGTTGTCCGTCGGGTACCACCTGGCCCGGCGCGGCATGAGCTTCACCATCCTCGAGGGGCGACAACGGATCGGCGACGTCTGGCGCGAGCGATGGGACTCGCTCCGCCTGTTCACGCCCGCCGGCTTCAGCGGCCTCGATGGCATGCCGTTCCCGGCGCCGCGCCATTCCTTCCCCACCAAGGACGAGATGGCGGACTACCTGGAAACCTACGCAGCGCGTTTCGGTCTCCCGGTTCGCACCGGCATGCCGGTGAGCGGCTTGACCGGGCGGAACGGCAGGTTCCAGGTGGAAGCGGGCGGGGAGCACCTCGTGGCGGACAACGTGGTCGTCGCCATGGCCAACTACCAGGAGCCACGCATTCCGCCGTTCGCGCCGGAGCTGGACCCGTCCATCGTCCAGGTCCACTCCTTCGACTACCGCAACCCGGGCCAGCTGCGCGACGGCCCGGTGCTCATCGTGGGCGCCGGCAATTCGGGGTCAGAGATCGCCATGGAGCTCGGGCGACGTCACAAGGTCTGGCTTTCCGGACGGGATACGGGTCAGCTGCCGTTCCGCGTCGACAGCCCGGTCGGCCGCGTGGCGGTGCCGATGGTGCTGAAGGGACTGTTCCACCGGGTGCTGACGGTGCGCACGCCCATCGGCCGAAAGGTGCGCCCGAAGGTGCTTCGCATCGGCGGCCCGCTGATACGGGTCCGGAACCGCGACATGGCCCGGCTGGGCATCGAGCGGGTGCCGCGGACCGCGAGAGTAGAAAATGGCCGACCGGTGCTGGACGACGGCCGGGTGCTCGACGTCGCCAACGTCGTATGGTGCACCGGGTTCCGGCCCGGCTTCGACTGGATCGACCTGCCCGTCCTGGACGGAGACGAGCCGGTGCACCGGAGCGGGATCGTGGACACGCAGCCGGGACTCTACTTCGTCGGACTGCACTTCCTGCACGCCCTGTCCTCGGCCATGATCCACGGGGTCGGGCGCGACGCGGAGCGGGTGGCGAGCGCCATCGCGGCGCGGTCGGGCGAGGAGTCCGCCCGGCAGCCTTCGCGGCGTTCGTCGATAGCCTACGCCGCGGATACGCGGTAGACGCGCCGGTCGGGCTGCAGCCCCGCGGGCCAAGACGGCCGCGTCATGATTAACGGACGGACGTCGTCTTGACACGTGAATCTGTGGCGCGTATCGTGCGATCGGATTGAGAATGAGTCTCAACACCAATACGCATGGCCCAAGAGAACACCTTAGATACGCCGGCACCGAGCAGCAGCCTGGTCCGCGTGGCGCTGACGCTTGCGGCAGCGGCCGTGGCCGTCGTGATGATCTGGCAGGCGGTGACGGCGGGTGGTGCCCCGGACCCGTTGGCGTCGAGGTCGGGGTCCGCGGTGGTGGATATCGGCGTGCTGGTGTTCCGGGAGGGTCTGGAAGCGATCCTGGTGCTGGCGGCCATCACGGCGACGATGGTGGGCGAGGCGCGGACGTACCGGAAGCCGGTGATGACGGGTGTGATCGTGGGGATCCTGGCGTCGTTGGCGACGTGGAAGATCGCAGTGGGGGTCGTGGACAGCCTGACGGAAAGTGTGTCGGCGCTGCAGGTACAGGCATTCACGGGGCTGCTGGCGATCCTGGTACTGCTGCTGGTGATGAACTGGTTCTTTCATCGTGTCTACTGGACCGGTTGGATCTCGGTGCACACGAAGCGGAAGAAGGAGCTTCTTCGGGACGTGACCGGGCCGGGCGGGTCGCGGCCCCGGGTCTTCTTCGGGCTGGCGCTGCTGGGTTTCACATCGTTGTATCGGGAAGGCTTCGAGGTGGTGCTGTTTCTCCAGAACTACCGGTTGCGTCTGGGGGAGAGTCCGGTTCTCCACGGCGTGCTGATCGGGTCGGTGCTGACGGCGGTGGTGGCAGTGCTGACGTTTGCGGCCCACCGGCGTCTGCCCTATCGGAAGATGCTGGTGCTGACGGGCTTCCTGCTGGGCATCGTATTGCTGGTGATGGTGGGGGAGCAGGCGCAGGAGATGCAGTTGGCGCACTGGCTTCCCACGACGACCATTCCCTGGCTGGCGGACATGATCCCGGGTTGGGCGCGGCTGTGGTTCGCGGTGTTCCCCACGGTGGAAACGCTGGCGGCGCAGGTGTTGGCGGCCGGGATGGTGCTGGCGTCGTACGCAGTCGTGCGGCGCCAGGTGGCGCGGGATATCCGGCGGGCGGCTGCGGCGGACTGAGCCACCCCGAATCCGAGCTCCGGCTCGAGCTCGGGAATCACACCCAAAGGCCGACGAGGGAAACCAGCAAGACGGCCAGGCCGGTCACGATGAGGACGTCGCCGGACCGGGTGGGCAGCAGAGCGAACGCAGCGCCGAGGGCATGCCGCAGCGCGCGCCGGAAGCGTCGAGCAAGCCAGCCCAGGAGCACCCACCAGCCGCCCGTCACCGCCCCGGCCAGGACGCCCATCGTCACCCAGTAGGCCGTGGGGTGCCCCGTTCCTCGCATGCCAATGTGCCGCGCCAGCAGGCCTTCGAGCATGCCGCCCGTCTGCGATGCGCGCCAGACCAGGGTCGCGGGGCCGAGGAGCAGCACGAGCAGGGCGACGCCGACGGCGAGCCACCAACCCCGCGCCGCCGAGCCGATCGCGGCGCGAGGCACGATGTCCGGCCCGCCTGCAGCAGGCCATGCCCCGGGCGGGCCCAGACGCTCCAGCACGTCCGTCACGTCCTCGGTCGTCGCGCGCTTCAGGCACCGCGCCACCAGAACCGCTCGCACGTGCTCCCTCAGGTCCGCGACGGCGTCGTCGGCGTCCACGTCCGTCCGGTCTGCAAACGACCGTCGCGCTTCGGTCAGGTAGGCCTCCAACGCTGAGCGCGCTCCTTCCGTCAGCTTCGTCATGGTCGAATCTCGATGTTTCCGGGCTGCGCATGATCCGGCCGACTCACCTTGGATAAATCGTGCCTTCCGGCATCGCGAGCCCGTGTCGATTCTCCCGCACGTCGTTCGACGTATAATTGAAAACGGGACACGGTTTCGACGCGGCGCCCTCCCCTGCAAGCGCCGCGGCCTGCCGCTGCAACCAACCGACGAACACGAAGGAGAGTGAGACATGGCTTCCAGCGTCACGGCGACCGGAAGCGGCAAGATCATCCCGCACCTCTGGTTCGAGAAGGAGGCGGCGGAGGCGGCGAACTTCTACGTGTCGCTGTTCCCTGACTCGCACGTGGATTTCGTATCACCGCTACAGGCCGACTCGCCCAGCGGCCCGGCGGGGTCCGTCCAGCTGGTGCGGTTCACCCTGGCCGGCCAGCCGTTCATGGCCATCAGCGCCGGCCCCCTGGACCCGTTCAATCACGCCATCTCGTTCTTCGTGAACTGCGGCGACCAGGCCGAGGTCGACCACCTGTGGGAGGCTCTGTCGGATGGCGGCACGATCGAGCAGTGCGGCTGGGTGCGCGACCGCTGGGGCGTCTGCTGGCAGATCGTGCCGACCGCGCTCGGCAGGATGATGGGCGACCCCGATCCGGCGCGCGTCCGCCGCGTGACGGAAGCGATGCTCAAGATGAAGAAGCTCGACATCGCGGGTCTGGAAAAGGCGTACAGCGGGGCGTGACCGCGTCGCCTCAGCGCCCGGCCTGAGGCACGAAGCGGGCGCTGTCCACGTCCAGGACCTCCAGCGCGCCTTCCTCCACGATGTAGTGCCAGCCGTGCAGCGCGAGCCGGTCCGCGTCCACCGCGTCGCGCACGAACGGGAAATCCATCAGGCGCTTGAGCTGCACGACGACGCTGCGCTGCTCCGTTCGCCGCAGCATGGCCTCGTTCAGGGGCCCCTCCAGCATCGCCGCCTCGGCGAGCCGCACCCAGCGCCGGACGTGCGGCGCGCTGTCCGGCGGCTCGTACAGAGCGCGGATGGCGCCGCAATGCGAGTGGCCGCACACGACGATGTCCCGGACGCCCAGGATCAGCACGGCGTACTCGATGGCGCTGGACACACCGTGGTGCGCCTGGTCCGTTTCGTACGGCGGCACCAGGGCGCCCACGTTGCGCACGACGAACAGGTCACCGGGGTCTGCGTCGGTGAGGAGTGATGGGATCACGCGGGAGTCCGAGCAGCCGATGAAGAGCGTACGGGGCCGCTGGCCGTCCGACACCAGGCGCCGGAACCGTTCCGCCATGTCCGGGAAAACGGACCTGCGAAAGCGGTCGTGGCCACGGATGAGCTGCTCGGTCATGGGTCCTTCCTGTTGCGGGGAGCGTTGGAGCCGGCCGCGCCGGATGCAACGACGGTGCAACGGGAAGACCCCCGGCGCAATCCGGAGGTTGTCGACTCGCCACACTTTTTCTATCTTCGGGTCAGCAATCGAAGGCGAAGGAGTTCGCCTGGATGCGGCCGCTGGCCGCTGATGACTCCTCCTTCCGGCGCCGGCCGGTCGGGGGCTTTTTTTGTGGAGGTCGGATGGTTCTGTTGTACATCGCGCTGGGTGGTGCAGTGGGCGCGGTCGCCCGCTACGGAGTGGGCGGCTGGGTGCAGGCGCGTGCGGGCTTCGGGTTTCCCTGGGGCACGCTCGTGGTCAATGTGCTGGGTGCGCTGCTGATCGGGTTCGCGCTCCGGTACCTGGAAGCCGTGCGGCTGTCGGCCGAGGCGCGTGCGTTCGTCATCATCGGCCTGCTGGGCGCCTTCACCACGTTCAGCACTTTCAGCTACGAGACCGTCGCGTTGTTGGAGGATGGTGAGTGGCTGCGGGCCGGGGCGTACGCCCTTGGCAGCCTCGTCCTGGGGCTCGCGGCCGTCGTCGTCGGACTCACCGCCGCGAGCTACGTCCTGCAAGCGAGAGGTTGACCATGTCGCAACGGTTCGAGGGTGAACGGACGCTCATGCGCATCTTCATGGGGGAGAACGACCGCGCGCTCGAAGGAGCCTACGCCGGCAAGCCGCTCTATCAGGCGTTGCTGAACCTGCTGCGGCAGCGGGGCTTCGCCGGTGCTACCGTGCTGCGCGGCATCGCCGGCTTCGGGGCCACGGCGAAGGTACACACGGACAAGATCCTGCGCCTGTCGCTGGACCTGCCCATCGTCCTCGAAGTGGTCGAAGAAGAGGAGAAGATCGAGGCGATCCTGCCGGAGCTGGACCGGCTGATCGGCGGTGGCCTGATCACGTTGGAGCGGGCGCACGTGATCCTGTACCGGCCGGCGGGGAAGGCGAATGGCGACGCATCAGAGCGATGAGCATACTGCCGGGGGGTGATGCCGTGCGGCTCACGGATTCCCAGCGGCGCCACCTGGCTCTCCTGCTCGACCGGCTGATCCGCGAGACGCGGGACCGGCTGGAGGCGCCGGGTCTCTCCGCCGTCGACGACCGGGATGGGACCGCCGTACGCGATGCGCTGGAAAAGCTGCTGCGCGAGGCCGAGGACGCGGCAGGCCGGTTGGGCCTGCGCATGGCCGAACGGAACGGCGACGTGCGGCGGGAGATGGCCGCATGGTCCACCAGCTGGTGGTCCACCGTGCTGGATGCGCGGCCCGCGGCGTTGCGCGCGTACGGTCGCGTGGACGAGGAGGCCGCCGAGGTGCTGGCGGTCGTGGTGGACCGGCTCGCCGACCGGTTGTACCAGCTGGTCAGGCTCACGGAGAACGCCGACAACGGCAACGCAGGCCCGTGAGCCACCCGCCTCTCGCCTCGCCGCCCGCCGGCGCTAGGCGAAATGTGCGATCCCGGTCGTGAGTAGATAGGCTCCGAGTCCCGCCAACACGGCGGCGGACACCGACAACAGGACCCGCTGGCCCCGGGCTCCCAGGAAGCGGGCGGTGCCGGCGAGAACGATGAATGCGCCCGTCGTCGTTACCAGCACGCCGTAGAACGTGACCAGTAACGCCACGGCGTGGGCCGGCTGCTGGCGCCAGGCTGCGAGCAGGGCGGGGCCCAGGATGAACGCCCAGCCCAGGTAGGCGTTCGGGTTGAGCAGATTCACGAGCACCGCCTGGAAGAGGGTACGGGGTGCGGAGCCGGACAGGTCCGGCGCGGCACCTTCACGCGTCTGCCGAAGCGTGGACCAGGCGAGGTAGAGGAGCAGGATGCCGCCTGCGACCCGGAGCCCCTGCTGCGCCCGCGGAGAGAGCTGCCCCACGACCAGCAGCACGACGAGCGCGATGGGCCCGTCGCTCAACAGCGGCGACAGACAGGCCGGGAGCGTGCGCTTCCATCCCGTCGCCAGCGTGCGGGAGAGCAGGAAGGCCTGCAGAGGTCCCGGCTGGACCCCTGCAGCGAACGCGTAGCTGCCGGCGAACAGGATGTACTGAAGCATGGCGTGGGCATTATAGCCCGAACTTCAGGTAGCAGGTAGCAGGTAGCAGCACAGAGTCCGTTCGGTACGCGTGACACCGGTTGAGCGCCTGCCTTCGTCGTGGGGCGCCTGGGGCAAGCAGCCGGCTCATACCCGGCCTCGAGGGCGTACGCGACAGCGGGAGCCGCTCGACCGGCAAGTGGCGCACGCCGGAGGCGGTGAGCTGCCACCTGCTACCTGCTACCTGCTACCTGCGGTTCCACTTCCACGTGGGTCGTGAACAGGCCCAGAGCGATGTAGCGACCGCACACCACTTCGGCGTACCGGCTGGAGAAGAAGCGCCCGACGCTGAAGACACGACCGCCGCGTGCCGGCTTCAGCTCGGCGCCGGGGATGAGGGAACGGACGGCGTCCACCTGCTGCTCGCTCTGCGGCACGATGACCACTTCGTACGTCGTCGGCTCCTGACCTTCCCCGTTCAGGTACTGAGCCATAACACCGTTCAACTCCTCTACCACCGTTTCCTCCTCCTCGCTCACTTCGGTGTCCACGCGCACGAACACGCGCAGCAGATCCATCAGATCCGACGCCTGTTCGGGCGGCGGCTTCAGGGCCAGGTAGTCGAGCATGGCGTCGCGCACGGCCACCAGGCTGGCGGCGCCCGCCACTTCACCGGCGGTGAGTGCCGGCGGGTCCAGTTTCCACCGGTGGGCGAAGTCATGGATGAGGGCGATCTCACGTTCGTCGATGCGCCGGTCCACCCGCGCCAGCTGCTCCAGGATGCCCAGGATGTGCTCTGCCCCCTTGGGCTGAATGAGCGTCTTGATGAGATCCGCGGACTCGTGGCGCTCCAGGTTCAGTGCGCGCACGAACAGCTTCGAGAACCGTTTGCCCCGGTTCTCCCGGACCCAGGTGCCCGAGCCAATGAGCAACAATACCACGGCGGTCAGAATGCCGATGGCCTGCTTCGCGGCCGGCAGCGGCGTATGATCGATGAGCGTGAACTGGAAGAAGAATGGCAGGCCGGTGGCCAACCCCAGCAGGGCAGCGCCCAGCGAGATGCTCTCCGCCACGTCCTTCTTCATGCGGCGTTTCCAGAGCTTGTTGATGATCAGGTAGTTGCTCACCGCGGCGATCACGACGCCGACAGCGACCAGGAACCGAACCGACATCAGGAAGAGCTTCATGTCCGCTGCCTGCCTGGATTGCGGGAGGGAAGCCGGCGGGTGGCCGGATCACGCCAATGTAGACCCGGGGCGTGCACGGTGCCAAGGCATCCGCACGGGACCCCGGTACTGTTTGCGCCTTGACGCACCAGGCTCAGGGACGGATTCTCCGAGCACGCCGCCGTCATCCGGAAGACGGCACACCACAGAATTGGCAGTGGATCCATGACGCGCCTCCATCGTTCCAGCGCTCACTCGCCGCGGCCCGCGGTCGCCCTCATCTTCGCCCTCGTCGTCGCGCTGCCCGCCTGTGCGGCTTCCCCCACGTCCCACACGAGCAACCAGACCGCGCCCATCCCGGGGCAGGGCACGCCGTCGACCCTGGACGTGGGCAACTGGAACCTGGAGTGGTTCGGCGACCCGAGCCACGGCCCGGCCAACGATACGCTCCAGCTCGATCACGTCCGCGCCGTCATGGCGGGGACGGACCTGGATATATGGGGCCTCGAGGAGGTCGTCAGTGCCGGTGAGTTTGCCAGCCTGCTGGCCGGGCTGCCCGGGTATGCAGGCATGCTGGCCAACGATCCGTTCGTGAAGGACGGACCGGCCTACTACAGCGACTTCGACAACATGGAGCAGAAGGTGGCTCTGGTGTACCGGACGGACGAGGTGTCCCTCGACAGCGCCCGCGTCATCCTGACGGATCAGGACTACGCGTGCGCCGGGCGGCCGCCCGTGGCGTTCCACCTGTCCGTCACGCTGGACAGCGCGACCGAGCACCTGATCCTCATCGTCATGCACGCCAAGGCGGGCAGCGACGCAGCCAGCCGCGACCGGCGCGACACGGCCGCCGCCGCCCTCAAGGCCTACCTCGATGCCACCTGGCCTGCACAGAAGGTGCTCGTCATCGGCGACTTCAACGACGACGTGGACACGTCCATCACCCCGGGGCAGCCTTCGCCCTACCGGTACTTCGTGGCAGACTCGGCGGACTACGACTTCCCGACCGCGACCCTGTCCGAGGCCGGCGACGCCTCCACGGTCTCATTTCCCGATGTCATCGACCACCAGCTCGACAGCAACGAGACCTTCGCCGACTACATCCGGGGCTCCGCCGAAATCTTCCGCGCCGATCGCTACATCTCCGACTACGGCAACACCACCAGCGACCACTACCCGGTGATCGTGCGCTACCGGGTGGCGGCGGGAGGATGACGGGCGAGCCCATGAGATGGGTCGCTCGGCACTGAGCTTGCGTCATTCGCATTTTATTGTTCGACGGCTGGGTGCGCGTAACGGCACCTGACGCTGGGCGCCGTCGCGGGTGTTGCCGCAGCAGAGGCCCTGCTCCCCAGTAGCACTCCGCAGTACTCCGCCGGACGGATCGAAACGCGATCGGGCCGCGGCCGGGTCGCGCGGTGCTAACCCCGACAGATGCAGGCAACCATGAGACATTCATCCACGTTGGGCTCCGCCCCAACAGGGGACGGTTCCACAGGCCGACGAGGGCCGCACGCGATGCTCCGCCGCGGGCTTGAGGGAATCCTAGTCCTGAGCGGAGCGTTTCTGTTTCTGGCGACCCCGGCGGCGGCGCAGCAGCGGGTCACTGGTACGGTGAAGGCTGCGGACACGGGTAACCCGCTGGCGGGCGCGCAGGTGAGCGTGAAGGGCACGTCCATCGGCACGCTGACGGCGGGCGACGGCGCGTACCAGATCACGGCGCCGACGGCGCAGGACACGCTGGTGTTCACGTACATCGGCTACCAGCGACAGGAGGTGCCTATCGACGGCCGCTCGGTGGTGGACGTGACGATGCCGCAGCAGGTCCTGGCGTTGCAGCAGATCGTGGTCGTCGGGTACGGCACGCAGCGAAGGCGTGATGTGACGGGTGCGGTGTCGACGATCCAGGGCGACCAGCTGCAACAGACGCCGACGCCTTCGGTGACCCAGACGCTACAGGGCAAGGTGGCGGGCGTGCAGGTGACCCCCTCGTCGGGCGCGCCGGGCTCGGAGGCGATCGTGCGGATCCGCGGCATCGGCACCCTGAACGACGCATCGCCGCTGTATGTGGTGGACGGGATGATGGTGAACAACATCAATTACCTGAACCCGGAGGACGTGCAGTCGGTGGAGGTGCTGAAGGACGCATCGGCGACGGCGATCTACGGGTCCCGGGGCGCGAACGGTGTGATCATCATCACGACGAAGAGGGGCTCGCCGAGCAAGCACACGCAGTGGGCGGCGCGGGCGTATGTGGGCACGCAGAGCGTGCTGCACCAGATCTCGCTGGCGAACGCCCAGCAGTTTGCCACGCTGGCGAACGAGCTGGCGGCGAACACGGGCGTGCCGCCGTATTTCACGAACCCAAGCAGCATCACCGGGGGAACGAACTGGCAGGACGCGGTGTTCCAGTCGGCGCCCATCCAGAACTACGAGCTGACGGCGTCGGGCGGCAGCGACCGGGTCACCTACTTCTTCAGCGGCAACTACCAGAACCAGCAGGGTGTGGTCCCGCGCTCCACGTACGGGCGCGTCACGCTCCGCTTGAACAACGACTACCAGTTGTCGCCGCACATCGAATTCGGGCACAACATTGCGTTCACCAACGTCCAGGCCCACAGGCCGCCGAACGTGGTGAGCATGCTGTACCACGCGGACCCGACGGTTCCGGTGTACAACAGCACGGGCGCCTTCGCGGACGCGAACGCGAACGGCTCCTCGGCGGGCAACCCCGTGGCGGCGATCCACTACACCGACAACGACAGCACCACGAACCACCTCGTCGGCAACCTTTACGCCGACGCCTCCTTCCTGACCCATTTCGATTTCCGATCCAACTTCGGGCTGGACTACGAGCGCGGCGACCTGCGCAACTTCGTTCCGGTCTACACGGTGTCGCCGACGCAGCAGAACCAGACGTCGACCATCAACGTGCAGATGGGGGCCACCAACTCGTGGTTGTGGGAGAATACGCTGACGTACAACTACGATACGGGGCAGAATCACCTGAAGATGCTCGGCGGCATCACGGCCCAGTCGTTCCACACGGACCTACTGGGCGGTGGCCGGACGGACGTGGTGGGCACCAGCAAGAACCTGTGGTACCTGAATGCGGGCGCGGCCACCGGCCAGACCAACTCGGAGTCGGCGTCCAACTGGAAGATGCTGTCCTACCTGTTCCGCGCCAACTACACCTATCACGACAAGTACATGTTCACCGGGTCGCTGCGCATCGACGGTTCGTCGCGGTTCGGCGCTAACAACCGATACGGCTACTTCCCGTCGCTGGCGCTGGGCTGGGACCTGGCGCAGGAGCCGTTCATGCAGGACATCAAGTCCATCTCCGCGTTCAAGCTGCGGGCGAGCTGGGGGCGGACAGGGAACGACAAGATCGGCGCCTACCCGGCCGTGGCGACCATCGCGGGCAACCTGAACGCGGTGTTCGGTGAGCCCCAGGCGCTGCAGTACGGCGCGGCACCCATCGACCTGGCGAATCCTGACGTCAAATGGGAGCGCACGACGCAGACGGACGTCGGCCTGGACATGGCGTTCCTGCAGGGCCGCATCGAAGCCACGCTGGACTACTACGACCGACTCACGGACGGCATCCTGGTGCAGGTTCCGATTCCGCTGTACGTGGGTGCCAACTCCAACCCGACGGTGAACGCTGCGAAGGTGGCGAACCGCGGCTTCGAGGCGTCGCTCAACTGGACCCAGGAGATCGGCAACGTGCAGGTGCGGATCGGCGCCAACGCTTCCACCGTGAACAACAAGGTAAAGGCGTTGGGCCAGGGGCAGGATCAGATCCTGGGCGGTGGCCTGCCCAACGAGGTGGCGTTCACGACCCGGACCGTGCCGGGTCACCCCATCGGCGAGTTCTGGGGTTACAAGGTCCTGGGCGTGATCCAGGACTCGGCCGAGTTGAACAGCGTGCCCATCCTGGCCGGCGAGGCGCCGGGCGACCTCAGGTTCGCCGACACCAACGGCGACGGGGTCATCACCGACGCGGACAAGACGTTCCTGGGCTCGTCCATCCCGTCGGTCATCTATGGATTCAACATCGGCGCATCGTGGAAGGCGTTCGACCTTTCGGCGAATTTCGCGGGCCAGGCGGGCAACAAGATCTTCAACGCCAAAAAGGGCATCCGTTTCGGCGTGGACAACTTCGAGACGAGCTACCTGAACGCCTGGACCCCGTCCCAGCACAGCACCACGGAGCCGCGCGTGACCAACGCGGGCGCCAACTACAAGTCCTCCAGCCGGTTCATTGAGAACGGCTCGTACCTGACCCTGCAGTCGGCGCAGCTGGGTTACAAGCTGCCGGAGAGTGTCACGACCCGGCTTGGCGTGCAGACGGCTCGTCTGTACGTGGCGGGGCAGAACCTGTTCCTGTCGACGCCGTATAGCGGGTATTCGCCCTTCGTCGGGAGCTCGAACGTGATAGCCAACGGGATCGACCTGGGCGTTTACCCGACGGCGCGCACCGTGACCGTCGGCCTCAACGTGACGTTCTGAAACTCGAAGAGGTGGATATCATGACGATTTTACAACGATCCGCGAAGCGGATGACTCGAGTGGGGCTTGCCGCCCTCGTCGCGTTGGGCCTGGCCGGTTGCAAGGACTTCCTCACCACGCAGCCGCAGGGCCAGCTGACGACGGCGAATTTCTTCAAGACAGAGAGCCAGGCCGTCGAGGCCACGAACGCCACGTACAGCATGCTGCGTGACTGGGAGGTGCACGTCTTCTCCTGGCTCGGCGTGACGGACATCGCGTCCGACGACGCCACCAAGGGCAGCACGCCGGGCGACGCCAGCTTTCTCGGCGAGCTTGACAACCTGAGCTTCGATCCCGGCAACCTCGCCTTCCACGACACCTGGCAGGGCTACTACCGGGGCATCTACCGGGCGAATGTGGCCATCCAGGGCATCCCCAGCGCCGACATGGACGCCAACCTGAAGGCGCGACTCATCGGGGAGAACAAGTTCCTGCGGGCGTATTACTACTTCTTCCTGGTGCGAGCTTTCGGCGGCGTGCCGCTGGTCACGAAGCCGCTGCTGCCGAACCAGTTCACGCAGCCCCGGGCGACGGCGCAGGAGGTGTACACGCAGATCGAGCAGGACCTGACGGACGCCATGGGCGTGCTGCCGACGCAGTACTCGGGTGCCGACATCGGGCGTGCCACGAAGGGCGCGGCCCAGGGGCTGTTGGCCAAGGTGGACCTGTACGAGAAGAAGTACCAGGAGGCGTTGAACAACGCGGAGGCGGTGATCAACTCGGGCGTGTACAGCCTGTATCCCGACTACGACACGCTGTTCACGCAGATGGGCGAGAACTCGTCCGAATCGGTGTTCGAGGTGGGCAACGTGGCGCTGGAGCAGGGTGGTGCCGCCAGCCAGTACGCCCAGGTGCAGGGTGTGCGGGGCACGCCCAATATCGGCTGGGGCTTCAACGACCCGTCGCCGAACCTCGAGGCCTCCTACGAGCCGGGTGACCCGCGGCTCGAGGCGACCATCATGTATCCCTGGGAGATGCTCCCGGACGGCAGCACGCGCGTCGTGTATCTGAATCCGAGCATGCTGAACAACCGGTACAACCAGAAGGTGTTCACCTCGCCCGACACTCCGCTGGGGTCTGGTAACTCGGGTGTGGACATCCGGATTCTCCGGTACGCCGACGTGCTGCTCATCGCGGCGGAGGCTGCGTACCAGACCGGCGACGAGGCCACGGCGCGGACGTATCTGAACATGGTGCGCGCGCGGGCCCGAGGCACCCGGACGGTTACGCTGGGCATCTCGCCCGAGGCGCTGTCTGACTCTGTAGCCGCCGTGGCGGGCCTGCCGGCGAACGGCAGCCGGGTGTTCGTCCGCTACGTGAACCCGTCGACGCAGGCGTTCACGGCGGGGCTGCGGGGCATGGCGACGGAGTACAACAGCAACAACACGCCGCCGGTCCAGGTGGACACCATGGATGTCATCAACACCGTGGACGGCACGGCCGTAACCACGCTGCAGGACTATTTCACACAGGTGGACACCAAGACGCCGGGCGCCAACGTGGCGCTTGGCGTCACGCGCGTGACCAGCACCGGGACGACGACCCTGACGATCAACGTGCCCGCCATGGCGCTGCTGCCGGACGTGACGGCGACGGGGCAGGACCTGCTGACCGCCATCTGGCACGAGCGTCGACATGAGCTGGCCATGGAGCAGCATCGCTGGTTCGACATCAACCGGCAGGGCCGGGCGGATGCGCTCATGACGGCGGACGGCAAGACGTGGGCTGCGCGGGATTCGGTGTATCCCATCCCGTCGCAGGAGGTGCAGCTGGTCGGGCTGACGCAGAACCCCGGGTACGGGTCATGATGCGCCCCCGCACGCTGGCGGGGTAGCGCGGTGGGTGGCGGCGGTACGCCGGCGTTGGGGAACGAGCGCGGCCGTCGGGCGGCATGGGCCGTCCGACTGGCCGCGCTCGCGCTCGTGCTGCCTGCCGTGCTCACGGCGTGCGGCGGCCCGCAGGAGGGCGGGTCGACGTCGCCGCCGCCTCCGAACCAGGAATCGTTCCTGGACATCGTGGAGCAGCGGACGTTCAACTTCTTCTGGGAGACGACGAACCCGCAGAATGGCCTGACGCCGGACCGCTGGCCCACGCCGTCGTTCTCCAGCATCGCGGCGGTGGGCTTCGCGCTGACCGCCTACCCTGTGGGCGTGGAGCGCGGGTACGTCAGCCGCGCGGACGCTGCAGCGCGCACGCTCACCACGCTGCGCTTCTTCTGGCATGCGCCGCAGGGTCCCGACCCCACGGGCATCTCGGGCTACAAAGGCTTTTTCTACCACTTCCTGGACATGCAGACGGGCGAGCGGTACCAGGATGTGGAGCTGTCGTCCATCGACACGGCGCTGCTCATGGCCGGCGTGCTGACGGCGCAGCAGTATTTCGACGGAGCGGACTCCACGGAGACGCAGATCCGCGCGCTGGCGGACTCGCTGTACCGCCGGGTCCAGTGGAGCTGGATGCAGCCGCGGCCGCCCCTCATCGCCATGGCCTGGAAGCCGGGAGGCGGCAGCTACAGCGGCTTCCTGGGTGCCGACTACACGGGCTACAACGAGGCGATGATCCTCTACATCCTCGCCCTGGGCTCGCCCACGTTTCCGGTGGACAGCACGGCCTGGAGCGCCTACACCAGCACGTACGACTGGGCCAGCTTCCAGGGCCAGAGCTACGTCAACTTCGCGCCGCTGTTCGGCTACCAGTACTCCCATATCTGGGTGGACTTCCGCGACATCCAGGACGCGTTCATGCGGGGCAAGAGCATCGACTACTTCGAGAACTCGCGACGCGCGACCCTGGCGCAGCGGTCGTATGCGGAACAGAATCCCGGCGGCTGGCGCGGCTACGGCTCGAATTTCTGGGGGCTTACGGCCTGCGACGGTCCGGGTGACTTCCAGCAGGTGATCGGCGGCAGGACCCGGACGTTCCGCGGTTACTGGGCGCGCGGTGCGGCGGCGGGGGCCGTGCGCGATGACGGCACGCTGGCGCCGACCGCGGCCGGCGGCTCCATCGCGTTCGCACCGGACGTCGTGTTGCCCGCCCTGCAGGCCATGGAGCGGCAATACGGCGACAAGCTGTTCGGCCAGTATGGTTTCCTGGACGCGTTCAACCCGACCCTGACCGACTCGAGCGCGCCGATCCATTCGGGGACCATCGTGCCCGGCAACGGCTGGTTCGATACGGACTACCTGGGTATCGACCAGGGTCCCATCGTCACCATGATCGAGAACTATCGGAGCGGCCTCATCTGGCAGCTGATGCGGCAGAACCCGTACATCGTGCGCGGCCTGTGCCGCGCCGGCTTCCAGGGCGGCTGGCTGGAGGGGAAATGCAGCTGACGCGGGAGGGCGGCAGCTCGCGCGCAGCCCGGGCGCTGCGCGCCTTCGCCACGGTGGGCCTGATCGCGGCCGCCGGCTGCTCGACGGCGTCGACGGCGCGGCCTGCGGGGACCACGCCGGCACCCAACGCCGGGCCGGCGACGCAGAACCCGGCGTCGTCACTGAACGCGGCGATCGCGGATCAAATCACGAACCCGGTGAACGCGCCGGCCAGCCGGGACACAGCCGCAGCCGGCGGGGTCACGGCCGCTGATCGGATCGCGGCCATGCTCGGACCGCCGGCGTTCCTCGGACCTGCGCAGGACACCGCGCGCCGCGAGGCGTTCATCGATTCCCTGCTGTCGCAGATGACGCTGGCCGAGAAGCTGGGCCAGCTGAACCAGCCGCCGGGCCAGTGGGGCGACACGGGGCCGGTGGTGAGCAAGGGTGGCGAAGCGGACGTGCGGGCGGGGCACGCAGGCTCGTTCCTGGGCGTGTACGGCGCCGATTATACGCGGCGGCTGCAGCATGCCGCCGAGGAGTCGCGGCTGCACATCCCGCTCCTGTTCGGCTACGACGTGATCCACGGATTCCGCACGATCTTCCCGGTGCCGCTGGCGGAAGCCAGCAGCTGGGACCCCGCCGCGGTGGAGCGCTCGGCACGCATCGCGGCCACGGAAGCGTCGGCCTGGGGCGTCACGTGGACATTCGCCCCCATGGTGGACATCGCGCGGGACCCGCGCTGGGGCCGGGTCGTGGAGGGCTCGGGCGAGGATCCGTACCTGGGCTCCATGATGGCCGCGGCCAAGGTGCGCGGCTTCCAGGGTGACGACCTGGCGTCCGACAGCACCGTCATGGCGACTGCCAAGCACTTCGCGGCGTACGGCGGCGCGGAAGGCGGCCGGGACTACAATACGGTGGACATCTCGAAGCGCACGCTGCACGCCATTTACCTGCCGCCGTTCCATGCCGCGGTGAAGGAGGGTGTGGGCTCCGTGATGGCGGCGTTTGACGAGATCGGCGGCGTGCCCATGCATGCCAATGGGCCCCTCATCAATGGCGTGCTCCGTCACGACTGGGGCTTTCACGGCCTCGTCGTCAGCGACTATACCGGCATCATGGAACTGGAGCGCCACGGCGTGGCCGGCACGCCGGAACAGGCGGGCATCCTTGGCCTGAAGGCGGGCGTGGACATCGACATGGTGAGCGGCATCTACCTGAAGAACCTGCCCGCGGCGGTGGACAGCGGCCTGGTGCCGGTACAGGACGTGGACCGGGCGGTGAAGCGCGTGCTGCGGTCCAAGTGGGACCTGGGCCTGTTCCAGGACCCGTACCGCTACAGCGATTCGACCCGCCAGAAGACCCGCACGCTGACGCCGGCGGATCTCCGGGCGGCCCGTGAGGAAGCCCGCGAGTCGATGGTGCTGCTGAAGAACGACAGCATCCTGCCGCTGCGGAAGGACCTGGGCACCATCGCCGTCATCGGGTCCCTGGCGAACGACTCCCTCTCCTGTCTCGGACCCTGGCACGGCGCCGGCGAGGCGAAGGACGCCGTCACCATCCTTCAGGGCATCAAGCAGGCGGTGTCCTCCGACACGAAGGTCATCTACGCGAAGGGCGCGACGCCGGTGCTGGGTGGCACGGACACGGCGGGGTTCCCCGAGGCCATGCGCGCGGTACGCCAGGCGGACGCCGTCGTGCTGGTCATCGGTGAGACCCAAGCCATGAGCGGTGAAGCGGCGAGCCGCTCCAACATCGACTTGCCGGGGGTGCAGCTTGCGCTGGCCAAGGAGATCCAGGCGACGGGCAAGCCGCTGGTCGTCGTACTCATGAACGGCCGGCCGCTGGCGACGCCGTGGCTGGCCGAGCACGCGCCGGCGATCCTGGAGTCCTGGTTCCTGGGCGTGCAGATGGGCCCGGCGGTGGCCGACGTCCTGTTCGGCGACGTCAATCCCAGCGGCAAGCTGCCGGTCACGGTACCGCGCGCCGTGGGACAGATCCCCATCTACTACGACCACAAGAACACTGGGCGGCCGCCCAACCCCAACGACCACTACACGTCGAAGTACCTGCACCTGCCGTGGACGCCCCTGTACCCGTTCGGCTTCGGCCTGAGCTACACCACCTTCGACGTAAGCGCGCCCCGGCTGTCCTCGCCCACGATGCGGCCCGGCGACACGCTCACCGTGGCCGTCGACGTGACCAACACGGGCAAGCGTGCGGGCACCGAAGTCGTGCAGCTCTACCTGCACGATGAAGTGCGTAGCGTGACCCCGCCGGTGAAGGAGCTGCGCGGATTCCAGCGCGTCGACCTGCAGCCCGGCCAGACCAGGACCGTGCACTTCCCCCTCACCGTGAACGACCTGGCGTTCTGGGGGCTCGACAACCGGTGGATCTACGAGCCCGGCTGGTTCACCGTCTACGTGGGTTCCAGCTCCGTGGACGTGAAGAGCACGCGGTTCGACCTGGTGGACGGGAGCGGGCCCTGAGGACGACACGGGCGGGCCCGTTCGTTTCCGGCGTTGCCTCGCACTTCGTCGCCGGAGCCGGCTCTTCAACGGCGTAACGCGGAGAGCGCTGAGGGACGGAGAACACGGAACCGGCGGGCATCGGCGGGAGCGGCGCGATCCGATCTCCGGGCTGCGTCATGCACGCGGCCCATGAATTCGACAAAGGAAAGAAACTCCGTGCACTCCGTTTCTCCGAGCCCTCCGTGTCACGCTGTTTGGAAAACGGCTCATGCCAGATTCGTCGAGGCGTGCAGCGTGAGCCTGGCCATGGCCACGTTCGTGCTGGCATCGTGTGGCGTGCCGGCTCCGGCGCCGGCCGCACCATCAACCTCGGCCGCGTCAGCGATGCCCGGCGCCGCCCAGGTTCCCCCGACTTCTCCGGTCCGGGGCCGTGTACCGGCAGCCATGTCGCCAACCGCTGCGGCCCGTCTTGAGCAGCGCGTCGACTCGGTCCTCGCCCTCATGACGTTGGAGGAGAAGGCGGGCCAGCTTTCCATCACCGGCGGCCGCCCGGACCTCGACGACCGCATCAGCGCCGGTCGGCTGGGAGGCACCAACGGCGTGCTGCCGGGCCAGGACGTGGCGGCGTTGACGCGCCATTTCCAGCGGGTGGCGATGCAGTCCCGGCTGAAGATCCCGCTCCTTTTCATGGGCGATGTGATCCACGGCTTCCGCACGGTCTACCCGGTGCCGCTGGCCATGGCGGCGACGTGGGACACGACGCTGGTGACCTCGGTGGACAGCGCCTCGGCGGCGGAGGCGACGGCGGTGGGCGTGGACTGGACGTTCGCGCCCATGCTGGACATCGGCCGCGACCCGCGCTGGGGCCGGGTCGTGGAGGGGCCGGGCGAGGACCCGTACCTGGGCGCGGCGCTGGCCCGGGCGCAGGTGCGCGGCTACCAGGGCGACGTCACAGGCGCCGAGCTCGCGGCGCCCACCACCATGGCGGCGACGGCCAAGCACTTCGCCGGCTACGGTGCCGTCCAGGCGGGGCGCGACTACAACTCCGTGGACCTGTCCGACCGCCGGTTCCGCAGCGTCTACCTGCCGACGTTCCACGCCGTAGTCAACGCCGGTGTGGCGACGATCATGGCGGCGTTCACGGCGCTGAACGGGGTGCCGTCCACGGCGAACGTGTGGCTGTTGAAGGGCATCCTGCGGGACGAATGGGGTTTCCAGGGCGTCGTCGTGTCCGACTACGACGCCGTGCCGGAGCTGGAGAACCACCGCATCGCGGCGAACGATGCCGAGGCGGTGGCGCTGGCCATGGGCGCGGGCGTGGACGTGGACCTGCACAGCCTGACCTACGCCGACCAGCTGCCGGGCCTGGTACGCAGCGGGCGCGTGAGCGAGGCGGCGGTGGACTCGGCGGTGCGGCGGGTGCTGCGGCTCAAGTTCCGGCTGGGCCTGTTCGACGATCCCTTCCGTTACGACGACGCGGCTCGCGCGAAGGCCGTGACTCTCTCACCGTCGCAGCGGGCGCTGGCTCGCCGTGCGGCCGCCGAGTCGTTCGTGCTGCTGGAGAATCACGGTGTGCTGCCGCTTTCGCCGGCCCTGAAGACCGTCGCCGTGATCGGGCCCCTGGCGAACGACAGCGCGAACCCGCTGGGCCCCGTGCACGCGGTGGGCCGGCCCGCGGACACGCGCACCGTCCTGAAAGGCATCCGTGATCGGCTGGGTGCGGGTGTGCAGGTGCTGTATGCGCGGGGCGCCGGCATCGGCGTGCTCTCCCCGGCGGGCGCTGCGGGCACGTCCAACGCCGCGGCCGGATCCGGCGCGGCGGACACGGCGGGCATCGCGCATGCCGCGGCGCTGGCGAAGCGTGCGGGCGCGGCCGTCGTCGTCGTGGGCGAGGCTGCAAGCATGAGCGGGGAGGGCGGCAGCCGGTCTCGACTGGATCTGCCCGGCGCGCAGCTGGCGCTGGTGAAGGCTGTCGTCGCGACGGGCACGCCCACGGTCGTGGTGCTCATGAGCGGCCGGCCGCTGACCATTCCCTGGCTGTCGGAGCATGCCCCGGCCGTGCTGGAGACGTGGTTCCCCGGCACGGAGGCGGGCGACGCCATCGCCGACGTGCTGTTCGGGGACGCCGAGCCGGGGGGGCGCCTGCCCATCAGCTTCCCGCGCGATGTCGGCCAGATCCCCATCTTCTACGCCCACCGCAGTACCGGGCGCCCGGCCGTGGCCAGCGACCGCTACACCTCCAAGTACCTCGACGTGGCCAACTCGCCCCTCTACCCCTTCGGCTACGGCCTGGGCTACACCCGGTTCGCGTACTCGAACGTGCGGGTGGACCGGGCGCAGATGGGGTTCGGAGACACGGTGCATGTGTCGGTGACCGTGCGGAACGTCGGGCAGCGTGCGGGCACCGACGTCGTGCAGCTGTACGTGACCGACGAGGAGGCCAGCGTGTCACCGGTGGTCGAGCGGCTGCGCGGGTTCCGCAGGGTGCGGTTGGCGCCGGGCGAGGCGCGGCAGGTGTCGTTCCCGCTGACCACCCACGACCTGGCGCTGTTCTCGGTGGACATGAAGCGATACGCGGCCGAGCCCGGCTGGTTTACGGTTTCCGTCGGTGGCAACTCCCGAAACGCCCATGAGCACCAGGCGCGGTTCGAGCTGGTGGAGAGGTAACGGAGGTGGATGAGGAGCCGACCCGGAGTCTGGCGAGGCGCAGGTAGGTCAGGACCTGGGAGACGTGAATGGGGGCCAGGGCCGCGACGACCTTCAGCTCCACGACGAGTTGCCGTTCCACGAGCAGGTCCATGGAATACGCCCGATCCAACCGGACATCCCGATACACAAGGGACAGGGGTACCTGTCGTTCGAATCGCAGACCCAGGTGCTTCAGCTCTGCCGCGAGACAGGGAATGCCGGGCACGCTGCCCCGGAAGTGTTGACGGATCATGCCGGAAACGCAGCCGCACCCCCGCTCCGAGCCCTCCCCTCCTCCGAGCCCTCCGTGTCAAGCCGTTCTCCCGAGGATCGAAAAACCCGGAAAACCGGCTACGCCACCGCCGGAACTTTGGATTGCACCTCTCCGGGTCCTTCCCGCTTGACGCGGCTGTCTGTCGCCGGTACCGTCCCGGCAACGAGTGGATCTCCATGACGGATGCCAACGATGGACCCGGTCCGGCCGCCGCTCCCGTTCCGCCGGAAGCGCGGGACCGTGCAGTGGACGTACTGACGCACAGCTATGCCAACGACCAGCTGTCGGAGGAGCAGCTGGAGACGCTCCTGGACCACGTCTACCGGGCGACGACGCTGGCCGAGTTGCAGTCCTTGATCGCGAACCTGCCGGCGCGTCGCCCCGACGACGTTGGCGCCGTGAACGTTGCGGACTCCGCGTCGTCCGCCCTGGATCGGCCGGTGCGGGTCCGGGCGCTCTTCTCGCGGCAGGAGCGGAAGGTGACCGGCGTCGTGCCTCGCCGCCTGGAATTGCGCGTCCGGATGGGCTACGTGGAGTTGGACCTCAGCCACGCGACCTTCGAGCCGGGTGTCACGGAGATCGATGCCCGGGCTCTCATGGGCTACGTGGAGATCCGGCTGCCGGGCGATGTGCAGGTCGAGAACGACGGCGGCGCCATCTTCGGGTATTTCGCGGTGAAGGGCAGCGGGTCCGCGGGCGGGGGCCGGTCCGACCGCATCGTGCGTATCACCGGCCGCGCCATCATGGGATACGCGGAGTGCTACGTCGGCTCCCGTATCACGGGAGGTCGCTAGCCGGGTCTACGAACCGCCCTGCATCCGCTGCGCCGTCACGTCCCGCCCGTTCTGGTGCAGGACCGCGGCGGTGACGTTCCCTTTGTCATCCCGGACGAAATCCAGCGTCGCGTCGACGACCTTCAGGAAGAAGTGTCCGTCGGATTCCGCGTAGATCGGCAGCGGCGACTGCCCGGTCAGCTGCACGAACAGCTGATCCTGCCGCAGCGTGACGGTCAGGATGGCGCCCGGCGCGATGGCGTAGCGGCCCACGTATGGCTGGAGCTGCGCAGGCGTCAGCGCCATGGCGGTCCGGTGGGGTGGAGGCGGGGGCGGGGGCGAGATGGCCACCGACGGATCCAGCAAGTGGAGGCCGATGTCGTCGGCGCCTCTCGTGTTGTTGATCAGCATGACGACGCCCATGTGCCGCGTCGGGTCGAACCCGATGAAGGCGTGGTAGCCGCCCGTCCCGCCGTTGTGCCAGATGACGCGGGTGGCGTTTGTGTCGCGGACCATCCAGACCAGGCCGATGCGAGTGGCCGGGATGTCCGTGGGTCGGCGGGGCATGTGCGCCGTGCGCATGTCTCGTCCCAGGGCCGTCGTGGTGTCCGCCCGCAGGTTGGCCGCCAGGTAGCGCATCATGTCGTGCAGCGTCGAACGCAGGGCGCCGGCACCGGCGAGGGTGGGCGCCGACCAGTTCGCTACCGTGTCGCCGGCGGCGTTGTGGCCGGGGGCCAGACGGCCGTGCTCGGCGGTCGTCAGGTCGATGCGGGTGTCCGGCATGTCCAGCGGCTCGGCGATACGCGTGCGTACCAGCCCTTCGTAGGAGGTGTCCGCCTGCCGTGCCAGCGCGAAGCCAAGCAGCCCGACGCCCAGGTTCGAGTACTCGTACTTCGCGCCGGGATCGCGCGGCAGATCATAGGACGAGAGGAAGCTGTAGAGCTGCGCCACGCTGTAGTCGGCGTACGGGTCTTCCATGTTTGCGGGGTGCATGTTGGTGGGCAGCCGCGGCAGCCCCGACGACTGCGTGGCGAGGTCCAGCAGCGTGATGCGCTTTCCGTCGCGCTGCGGCACCTGGACGCTGTCGGGCAGTAGCTCCGACACCGGCTCGTCCAGTTGCACCTCGCCCCGGCTCACCATATCCGCGAGAAGCGTCGCCGTGAACGTCTTCGTCACCGATCCGATCTCGAAGAGCGTTCCGGCGCCGGGCGCGGGCGTTCCCGGCCCGTTTAGCGTGCCCGCCGATAGCGTACGCTCGCCGTTGGCGTCGATGAGGCCTACGACCATGCCGGAATACGGCAGCAGCTTGATGCGCGCTTCCATCAGGGCCTGAACCACAGAGTCCGGTTGCAGGGTGAGGGGGGCAGAGCTCCCGGAGGCCGATTGGGCGAGTAGACCAGCCGGTGGCAGGCCGAGAGTCATGGCCAGGAAAGCTGCCCCGATACGGCCTCGATGTCGTTTCATCTCCGTCTCCCGTCCGTTGATGGGTGCGCCGGCGGACGTCGCGCCCGCCGGGGCGCCATGGCTGTTTCCGTTCCACACTGTGCCGGGGCAGGACCGCACACTTCTTGCCACCAGGTGAAGAAGACGTTCCTTTTATATCCACACCCGAGAGACGGCGGCCCCTCCCCTTCTTCACGCCGGCACGGGAACTCCCTGGAGGTCATGGTATGACAATCGCCGAAGCCTTGCTGCCCGAGTTCGACCACGAGATGGCCTCGACCCGCCGGTTGCTGGAGCGAGTTCCCAGCGACAAGGCGCGCTGGAAGCCTCATGAGAAGTCGTTTCCCCTCGGCCACCTGGCGCAACTGATCTCGTGGATGCCCGGATGGATCACCAACGCGTTGCAGGAGACAGAGCTGGATCTGGCGAAGGCTCCGCCCTACAGCTTCGAAACGACCAAGAAGCTACTGGAAGGTTTCGACGGCAACGTGCGGGGCGCACGGGAGGCTATCGTGGGGTCGGAGGATACCGACTTCGATGTGGAATGGTCCCTCGTGAATGATGGCGAAGTCCTCTTCTCGGATCTTCGCGGCGCCATCGTTCGCAACCACATCAGCCACCTCGTGCACCACCGAGGCCAGTTGACGGTCTACCTCAGGCTGCTCGACGTGCCGCTGCCGCCCATCTACGGGCCCACGGCCGATGAAGGATGGTGAGAGGAAATCGGCTTCCGGCTCGCCGGCGATCGCTCAACCGCCCACTCTTGTTGGCACAGAGCGGCTCTCGCGCGTCCCGTCTCCCAGCTGCCCGCTCTGGTTCAGACCCCAGCAGTACTGTGTGCCGTTCCGGGTGAAGCCGCACGTGAGCGCGCCACCGGCGTAGATCGAACGGAAGGACAGTTCTCCGGCCACGGGTACCGGCGTGGAGCGGTTCTGACGGGTGCCGTCGCCCAACTCTCCGTGGATGTTCTGGCCCCAGCAGAAAACCCTGCCGGTGGTCAGGAGCGCACAGGTGCTGACGGCACCTGCGGCAAGGCGGGTCGCAGGGGCCGGGAGACCCTCGACCGGCCCCGGGAACGGGCGGTCCTGCGTCGAGCCGTCGCCGAGCTGCCCGGAGCTGTTGTTCCCCCAGCAGAGGACCCCGCCGCTCCGGATCCCGCACGTGTGGGCGTTTCCCGCCGTGAGCGATTCGAACGCGCCGACGACCTGGGTGGGCTGCTCCCGGTCGACGTCGGTCCCATTCCCGAGCTGTCCGTGGTCGTTTATTCCCCAGCAGTACGCGTTCCCTGCAGCCGTCAGCGCACACGCGTGACGCCAACCAGCTACCAGTTGAACGAAACGGTGATCGCCCGCCACGGGATGGGGCGTCAAACGATCACTGGAGGCGTCTCCCCCCTGGCCGCCGATGCTCTCTCCCCAGCACAGCGCCCGGCCGTCCGCGGCCAGGCCACAGGTGAAGGACACCCCGGCCGCGAGCACGCTGAATCGGTCCTCCGTGCTCACCGCCACGGGACTCGCCCGGTCGCTGCGCGATCCGTCGCCCAGCTGGCCGCTGTCGTTGGCGCCCCAGCAGAATGCCTGGCCGTCGCGAGTGAGCGCACAGGCATGCGATACCCCTGCGGTGATCGCCGCAAACCCCGCCGAGGACCCCTGAAGACGTTGGCCGCGGTCGTTTCCCCCTCGGCACGACACGCGG
Source organism: Gemmatimonadota bacterium (assembly GCA_037388885.1). Classification (GTDB taxonomy): domain Bacteria; phylum Gemmatimonadota; class Gemmatimonadetes; order Longimicrobiales; family RSA9; genus JARRJS01. The sequence goes on from JARRJS010000033.1 coordinate 61,060, forward strand.
CCGCCCGCGAGCGCGCATACGAAGCTGCCGCCCACCGCGAAGGACCGGGGGACGACCGTAACGGCCGGGGAGACTACCGGCGCGGGGGCGTTTTCGGGCGCGGAGCTCACGGCCTTGGCATCAAACGTCAGGAGAACGTCGTTGATGTCGGGCACCAGCGCGGCCACATGCTGGTCGCCGGGGACGTTGCCGAGACGCCACACCGCCGATGCGTACCCGGCGGCGTCGGTCCGAACGCGGTCCGGGGCTACGTCCCCGCCTCCGCCCACCACGTGGAAACGCACCTCCACATCGGGCACGGCAACTCCGGCGGCGTCCGTGACGCGCACACGAAGGCGCCGGGGCAGGACGCTCCCCGGAGAGCCCGTCTGCTGGTTGCCGTCGACAATGACGGCGTTCCGCGGCGTCCCCGCTTGCGTCGTGATGGAAAAGCGCGCCCCGGGAAGGGGCGAGCCCACCAGATCGGCGCTCACCACTGAACGTCCCGGCGCGGCAGGAAGGAGGAGTGACACCCGGGCCAATCCCTCCTCGTCGGTCCGCACGGTATCACGGCCCAGGCTGCCTGAGCCCTGCACGATGCGAAAC
>JARRJS010000034.1:0-30495 GCA_037388885.1 Gemmatimonadota bacterium
GTCATCATCCTCCGTATACTGCAGCAGCGAACACGTGCCGACAGGCGCGGTGCTCATGCGGCGCCTCCCTTCTTCATTCCGTCGAGCTTGTCCTTGATGGCATCCAGAATGGCGCCGGGTCGCATCGGCTCGCCGAGGACCCGCGTCCAGCAATCCACATCCATCAGCAGCTGCGCCCGGAGCAGCCAGGCCAGCTGGCCGTAGCGCCGGTTCTCTTCCGTGATGTAGGGGTCGCCCAACTCGTCGCTGTAGTTGATCTCCACCGTCATGACCTTCTTGAACCGGCTGAAGATCTTCTTCAGGCCGGGCTGCAGCGGGGACAGGAAGGTGAGGCAGGTGGACGACACCTTGAGGCCTTCCTCCCGCGCCCGGTCCACTGCCTCCTCGATGGCGCCTTTCGTGCTTCCCCAGCCGACGACCAGCAGGTCGCCCTTCTCGTCGCCGTAGATGGGCGGCGGCTCCAGCATGCTCTGCAGCACGGCGAACTTGCGGCTGCGCATCGTCGCCGCGCGCTGGTTCGTCGCCGTGTCGTACGCCACCTTGCTGCGCTCGTTGTGCGCCAGGCCCGTGGCGGTGAACATGCCGCCCGGCTGGCCCGGCACGAAACGCTGCGACAGCCCGGTCTTGGGATCCCAGTCGTAGGGCGGCTTGCCTTCCGGCACCGGCGACAGGTCCGGCGCAGAGCCCTGCCACGCCGGGTCCAGCTCGGGCCGCGGGAACGGCTGCACGCCGGTCGCCAGATTGGCGTCGCTCAACACAATGACCACGGCGCGGAAGGCCTCTGCCAGCCGCCGCGCGGTGACCATGGAGTGGAAGCACTCCTCGATGGTCGCCGGCGCCATGACCACCTTCGGCGCGTCGCCCGGCTGCCCGAACACGGACGCCAGCAGGTCCGCCTGCTCCACCTTGGTGGGCAGGCCGGTGCTGGGTCCGCCGCGCTGCACGACCACCACGACCAGCGGCGTCTCCGTCATGATGGCCAGGCCCAGGGTCTCCGTCTTGAGCGCCAGACCCGGCCCCGACGTGATGGTGAACGCGACCTTGCCCGCGAACCCGGCGCCCGTGGCCACACACGCGGCGGCGATCTCGTCCTCCGCCTGGTGCAGCACGCCACCGAACTTCTGGAACATCTCGCCCAGGGTGTGCGAGACCGACGTCGCCGGCGTGATGGGGTACATGGCGGCCAGCTCGAGGCCGGCGGCCACGGCGCCGTATGCGATGGCATCGTTGCCGTTCATCACGATGCGCGGCACGTCGCCGGCCATGGTGGGCACCTCGACACGGAAGTCGAGGTTGTCCTCCGCCCACTTGTAGCCCAGCTCCAGCAACGCGACGTTCTTCTCTGTGATCTCTGCGGCTTTCTTGCGGAACGTGTAGGCGATCTGGCTGCGCGCCAGTTCGAGGTCCCGGTCATAGATCCAGCAGAGCATGCCCAGGACGAACATGTTCTTGCCCTTGCGGGCGTCGTCCACCACGGTCAGGCACTGCTGCTCCATTGGGACTTCGATAATGTTGTAATGGTCCCGCACCTCGCCGAGCACTTCCTCCCATTGACGCCGGATGTCCGCGTCATCGTGCGTCTTCCACATGTTCTCCAGGAGGATCGTCGCGCCCTCGGCGATCGTGTCCAGCTGGTGGCGGCCCAGCAACACCTGCTCGTTGAACGCCACCATGAGATCCGTCTCGTCGCCCCAGTTCGTTACCTCGTGAGAGCCGATCCGGATCCGGTTGCCGCTCGCGCCCGCCACGCTGCGCTGGGGAGGCTGGATCTCTGCGGGGATGATCTCCACGGTCCAGACGCCGTTGCCCATCTTCGCCGAGACCGCGCCGAAGATCTGTCCACACTTCTGCGCGCCCTCGCCCGAGTCGGACACCACCTCGACCGTGTGCTGCGATGCGCGAATGATCCGCGGCCCCCCCGTACCTTCGGAGGCCGCCGCCTTCTTCGGCGCCCGGGTCGTCGTTTCCATAATCCGCCCTGGTTGTAATCGCCGAACCGGGGCGTTTGGCGTCCCGGTCGACTCGCCGTCCACCGGCTCGAAACTGGCGCGCGGCTCAACGCCGCCGCGCTTTGGATTCGCTTCGAAGAACAGCATACAGACGGCCTCTCGGAGAGTCTGTCGGGAGAAAACGGAAAGCTCGGTGGGGAGTGGGTGCAAATGGACGTGGTAGAAACCCCTACAGGACGGCGGCGCGCGACCGCGGCCTGCGGCCACGGTCGCTGCAGGTGGTAGGTCCGAGCTCACCGTGAAGACCGTTCGCGGCGGGACTGCAACCGGCGCGCCGTGCGCCATGGGTCAGCAGGTCAACGTTTCAACACACACGCCGGGACGACAGCAGTCCCGCCGCAAGATTCAGAACCGGCAGCCCGGACCTGCTTCCTGCCACCTGTAACCGGGGCGGCCGCCGGCCGCCCCGGCGCCTTACGCGGTGACCCGCCTCCGGTACCGGCTGCGCAGGACGAACCAGGCAACGGCAGCCACTGCGAAGATCAGCAGTCCGAACACCAGCGTGATGAGCGCGACGCGGATGCCACCCCAGATCAGCTGAGGATTGATCGCCGGGGCCGCCGCCATGTAACCCGCCGCGATGTAGATCCCCACGATGGTCCCCAGCAGCCCCAGCACCACGCTCCAGGCACCCCAGAACACCACTGCGTCGACTCCGGTCTCGACGACGGGGTCCGGGCCCTCCACGCGGCTCACACGCACCCAGCCTCGCACCGTCAGCACCACCACCGTCACCGCGAGAATCAGCAGCGGCCACATCATCACGCCGCCATTTCGGAACCAATTGAACATTGTGGGCCTCCTTTCCCTAGATGACGGGGCCGTGTATTCGACGCACATACCCCAGCGATTCCGCCTCCGCCTGCTCCACGTGGGCGACGCGCAACGCAGCCAGGAACCAGAACAACCCTGCCGCCACCGTTACCAGCAACGCGAGGGCCAGCATCGGCATGTCCCGCCGCAGCCAGCCCAGCAGCAGTCCAGCCTGCAGCCGGACATCCGCCTCGATGGCCCCCGCCGTGACATAGAAGTCCAACACCAGCCCGATGAACCCTACACTGGCGCTGGCACACGCCAGCACCGGCAGAAGGAACATCCCGCGTCGCAGGCGGGCGTGGGCGTGGTCCTTCACCACATAGAGCTGCAGCAGCTTGCCAAAACCCAGGACCACCACCAGCACCGCCAGAGCCAGCAGCGGCCATACGAAAAGCGACGGCGATGAGAACAGGTGCACCCGCGTGAGCGCATCGGCGCCGACGCCCAGCACCACCACCGATACCACCGTCAGGAGCAGCCGCTCCAACCGGTGACGAGCCCGTTCCGAGAACCGGTCCACCAGCCGCTGGTACAGCGGCCGATGTACACCCCGCAGCGCCTCCACCGCATCCCCGGACGGCAACAGAAGCTCCAGCGCCCGGCGCCTCGCCTCGTCCTCACCCTCGCCCTGCGCCAGCAGCGCCGCCATCAGGTCTTCCAGGTCCGCCGCCAGCTCCAGAAGGATCCGCGACCGGACCGGCTGGGGCAGGTCCAGCTGCTCCGCCACCTGCCGGATCTCCGCCTGGAAGCCCCTCATGACCGCCTCCGCAGAACAGCGTTGAACGACTCAAAGACCTCCGCGCAACGCGCTCCTTCCCGCTCCATGTGGGCTCGACCTTTCGCCGTCACGCCATACACTTTGCGCCGACGCCCCCCGCCCTCGTCCCAGTGCCCTTCAATCAGGCCCTCCTTCTCCAACCGGTGCAGGATCGGGTACAGCGTCCCGTGCTGGAACGCGAACACACCGCCCGTGTCCCGTTCCACATCCAGCGCGATCTGGTAACCGTGCTTCCGCCCCTCGCGCAGACACGCCAGGATCAGCACCTCGTTCATGGTGCGCACCAGCGCTTGCAGATCGGTATACTCGGCCATATAAAGACATCCTTTATATTGACGATCTATATATAACCCCGGAGGACGACAGCCGTCAAGGAGAACGGACGTCATGCATTTGCACGATCCGGTTCTGGTCCGGCGGTCAACGTGCCCACCCAGGCCACGTATGCGTCGGGGTCCATTTTGCGGCGGAGTCCGGACGCGGACATGTAGCGCACGGTGCCGAAGATGGGCCGCTCCTTCCACGGCCGATCGTGCAGGCCGAAGACCCAGGCCACGTTGGCGAAGGAGTTGGGGTCGCGGCCGTCGAGGAAGTAGCGGTTGTTGAGGGTGAGGATGGTCCTGAAGCCGGCCTCGGGGGACTCGGTCCACTCGAGGATTTTCTTGCCCCAGTACATGCGCATGGCGTTGTGCATGTAGCCGGTGTCGCGCAGCTCCCGCATGGCGGCGTTCCAGTACGGATCCTGGGTGCGCGCCTGTTCCAGCTCGTCCCGGGTGTAGAGGTTCGGCCGTGGATCGCGCGCGTGTCTCGCCAGCGTGCGCCGCGCCCAGGCGGGCAAGCATTCGAAACGGTCGTAATCTGGCGTATGCTCCACGAAGTTGGCGGCGAGCTCACGCCGCACGACCAGCTCTTCCACCAACGACGCGGCGTTTTCGTCCTCCAGCGGTGCCGCCGCCGCCAGCCGGTTGAGAACGTAGACGGGCGAGATCTGCCCGAAGTGCAGGTAGGGTCCCAGGTGTGTGACGTGGTCGGCGTGCGGTCGGGCGCGGTGTGAAACGTAGTGCTGGAGGTCGTGCTCCAGGAACCGCTCGAGGTGAGCCCGGGCCTGGGCGGTGCCGCCGCGAAGCCGCGGCGTCGGCGGTACGCTGCGATCGATGGCCAGCGCATCCAGCACGCCGTCCAAATCCTCCGGGTCGAGCCCGGCGACCGGCAGACCGAGGGAATCGCGTCGGAGGGCGGTGGTCCGCTGCCCGACGAGGAAATCCTCGAGGTGGGCGTGGATCCTGGGCCGGATGGTGCGGGCGGCGTACTCGGCCTTCCGGCTCGTCACGTCGACGGGCACGACGACGTCGCCTTCCACCTCGATCACCGGCCGGCCGGCTTCGTCGGCGACACGTCGTCGCCAGGTTCGCTGGTGGCGCAGGTAGCCGCGATCGCACACGACCAGGGCCGCCCGCCGCGCCAGGTCCAGGGCCACGTCGTCGGGGTTTCCGGGTTGCAGCGCGAAGGCGATGCCACGCCGCTCCAGGGCGCGGCGCGTGTGCCTGAGACCCTCCAGCATGAAGCGATAGTGCCGGAGGTTTGCGTCGGGGTATGCGTCGGTCAATCCAAAGCCGACCAGCAGGGGTAGACCGCGTTCATTCGCCAGCCGGACGGCGTGCTCGAGAGCGGGATTCCACTCGGCGCGCTGGCTCTGCTGCATCCAGTACAGGACATAGTCGCCGCGGACGTCCGGCGCGCGGTTCAGACCGTGGACCCGGCGGGGGTCGACGAGTCGTGTTGCCGACGTGGTCCGCGTCCCGGCGCGGCGCGTCACTGCACGGGCACCTGCATCTTGATGTCCGGTGCCGCGGCGAAATGCAACGTGATGTTCACGGTGTCACCCTGCGCGAGGGAGCGGTGGACGTCCAAGAGCATGAGGTGGTAGCTGCCGGGCGCGAACCGTACGGCGCCTCCGGGCGGCACGTCCAGGCCGGCCACGGGGCGCATGCTGGCGACGCCGTTTTCGATGCGGCTCTCGTGGATCTGCACGCTGTCGGCGTCGGGGCACGAAGCCCCCACGAGCCGTGCGGCGACGGTGCCGCGGTTTCGCAGGGTCATGTATGCAGCCGAATTCACCCCGTTGGGCAACGGCGTGAGTGGCATCTTGACGGCGCGGACCCAGGCGCCCTCGACGACCGGCGCGGGTCCGGTCACGCCGCGATGACAGCCGCCGCCCGGGACCAGAAGCACCGCAACCAGCATGACCGACGCCGCATTGCGCACTGCTGTCGCGGGCCTCATCGGCGCCTCAGCGCTTCAAGGTCCTGTGCCATCTGCTGCGGTGTCAGGTCGGGCGGCCACAGCAGGCGCACCATGCCCTTCCGGCCCACGACGGTGATGGTGGCCGTATGGTCGATGGTGTAGGCCGTGTCCGAGTCGCCGCTCTTCTTGTGGTAGATGCCATAGGCCTTGGCGACGGTATCGATGGTGTCCTCGGACGCCGTCAAGCCGATGAAGCTCGTGTCGAACTGCTGTACGTACTGGGCCATGCGATCCGCTTTGTCGCGGGCCGGGTCCACGGTGATGAACAGGACCTGGACGTCCTTCGGATCGCCGGCGGCGTGCAGGGCGCGGGCGAGATGGTCGAGCGTCGTCGGACACACGTCCGGGCAATACGTATAGCCGAAGTACAGCACCACCACCTTGCCGGCGAAATCGGACAGATGCACGGGTCCGTCGGCGGAACGCAACGTGAAGTCGGCCGCCGGGGCCGCCGGATCGAAGTAGGTGCCGTGGAAGTCGTAGACGCGGCGCTGTCCGATCGCCATCACCACCACCACGATGACCAGCGCGGCCGCCGCCACCAGCAGCACCCGGATGATTCGCTTGCGCATGTTCACCTGCCTCGCATCAGCAGGACGTCTCCGCCGGTTCGCCTGCCGCGTGCCGGCCGAGCTGGCGAATCAGGCGGATCGCCTCTTCTTTCTCTTTGTCGTTCAGACCGCCCAGCGTGTGCTGCAGCATGGCCGCGTGTTCCGGAAATATGCGTTGGATCAACGCCACACCCGCCGGCGTCAACTGCGCCCAGCTCGCGCGCCGGTCTTCCTCGCACGGACGCCGCTCCGCGAGGCCTTTCTTCACCAGCCGATCCATCAGGTAGGTGATGCCGCCGCTGGAAACCAGGATCTTCTTCTGCACTTCGCCCAGCAACATGGGGCCTCTGTGGTACAGCGCCTCGAGGGCGCCGAACTCCGCCGCCGTGAGCCCGTGGCGAACCAGGTCGGTCCGCACCCGCTGGGCGATGGCCGCGTGTGCCCGGGCAAGCACGACCCACAGTTTCAGGTCCAGGGCTCGCTCCGTTTCGTTCGGCTCGCTCACTTCCTCACTCCGTGGCCGGTTCCTTGAACTGGGTATGACCCGCCGGCATCGCCACGTCAAGGCTCACCCGTCGTCGCGATCGAATTCGGCACCCACGATGGCAACGAGACGCTCTCCCTTGTTCAATCCATCGATCCGGTCCATCTCGGACGCGTCCAGGTGGAAATCGAAGACATCGATGTTCTCGCGCAGGTGCCGTTCGTTCGCGCTGCGTGGGATGGCCAGGTGGCCTCGCTGCACAATCCAGCGGAGGGCGACCTGGGCGGGCGAGCGGCCGTGGTGCAGCGCGATGCCGCTCAGGGTATGGTCGTGGTTGACGCGGCCCTTCGCGAGGGGCCGATACGCCGTGATGGGCAGGTCGATGCCGTTGCAGTACTCGGCGAGGGCCTGCTGGTTGAAGAACGGGTGCAGCTCGACCTGGTTCACGGCGATGGTGCCCAGGCGCCGGGCCTCTTCCAGGTGAGCGCGTGTGAAGTTGCTGACGCCCCAGGCCCGGATGCGGCCCTCTTCCGCCAGCTGTCGGAGGGCGCCGATGGTTTCCTCGATGGGGACGCTGCCGTTGGGCCAGTGGATCAGGTAGAGGTCCAGGTAGTCGGTGTCCAGGCGTTGCAGGGACGACTCGCACGCGCGCCGTACATCGGCCGCGTGCAGATGGTCCGGCCAGACCTTCGACGTCAGGAAGAGATCGTCGCGGTCCACCGAGGCGATGGCGCGCCCCACGGCCTCCTCGTTCTCGTACATCTCGGCCGTGTCGATATGACGGTAGCCGATCTCGAGCGCGCTCCGCACCGTGCGCTCGCAGACGCCGCCGCGCAGCGTCCACGTGCCGAGCCCGAGCTGTGGCGCCTCGACGCCGCCGGGCAGAGTGACGGTGGGGACGTTCATGTCGTTCTCCGGATCGTGTGCCAGACCGGCTCACACGGTGTGCACGGTACGTACCACCCGGACCCGGGACTTGAATGCTGCGGTCGCGAGCGCCACGTTTCCCGGGTTCCACCCGAACGATGACTGCTGTTGTCAGGATCATGGAGGCGGATGAAAACCGCGAAGCGTGAAATGACCTTCCTGCTGGCCGCGCCCGAGCGTCGCCTGCTGTGCTGGATCGCGGAGCGCATGCCGGCGTGGGTGCAGTCGGACCACATGACGATGCTGGGAGTCATCGGGTCCGTCGGCATTGCGGCGGGGTACGCCCTGACGGAGCTGGGCCCGGGGTGGCTCTGGCTGGCAACCGGCATGCTCGTGGTGAACTGGGTCGGGGACAGCCTGGACGGCACCATGGCGCGCATCCGCCACAAGGAGCGTCCCAAGTACGGCTACTACCTGGACCACGCCGTGGACGCCGGCACGACGGTGCTGATCGGCCTGGGCATCGGCCTGTCACCATACGTGTCGCTGGAGCTGGGCCTCGCGGTGGTCATCCTGTACCTGCTCCTGTCCATCAACGTGTACCTCGAAGCAGTGGTGTTCGGCGTATTCCACCTCGCCTACGGCCGGGTCGGCCCTACCGAGATGCGCATCCTGTTGATCCTCGCCAATACGGTGTTGTTCTTCGCGCCTGCCGTCACGGGTGTGACGCCGGCCCTGTTGGAGCGCATCGCGAACATCGTCATCGCCGTCACCTGTGTGCTCATGGCCCTGTTCCTCCTCACGCGCTTCTCCATCAGCCTGCGCAATCTGGCCCATATGGACCCCCTGGAGTGAGCCATGCCGACATTCATGCGCAACGCGGCCCTTCCCGCCGTCATCGCCTGCCTGCTATCAACGCCCGCCGCCGCGCAGCACGTCGTCCGTGTGAGCGGCCCTGAGATCGGGAACCCCGGAGAGGTCTCGGTGGCCATCAACCCGGCGAACCCCGACAACGTGGTGATCACGTCCCTGGCGAGAGGTGGCCCGGCGGGCCCGCGCGTCACGGACTACGCGTACGTGAGCATGGACGGCGGCCGGCACTGGAGCACCGTCGGCGCGCCCAACCCCGGGGCGCGCGTGCAGGGCGACGACGCCATCACGTTCAACGCCGACGGCCTGGCCCTGCATTCCTACATCGCCTTCGATGGGATTCGCGTGCAGCGGCCAACGCGCGCGGAAAGCGGCATCTACGTCGGCACGTCGTCGGACGGCGGCATCACGTGGGCGCCGCCGGTGCCGGTGATCGACCACATCAACACGGTGATCCCGTTTGAGGACAAGCCCTGGCCCGTGGCCGACAACGTGGATGGCTCGCCCCATCGCGGGAACATCTACGTGGCGTGGACACGGTTCGACGTGTACGGCTCCCACTCACCTGCGGACTCGTCCCAGATCTGGTTCGCCCGCTCCACCGACGGCGGCCGCACCTTCCAGCCTGGCTTCCGCATCTCCGACCAGGGCGGCAACGCTGTGGACAGCGACAGCACGGTGGAGGGCGCGGTGCCGTCCGTGGGCCCGAAGGGGCAGGTGTACATCGTCTGGGCCGGCCCGCAGGGCCTCGTCTTCGACAAGTCCACGGACGGTGGCTACACGTTCGGAAAGGACACGGTCATCTCAGACATGCCCGGCGGCTGGGACATCGACGTGCCCGGTGTGGACCGGCACAACGGCATGCCTGTCACCGGCGTGGACCTGAGCCAGGGCCCCTACCGTGGCACGCTCTACGTCAACTGGATCGACCAGCGCAACGGCGACCCCGATGTCTTCGTCATGGCCTCGCGCGACGGCGGCATCACCTGGTCGAAGCCGGTCCGCGTGAACGACGACCCCGTGGGCAACGGCGCGGCCCAGATGTTCACCTGGATGGCCGTCGACCCCGTGGACGGCTCGGTGAACGTCATCTTCCTGGACCGGCGGGGACTGAAGGGTACGCAGACCGCCGTCACCGTCGCCCGCAGTGAGGACGGCGGCCGCACGTTCGTGAACCGCCAGGTCGACCAGCCCCCCTTCACCATGCGCGCGGACGTGTTCTACGGCGACTACAACGGGATCGCGGCCTACGGTGGCCACGTCGTCGCTGCGTATCCGCGCTTCGAGGCGGACGGCAGCCTGGCCGTCGCCGCGGCGCTGTTCGATTGGGGGCGCGGCAGCGCCCCCTGATCGACGATCGACGATCGTTGATCGACGGCGGTCGCGGCGTGAGAGAAGTTCCAGGTTGACTGTCAGCGTTATCGCACAAGCCACGTCCATGGGGGCGCGCCGCGCCAGCCGCCCGCGCCAGCCGCGCGCACCAGCCGCACTGCTTGCAGCGCCCTGTAAGCCACCGCACAACCGGTGTCCGGCCCAACGCCGGCGCCCAACGGACGCCCCGGAGTCGGCTGCGCAGCGCCCGGAAACCCGGAGCACGCCGCGAGGCAACGTCGATCGTCGATCATCGATCGTCCATCGGAGCGCCCCTCAGGGCGCCGACCCGCCGGCTGGCGCCGCGGCCTTCCTTTACCTCAATTTGTTTACGGTTCACGATGCACTCCATGAGAGGCCTCCGATGGCGCTGCCGGGCTGCATGCGTTGTGGCAAAACGAATCCTCGCCGGATGATCGGTCTGATGACCGTGTTCTTCGGCGAGTTCGTCGAGCTGTCGCCGGAGCCCGGATACTTCTACCTCTGCCCGAAGTGCTACGGGACGGAGGTGGAGCCTCACCTGGATGCTGACGCCCACGAAGCCATCCGCGCCTCGCTGATACTGGCGCAGGAGCGCCTCGATGAAGCGGGCGGCGACCATCCGCCCAGGGATCGCAAGATAATCCGCAAGCTCACCGAGTAGTCTTCCCTTTCCTGCGGCCCACCCGCCTCTATATTCGCCTTGGCCCGCGGCGGCGCGGGGAACGTTCATCCCCGGGGCCGCGGCCCTCTGTCCATCGACCTCACGAACGGAACGACCGATGCGCCACCTTGCTCGCCGCCCCGCTCTGTCCCTGTCCCTGGCCATCGCACTCACGGCTGCCCTGACGCCGGCCCTTTCCGGGCAGCAGGCCGCAACTGCCAGCGGGCCCTTCACCGCCACTCTCGCTCCCGGCATCCGATACGACCCGGCCATCCCGACGCTGAAGGACGTGGTGGGCCACGACTTCGGCGAAGCGCTCACCACCCCGGAGCAGATCGCGGCGTACATGCACGCCCTGGCGAAAGCGGCGCCGGACCGGACGCGCCTCGTCGTCTACGGCCACACCTACGAGGGCCGCGAGCTGGACCTGCTGGTCATCGGCTCGACGGAGCATATGGCGCGGCTGGACAGCATCAAGGCGGGATTGCACCGCCTCGCCTACCCCGAGGGCCTGGACGACGCGACGGCGAACCGGCTGATCGCCGGGCTGCCGGTGGTCGTGGCCGCGCTCCACGAGGTGCACGGCAACGAGATCTCGGGCGCCGGTGCCGGCATGGCGGAGGCGTTCCACCTGCTGGCGGCGCAGAACGACCCGCGGGTGACGAAGATCCTGGCTCAGGAGTTGGTGCTCATCGACCCGCTCCAGAACCCCGACGGACGCGGGCGGTTCGTGGAAGGCTACAAGCAGGCGCGCTCGTTCCCGGCGGACCCGGACCCGGCGGGCGCAGGGCATGACGAGCCGTGGCCCGGCGGCCGCACGAACCACTACCTGTTCGACCTGAACCGGGACTGGTTCGCGCTCACGCAGCCGGAGAGCTACGGCAAGGTGCGCGCGCTGCTGGAGTACCAGCCCCAGGTGGTGGCGGACCTGCACGAGATGGGCGGCAACTCCACGTACTACTTCCCGCCGGCCGCTCTGCCCGGCAACCCGTGGGTGACACAGCAGCAATGGCACTGGTACGACGTGCTCGGCCGCGCCATGGCCAACGCGTTCGATGCCCGCGGCTTCGCCTACTTCACGCGGGAGGAGTTCGACGCCTTCTATCCCGGCTACGGCGTCTCCTGGCCGACGGCGCAGGGCGCCATGGGCATGACCTTCGAGCAGGCGTCGGCCCGGGGCCTGGTCGTGCGGCGCAGCGATGGCGACCTGCTCACCTACGGCGACGGCATCCTGCATCATTTCACGGCCGCCATCACGACCATGGTCACCGCGGCGGACAACCGGGCCCACATCCTGCGCGACTTTCTCGATTTTCACCGCAGCGCCATGCAGATCGCCCGCAACGGGGGGCCCGCGGCGTGGGTCCTCCATTCGGACCGTGACCCGGCCCTGGCCGGGCGGCTGGCAAGGCTGCTGGTGGCCAACGGCGTCGAGGTACGCCGGGCCGACGCGCCGGTTCGCGTGGCGGGCCGCGCGCTGCCCGCGCACGAGACCTACATCGTCCCCGGCGCCCAGCCGGCGGCCCGGATGGCGCACAACATCCTGGACCCGACCACGCCCATGCCGGAGGATTTCCTGCAGCGTCAGGTGGAGCGTGGCGCCCGGCGCCAGCGCTACGAGATCTACGACATCACCGCGTGGAGCCTGCCGCTGCTGTGGGACGTGGAGGCCATCACGACGGACCGCCCCGTGGGTGTTTCATCCACGGCCGTGGCCGTCCAGAACTTGGTAGCGGAGCCGGACAGCGTCATCCCGGCCGCGCGAGTGGGATACCTGATGCTGTGGAACTCCGCGGCGGCCGCCGCCATCGCCGACGCGCTCCGGCAGGGACTGCGGGTGCGCGTGCTGGATGGCCCCACCACCATCGGCGGCCAGCACTTCCCTGTGGGCACCGCCCTGTTCCGCACAGCGGAGAACCCGGCGGACCTGCCCCAGCGGCTCACGGACCTCGTCGCGCTGTACGGTGCACAGGTGACGCCAGTGGAATCGGGCTACAAGGACAGCGGCATCTCCCTGGGCAGCAACGACGTGCGCGCGTTCGTCGAGCCGCGCATCCTGCTGGTGTGGGACAGCCCCACCCGCTCGGGATCGGCGGGCTGGGCGCGCTACGTGCTGGAGCAGCGCTACCGCCAGCCGGTGACGGCGGTGCGCGCCGACGCCGTTCCGCGCACCGATCTCTCACACTACGACGTCATCATCCTGCCATCCGGCAGCTATAGCGGCGTGTTCAACGACGCGACGGTAGCCGAGCTGCGGCAATGGATGCGCTTCGGTGGCACGCTCATCACCATGGCCGAATCCTCGCGCTGGGCAGCGCGAGTCGGGCTGCTGGCCACCAGTACCGAGTTGCGGGGTGGCGCCCCCGAGTTCGGTCCCGCCGAAGGCCGGAAACCCGCGCAGGCTGCAAAGCAGCCCATCGACCTGCGCCAGGCCGTGTTGCCGGACCGCGAGCCACCCGTCGATGTGCCGGGCGCCATCGTGAACGTCGTGCTGGACACCACCAGCTGGCTGGCGGCCGGCACCGATGGGACCATCGGCGCCATGGTGGACGGAAGCCGGATCTTCACGCCGCTCAAGCTGGACGCGGGCACCAACGTGGGCGTCTACGCAGACGTAGACCAGCTCGTGGCCGGCGGCGTGGTCTGGAAGGACGCGCGCCCGCAACTCGCCCACAAGGCATTTCTGATGCTCCAGCGCATGGGGCGCAATGGCAGGCTCATCGCCTTCGCGGAAGACCCGAATTACCGCGGCTTCGCCGAGGCCACGGAGCTTCTCTTCATCAACGCAGTGCTGATCGGCAGCGCGCGATAGCCTTTCGCGCCGCCACGGCGTGGCGCGGTCCCTGGGTAGCAGGGCGCGAACGGCAGCTGTCCAGCCGCCATTCGCTTGCAGGTAGCCGGTCAGAGCTCGGCGCGGGGACAGTCCGCGGGGGGACTGCAACCGTTCTTGCGTGCGCCGCGGCGGCCCTCGCATACGCCGGTTTCGGAAGCATGCCGCCCCGGGGACATGCGCCGATCCCGGCAGCACGCCGGCTTCGGAACGATGCCCGCCCCGAAAGGCATACGCTCGCAGGGAGACATGCGCCCACCCGCAATGCGTTCGCCGACACGGTTGCAGTCCCGCCGCGAACCGCGCGAAGCCGGCAACGCTGACCTGCTACCTGCAGCAACCGCGGCGCAGGCGCGGTTGCGCCCTGCCACCTCTCGATCGCGCCAGGACGCGGCGGCCCGTCAATCCACCCAGAGGCTCACTGGAGCGAACACGTCCACGTCGATGAGCCCGCGGTCGGTGATCTTGAGGCTCGGGATGACCTCGAGGGCCAGGAACGCCATGGCCATGAAAGGGTCGTGCAGGGGCGAGCCCAGGCGCCGGGCCGCGGCAACCACCGCGTCCAGGTTGCGGCGGATCGCCACGATCGGCTCGCGCGACATGAGCCCGCCCACCGGCAACGGCAGGGAAGCCGCCACGACGCCGTCGTCCACGACGACGAGCCCGCCGCCCATGCCGGCGACAGCCGCGATGGCCGCGTGCATGTCCGCGTCGTTCGCCCCGATGGCGATGACGTTGTGATGGTCGTGGGCCACGGTGCCGGCGATGGCGCCGCGCTCGAGCCCGATGCCGGACACCAGGCCGACGCCGGTGCGGCCGCTGCCCATATGCCGTTCCACGACAACGATCTTTAGAAGGTCACGGCCCGGGTCCGCCACGACGACGCCGTCCCGCACCGTCGGCCTTGCCTCGCCGCGCTCCGTGACGATCTGGTTCGGGACCGCTCCGATGACCCGCACGGAGCCGTCCCGTGCCGGGATGCTTAGGTCCACGCGGTCGACATCCACACGCATGGACGGTGCAGGCGGTTCCGGCCGGGGCACGTCCGGCCAGGCCACGACGTCGCCCGCGTGGGCCACGTGCCGACCCGCCGCGTAGACGTCCTCCACCGCCAGCGCTTCCAGGTCCCGCACCACCAGCAGATCCGCGCGCCGGCCCGGCGCGATGGCGCCGCGGTCGCGCAGACCGAAGTACTCCGCCGGGTTGAGCGTCGCCAGTCGCACCGCTTCCACCGGATCGACGCCCCGTTCGACGACCATGCGCAGCATGGCGTCGATGCCGCCCTCGTCCAGCAGATCCGGCGGCTGGCGGTCATCCGTGCACAGCGCCACGCGCCGACGGTTGGCCGGCGTCAGCGCCGGAAGCAGTTCCAGCAGGTTCTGCGCGTTCGTCGCCTGCCGCAGGAACACGAACATCCCACGCCGCAGCTTCTCCGTCGCCTCGTCGGCCGTCGTGCACTCGTGATCCGAGCCCGGGCCGGCTGCGATATACGCGTTCAGCGCCCGGCCCGTGACGCCCGGCGCGTGGCCGTCCACGACGCGGCCGGCGAACGCTCGCAGCTTGGCCAGCACCCCGTCGTCACCGTGGATGGCGCCCGGGAAGTTCATGAGCTCCGCCAGGCCCAGCACCCGCGGGTGCTCCGCCAGCGCCGCCAGCGCCGCGGCATCCAGCTCTGCGCCCGCCGTACCCATGTGCGTCGCCGGCACGCACGAGCTGGCCATGACGAACACCGACAGCGGCAGGCCCTCGCTCGCCTCCAGCATGAACCGGATGCCCGCCAGGCCGTGCACGTTGGCGATCTCGTGAGGATCGCTCACCACCGTCGTCGTGCCCCGGGGGACCACCGCCCGGGCGAACTCCGGCGGCGTCGCCATGCTGGACTCGATGTGCACGTGCGCGTCGATCAGGCCCGGCAGCAGCCACGCGCCGTCCAGATCCACCACCTCCACCCCATCGTAGGCGCCCAGCCCCGCGATCCACGGGCCTGCAACGGCCACATCTACCTCTTCCACCTCGGCCGTGAACACGTTCACCACACGACCGTTGCGGAACACGGCATCCGCCGGGCGATCGCCCCGGGCAACCGCGAGCAGTTCGGGCAGGTCAGGTTGTTGTGTCCTGCGGAAACGATAACGGCTCACCCGGTCCGGCGCACCGGCCGGTTTGCACCCCCCGACCGCTGCCCGCCGGGCGGCCGAGCAGCCCGCGGACGCCTCGGTCACCGTCAACTCTCACTGCTGTCGCCCTCCAGGTACCCGTGCGACATTGACGTCACCGAATCGTCGACGGCTCCCCGCCCCGACGCACCAGGCCGGACGTGGACCCGATACCGGCCGCCTTCCGGGCGGCAGCGCGCGCCCGCCGTCCGCTCATCGACCCACAATGTCCGCCCCCCGGACACCCGCTCATCCGGAAGCCTGCCGCACCGCGCCCGGAAAGCGTTCGTAGGCTGCGAAAAAACGACCGTCGACAGTCTCCGGTCGTCGGTCACCCGTAGCGCGCGCACCCCCGAACCGGTATCTTTCAATGGGGTTGCGCCGCCGGTAACGACGCCGGTCGCGTATCTGCACGACTCGCCAGGAGATTGGAAACCATTCCAGAGCTAGACGGTTCATAGCACCGTCGGACGCGGCCACCGGGCGCCCCGGGCCCCTAAGCCTCCCAGCCGATCCTGCGGTGCGACGGCAGGGAGGTATGCATGCAGCACACGACGCTGTTCGCCGAGCGGTATCAGCCGGTCACGATCCGCAACGTGCACCGCACTCCCTTCTGGGAGATCCTCTCCCCGGACCTCCGTGAAGCGATCGAGGTGGTCGCGCAGGTCCTGCCTTTCCGGTCCAACGCCTACGTCGTCAACCAGCTGATCGACTGGGAACGGGTACCGAACGACCCCATGTTCCAGCTCAACTTCCCCCAGCGCGGCATGCTGGACCCGACGGTGTTCCGCAGGCTGCGGGATCTGCTGCGGCGGGGTGCGAAGGAGGAGGTGGCGGCGACCGTGCGCCGTGTGCGCATGGAGCTCAATCCGCAGCCGGCGGGTCAGCTGACGCACAACGTGCCCATGCTGGACGGCCGGCCGCTGCCCGGTCTGCAGCACAAGTACCGGGAGACGGTGCTGTTCTTCCCGGCGCGTGGCCAGACCTGCCATGCCTACTGCACGTACTGCTTCCGTTGGGCCCAGTTCGTGGACCTGCCTGACCTGCGCTTCCAGGCGCGGGAGACGGCGGACCTGGTGGCGTACCTGCGTGCGCACCCGGAGGTGAGCGATATCCTGATCACGGGCGGGGACCCGATGATCATGAAGTCGAAGGCGCTGCGGGCGTACATCGAGCCGCTGCTGGACCCCGCGCTGGAGCATGTGCGCAACATCCGCATCGGCACCAAATCGCTCACATACTGGCCGTACCGTTACGTGACCGATGACGACGCGGACGACACGCTCCGACTGTTCGAGGAGGTGGTGCGGGCGGGCCGGCACATGGCGATCATGGCGCATTACAGCCATCCCGTGGAGCTGTCCACGCCCATCGCGCAGGAAGCGCTGCGACGCGTTCGCGCCACCGGCGCCGAGGTGCGGTCGCAGGCCCCGCTCATCCGGCACGTGAACGACGACCCGGCCGTGTGGTCCGAGCTGTGGCGCACGGTGGTCCGCCTGGGCGCTGTTCCGTACTACATGTTCGTGGAGCGCGACACGGGCGCCCGCGGCTATTTCGAGATCCCTCTCGTGCGGGCCCACGAGATCTTCCAGGACGCCTACCGGCAGGTCACCGGCCTCGCCCGCACCGTGCGTGGCCCGTCCATGTCGGCCTTCCCGGGCAAGATCCGCATCCTGGGCGTGGCGCGGGTGGCGGGCCGCCGGGTGTTCATCCTGGACTTCCTCCAGGCCCGCCGGAGCGAATGGGTACGACGTCCGTTCTTCGCCCGCTTCGACCCGCGCGCCACCTGGTTCGATCAGCTGCGTCCGGCGTTCGGGCGGCGGTTCTTCTTCAGCGACGACCTGGATCGTCTTTCGGCGTAAGCAGGCGTGGCGGCCCGTCGATGAGTCGGCGGGCCACGCCATCCTCGGACGTGTTCTCGCCGTGCCCTTCCAGGTCGGCGAGGCGCACGGGCCGGAACGCCAGGTCGATGGCCAGCCACAGCGTTTTGGCGAACGGATACGTGAGGATGGGGAGCGGCACCGTGCACGCCAGCAGGCCGATCTCGATGGCGGTCCACGGCACGTTCGGCCAGGTGACCAGAACCGCCACGAAGCCGGCGGCGGCGATGAGCAGTTCGGCGCCGACGAAATTGAGCACGAATCCGCCGATGAAGTAGTCCGTCTCGCCCCGGTCCAGGACCAGGTGACAGCCGGGGCAGGCGCGTCGCATCCACAACCAGCGCGTGAACAGGCCCCCGCTGCCGCAGTTCGGGCAGTGCCGGCATGCGCCTCGCACCAGCAGACGCGTGGCCCGCCCGGGGTCCAGCTCCGCCAGGTCGTGTGCCCTGCGTGTCATCCCTGTTGGATCCGCCTTCCGGTGATTACGATCATGTCATGCGATTCCTGATCCGTTTGCTCGTCACCGCCGCTGCGCTTTGGGTGGCCGTGCGCCTGGTACCCGGCATCCAGTACGAGGGGTCCTGGCTGGGCATGCTCGGCGTGGCACTCGTCTTCGGCGTGGTCAACGCGCTGATCCGCCCGGTCGTCTTCCTGCTCACCTGCCCGCTGGTCGTCCTGAGCCTGGGTCTGTTCATTTTCGTCGTGAACGCCCTCATGCTGCTGCTCACGTCCGCCGTGTCCCGCGGCCTGGGCCTCGGCTTCCACGTGGCCGGCTTCTGGCCGGCGCTGGTCGGCGCCGTCGTCGTCGGGCTCACCAGCATAGTGCTGAACCTGTTCGTGGGCGAGAAAAAGAAGAAGCGGCCCCATGAAGAGAACTGACGCAACCGGAAGACGAACGGCGGCCGGCCGCCGTCATGAAGGCCCTGCGCACCAGCAGAAAGGGCCCCGCTCGCCAGGCGAGCGGGGCCCTTTCACCCTTGCAGCAACGCGCCGGTTCAGCCGCCCGCCGGACCGAACAGGTTCCCCACGAAGGTGAACAGGTCGCCGATGCTGTTCCAGATATTCTGCAGCGCCGTGACGTCGCTCTGCGTGAGCGCGCTGCCATCCGCCTTCGTGAACGTAGGACTGTCGCTGGTGCCGCCGATGTTCATCACCGTGCTCCCGTTGAACTTCAGCGTGCCGTCAACCGTGTTGTCCGCCGCGATCGTGGCGTTCAGCACGACCTGGTCGGTCCCGTTGTCCAGCGTGAACGTGGCCTCCATCGCGCCCATTGCGCCGGATTGCTGATCCACGCTGCCCGAGCCCTGGAACCGGACACTGACGCCCTCGTTTGCCAGCGACAACTGGTAATCCATCGTCATCGTCATGGCGCTGCTGGAGAGCGTCGCCGTCTCGCTCAGGTCGAAGTCCAACTCATCCGTGCCGTTCGACACGTACCCCACCGACGACAGCTGCGCGCTGGTCTCCGTCTGCGTCTGAGTGTACGCCACGTCGACGTAGTAATCGGCCAGCGTGACGTCCGTGTCACCCGTCTGCACGATCTTGATGCCCAGACGCACCGACGACGCCGTGCTCTCGTCCGTCAGGTCGATGTAGCCCAGGGCGTTCAACGGCTGGGCCGGCGTACGACTGACCGGGTCGATCGCGTAGTAGATCACGCGAACGCCGTTCGTCGGCGCACCGGTGGCCGTGTCGCTCGCCACGTACATGCCCTGCGCCGTGTCGTACACGAACGTCTTGCCCAGGTAGTTCGACGGGAAGATCGCCTCGACCGTCAAGTCCTTGACGATCGCCGGCACGTCCGCCGCCTTCGGCAGGATCTGGCCGGGCTCCTTCGGCAGCATCTGCGCCGCCATGCTCGCGCCGAGGGATGGGGTGGCGAGACTCATGCTGGTGAACGCGGCGTCATTGGCCTGGAAGGCCTGGACCACCTGGTCCACGGTCACCGCCGTCGTTTGCGGATCGAAATTGCCGGCGGGGCCCGTGCCGGTGTCGCACGCGGCCGCGTAGACTGCCAGGGCCAACGAGCCCAGCAGAACTCCCGTCCGCTTCAGTACCGGTGACATCTGAATCTCCTCGTCGCAGTCGTGGAGCGATGCACAGAACGGCTCTCACGGGGGCAAACACGGTGCCGGCGATGGAGAAACGTGCAACCACTTGAACTCCAACGTGTTACGGGAAATGTGGAGAAGTCCGCGCACCGTCATCCCGGTAATCCGGTTCCGGATGTGGAAAGAGTTTCGGGCCTTACGGGGGGCCGCGGTTGCCGATGTGGCGCCCCTGTGCACATCTTTGCCCGATCCATGCCCCGGCAGAGGAGTGTTCATGCACCGGTTCACGGTCCCTTTGACGTTGCTGGCCCTGGCCGCGGCGACGCCGGCGCGCGCGCAGCTGCCTCCCGGCTTCGACGCGGCCTGGCGCGCGCTGACATCGGCGCATCGTGACACACTGCGGGCGGCCGGCATCGTGGGAGCGACGCTGGCGTTCGTGCGGAACGGCCGCATCGTGGCCGTGGACTACTACGGCATGGCGGACCTGGCCACGTCGCGGCCGGTGGACGCGCACACCATCTACCACTGGGCCTCCATCACGAAGACCTTCACGGCCGTGTCGGTAATGCAGCTAAGAGACCGGCAGCTGCTCGCTCTGGATGACCCCGTGGTGAAGTACGTGCCGGAGCTCCGGGCGATCTACGATCCGTACGGTCCGGTCGATGCCATCACGCTGCGCCAGCTCATGAGCCACTCCGCGGGGTTCCGGAACCCCACCTGGCCGTGGGGTGGCGATCAGCCGTGGCAGCCGTTCGAGCCGACGAAGTGGTCGCAGCTGGTCGCCATGATGCCGTACACCCGCATCTACTTTCCGCCCGGCAGCCGGTTCAGCTACTCCAACCCGGGAATCATCTTCCTGGCGCGGGCGCTGGAGAAGGTCACGGGCGACGTGTACGAAGCCTACGTGGACAAGAACATCTTCCGCGTGCTCGACATGCGGGAGAGCTACTTCGACCGCACGCCGTGGCACCTGCTGCCACACCGGTCCAACAACTACCGCGTGGAAGACGGCAAGCCGGTTGCGAACGGGCTCGACTTCAACACGGGCATCACCGTGTCCAACGGCGGTCTGAACGCCCCCGTGACGGACATGGCGAAATGGCTGGGCTTCCTCATGGGCCGGCCGGCCGACCGGCAGGCGCAGTACGACGAGGTCCTTTCACGCTCGTCGCTCGAGGAGATGTGGCGGGAGGTGGTACCGACCGGCCAGGCCTCGCCGCTGGGCAGGGAGGGCATGGGACTGTGCTTCTTCCTCTACCAGCGGGACGGGCACCGGATCATCGGGCACACCGGCACACAGGCGTCGTTCCGGTCCTTCTTCCTGCTGGACCCCGACACGGGCATTGGCGTGATCGGCGTATACAACACGGCGGGCGGCGACGACACCGCACCGGACACCCGCGGCATCCTGGACGCCATCCGCGGACGTGTCGTGGACGAGCTGTTCCCGCTCTTCTGGCACGACTGAACGGGGCGCGAGCAACGGGGCAGGAAGGGGAAGACGACGAGGATGCCGCTACGCGAAGAGATGGAGTCTGCGGGCCACTGGCTGTTCCGGTGGCGCAGCTACCTGCCGTTGGTCCTGCTGGCCCTGGTGCTGGTCGTCGTGTGGACGGGCCCGGACGCCCATGCCCGGCCATGGTACCCGGCATGGCTCGCGTTCTGCCTCGCAGTAGGCGTCGCCGGGCTCGTCGTCCGGGCCCTCACGGTGGCCTACGTCCCCGCCGGCACATCGGGCCGTCAGACCAGCGGACAGGTGGCCGAGGATCTCAATACCGGCGGGCTGTATTCCCTGGTACGCCACCCTCTGTACGTCGGCAATTTCCTGATGTGGCTGGGGCCCGCGCTGTATCCCGCCAACGGGTGGCTCGCTGCCGTCGTCGTGCTCGTGTTCTGGCTCTACTACGAGCGCATCATGTTCGCCGAAGAGGAGTACCTGCGCCGCGCCTACGGCCAGTCCTACGAACAGTGGGCGCAGCAGATCCCTGCCTTCATCCCCCGGCTCCACGGCTGGAAGCCGCCCGCGCTGCCGTTCTCTTTCCGCACCGTCCTGCGCCGCGAGCTGTCCAGCTTCTTCGGCCTGGTGGCCGTGTTCACTGTCGTCGAGCTGGTGAACAACACCGCCCACCGGCGCCCGCCCCTCAGTCGCCCCTGGCTGATCTTCTTCGCCGCCGGCCTGCTCCTTTTCCTGGTCCTCGCCTTCCTGAAACGCCGCACCCACCTGCTGCGCGTGCAGGGGAGGTAGCCGCCCCACAACCCTTCCGCCCCGACGGGGAGACAACCACCCCCGACCCTTCCACCCCGACGGGGAGACCCCCACCTCCCCTCACCACCCTACCAGGGAGATGGGGAGAGAGGGAGACTGGATACGGCGAGGTGCTCTCGAGGGGCGGAACGCCATAGAGCGCATGGAACGGGGGGAAGGCAACCGTCCCCCCGCGCACCGCCCGAGCCGTAATCCCCGACCTGCCACCTGCAAGCCGGCGCGCAGCGCCGGCGCCCTGTTCGCTACGCGGGCCGCCGGTCGACGGTCAACGGTCGTCCGTCATCGGTCGTCGGTCGCCTCAAGGCCCGACGGCAAGCTCAAGCCCACCCATCAGCTGGAAGGGGTGGCCGAAACCGAGGAAGCTCCAGCGTGCCTCGGCGAAGGGTCGCACGCGAAGCCGCATGGGGAAATGAAGGCCG
The DNA here is from genome assembly GCA_037388885.1 of Gemmatimonadota bacterium. GTDB lineage: Bacteria > Gemmatimonadota > Gemmatimonadetes > Longimicrobiales > RSA9 > JARRJS01. The sequence goes on from JARRJS010000034.1 coordinate 22,296, forward strand.
GCGAAAAGGCTCCAGTCGGTCCGCGTGACGGTGTCGAGGGGATCACGGTTGCCGACGGAGATGCCGCCGCCCCCGAACACGCCCAGCGGGTCGTAGGACAACATGACGTCCAGGTTGATCTGCCACGCCCTGCGGCCGTTGAGGAAGTAGACGTCGAAGCTGGGTGACAGGCTCACCAGCGGGCCGTAGCTGCGCGTCTGGATGCCGAGTACGAGGGCGTCGGCGTGGAAGTCGTAGCCACCGCGCAGGCCGAGGGTGGCTTCCCCGCCGTAGCCGCGTCCCTGGGCCTCAAGGTGCCCGGCGCTCGCGCCGAGCAGCACCGCCGCACATGCGACGACCCACGCTGTCCTGGTCCTGGGCATCATTCGCTCCGTTGAGCAAGGGGTTGCAGCCTGTCCGGTCCCATGGTGATCGGACCGCTGAACCTGCGCAAGAGGCGGGCGCCGTGGCCGCAGCCATCGGCCCCGGCTATCTTCAGGCCCGATGATCGTGCCGGAGCCCACCCCTCAGCCCCGGGAGGACGTCTTCAATGGCGCGCGAGCACACTGCGGTGCGGCAGGCCGGCGCGATGGCGACGGGGGCGATTTTCCTCGTCGCGCTCTACCTCACCAGCCTGCACAGCTACCTGCTGTTCCACAGCCTGATCGAGCTGTTCACGGTCACGGTGGCCGTCGGCGTGTTCGGCTTCGCCTGGAACGCTCGCCGCTACCTGGACAACAACTACCTCCTGTTCGTCGGCATTGCGTCCCTCTTCGTGGGCATTCTGGACCTCGTGCACGCCCTCGCCTACCAGGGCATCGGCATCTTCGGCCAGGAGACCAGCAACCTCGCCACCCAGCTGTGGACAATCAGCCGGTACCTCCAGAGCCTGGCCATGTTCAGCGCCCCCTTCTTCCTGGGACGCAGGCTCCGGCCGTACCTCACCCTGGTCGTGCTCGCCATCATCACGGGCCTCCTGTTCGCCACCGTCTTCGTCTGGCACGTCTTTCCCGCCGCCTACGTCGTGGGAACAGGCCTGACACCGTTCAAGAAGATCAGCGAGTACGTCGTTTCCGTCGTCTACCTCGGCGCCATCGGGCTGTTGTGGTGGAAACGCCAGGCGTTCGAGCCCCGCGTCCTGCACCTGCTCATCGCCTCCCTGGCCCTCACCATCGCCTCGGAGATCAGCTTCGCCTCCTACGTCAGCGTCTACGGCGAAGCCAACATGATCGGCCACTTCTTCCGACTGGGCGCCGTTTATGCCCTCGACGCCTATGCCCACACCGTCGCTCACGACCTCAAGACCCCGCTGTCCGTCATCATCGGCACCGCCGACGTCATGAGCAGCACCTCCGTCCCCTCCGAGAAGCGCACCGACCTCCTCGGCCGCATCGAATCCACCGCCTTCGAGATGAACGGCATCGTCGACAACCTGCTGCTCCTCTCCGAAGTGCGGAAAGCGGACGTGCCCACCGGCCCGGTGGACATGGACACCGTCGTGCACAACGTGCGCAACCGCCTCCAGGATATGATCCAACAGCACGACGCCGAGGTCGTCGCACCCGATACCTGGCCCGCTGCCATCGGGTACGCGCCCTGGATCGAGGAGGTCTGGGCCAACTACCTGTCCAACGCCCTGAAATACGGGGGCCACCCGCCGCGCGTGGAGCTGGGCGCGTCCGTACAGCCCGACCACGTCTGCTTCTGGGTGCGTGACAACGGCGAGGGCGTGCCGCCGTCGGCGCGCAGTCGGTTGTTCGTGCCCTTCAGTCAGCTGAGCCGAGGCGCCAGCCACGGCCTCGGCCTGTCCATCGTGCTCCAGATCGTGGAGAAGCTGGGCGGAGAAGTGGGCATGGAAAACGACGAGGGCGGCGGCAGCATCTTCTACTTCACGCTCCCCACCGGTTGAAGCCAGCGGGCATCCCGCCCGCGTGGGACAAGCCATCGTGCGATGGAAGGCTCCGGACGGCGTGCGTCTGGCCCCTGGCAGCAGGCCAGACTATCTTGAAAAAGTCTCCGCCCGTTCATCCCAGCCCGTGGGGGGCCGGCCCATGACGTACGAGACCACGACGGTGCACAAGGCCGCAGTGGTCGGGACGGGGCTGGTGATCCTCGTCGCGCTCTACCTCACGAGCCTGCACAGTTACCTGCTGTTCCACAGCACCATCGAGCTGTTCACGATCGCCGTGGCCTTTGGTGTGTTCGCGTTCGCCTGGAACGCCAGGCGCTATCTCGACAACAACTACCTCCTGTTCGTCGGCATCGCCTCCCTCTTCATCGGCGTGCTCGACCTCGTGCACACGCTCGCCTACGAAGGCATCGGCGTGTTCGGTCAACACACCAGCAACCTCGCCACCCAGATGTGGGTGGCCGGCCGATACCTCCAGGGCCTGGCCATGGTCGCGGCGCCCTTCTTCCTCGGACACACGCTCCGACCGTACCTCACCATGGTGGCCTTCGCCATCGTGACCGGCATCTTGCTCGCGACCATCTTCGCCTGGCACGTCTTCCCCACCGCCTACGTCGACGGGGCCGGGCTCACACCGTTCAAGAAGAATAGCGAATACGCCGTCTCCCTCGCTTTTCTCGGCGCCATCGCGCTCCTGTGGTGGAAGCGCAAAGCGTTCGAACCCCGGGTCCTGCGCCTGCTCATCGCGTCTCTGGCCCTCACCATCGCCTCCGAGCTTAGCTTCACGTCCTACGTCAGCGTCTACGGCTACGCCAACATGGTCGGCCATTTCTTCAAACTGGCCGCCTTCTACGCCCTCTACAAAGCCGTCATCGAGACCGGCCTCGTCCAACCTTACGCCATTCTGCTCAAGGGCCTCAAACACTCCGAGGACCGGCTCCGGGAGTACTCGACCGCACTGGAAGCGCGCAACGAGGACCTGCGCCGCACACACCAACGGCTGGAACAGGACTCTATCATCCTTCAAAAACGCAATCAGGAGCTGGACGCCTACGCCCACACCGTCGCCCACGACCTCAAAACGCCGCTCTCCGTCCTTGTCGGGACCACCGAGGTCGTCGACAGTGTCGCGAGCCTCACGCCTCACATGCGCGACAGCTTGATGGCTCGCATTCGGTCCACCGCCCTCGAGATGAACGGCATCGTCGACAACCTCCTGCTCCTCGCCGAAGTGCGGCAAGCCGACGCGCCCACCGGCCCCGTGGCCATGGGCGACGTCGTACATGATGCGCGCAACCGGCTCCAGGACATGATCCGGGAGCGGCATGCCCAGATCGTCATGCCCGATGCCTGGCCGCCCGCCATCGGCTACGCACCCTGGCTCGAAGAGGTCTGGGTCAACTACCTGTCCAACGCACTGAAGTACGGAGGCCGCCCGCCGCTCGTCGAGCTGGGCGCGTCCGTGCTGCCCGACCACATGGCCCGCTTCTGGGTGCGCGACAACGGCAAGGGCGTGCCGCCCGCGACCCGCGACCGGATGTTCGTCCCCTTCAACGAGCTGAGCCGTTCGCGGCGCACCGGCCACGGCCTCGGCCTGTCCATCGTGCTCCACATCGTGGAGAAGCTGGGCGGCGAGGTGGGCGTGGAACACGACGCGGGCGACGGCAGTCTCTTCTATTTCACTCTTCCCACCCGTTGAGACCCACGAGGAACCGCAGATCCCATGTCACCACCCGGACTGAACCGCGGCCGCCGTAGCGCCCTGTCCGGCGCCACGCCGTCCCTGACGTTGCGCGACGCGACGCGATTGGCGCGCGACATGTACGATGTGCACGGTGTTGCACAGACCCTGCCCGCCGAGCGGGACCAGAATTTTCTGGTGCGCACGCCCGACGACGCCTTCGTGCTGAAGCTGGCGCAGGTGGGCGAGGACGCGGCGCTGTTGGAGTGCCAGAACGAAGTGCTGGCGCGGGTCGCGGGTCCCCTGGCGCCGCTGCGTGTCCCGGTGGTGAGGCGGTCGCGTGCGGGACGGGAGATCGAGCGCCACGAGGGTCCCGGCGGTGTCCGGCTGGTGCGTCTGCTGGAGTACATTCCCGGTCGCCCTCTGGCGCAGGCGAATCCGCGCTCCACGGACCTGGTGGAAGGGACGGGTCGTCTGCTGGGCCGGCTGGACGCGGCGCTGGCCGGGTACGCGCACCCGGCGGCGCGGCGGGTCCTGGATTGGGACCTGTGTCGTGGCCGGGAGGTGGTGGCCGCCGGCATCGGCGACGTGGGGGACGCAGCGCGTCGGGCGCTGGTGGAGCGTCACCTGGCGCGCATCGAGGCGCAGGCGGGCGGGTTGCTGGCGGACCTGCGGACGGGTGTGATCCACGGCGACGGCAACGACTGGAACATCCTGGTCACGGAGCCCGCGGATCCGAGGACGCCGGCGGCGGTGAGCGGGCTCGTGGACTTTGGTGATCTGGTGGAATCGTGGGTGGTGGCGGAGCCGGCCATCGCGGCGGCGTACGCCATGCTGGATCGGGTGGACCCAGTGGCTGCGGCGGCCGCCGTCGTGCGGGGCTACCATGCGGCGAATGCGCTGACGGAGCCGGAGGTTGTGGCGCTGTTCCCGTTGGCGACGCTGCGTCTGTGCGTCAGCGTCGTCATGTCGGCGCGCCAGCGGCGCGAGCATCCGGGAAACGAGTATCTGTCGGTGAGCGAGCGGTCGGCCTGGGCGCTGCTGGAACGGCTCGAAGACGTGGATCCGGGCTACGCCCGCTACCGCCTGAGGGACGCCTGCTGTTGGCCCGCCTGCCCGGCCCGGGAGCGCGTCGTCCAGTGGCTGGAGGCCCACGACGACGAGATCGGGCCGGTTCTGGATCCGGATCCGGCGTCGTCGCGTCGCATCACGCTGGACCTGAGCCCGGGCAGCCTGGAGTGGTCCGGGCTTCGCGGGCGCGAAGACTCTGCGGCCTGGACCCGGGCGGTGTTCGACCGCATGCGCGACGCGGGCGCGGGGCTGGGCATCGGCCGCTACGACGAGCCGCGCCGCTGGTACACGGGCGAGGCGTTCCGGACGGATACGGACGAGGGCCCGGAATGGCGTACCGTACACCTGGGCATCGACCTGTTCATGCCGGCGGGCACGCCCGTTCTGGCGCCGCTGGATGGCACGGTGGCGGCGGTGCGGGACAACGCCGGCCGGCTGGACTACGGGCCCACGATCCTGCTGCGGCACGAGACGGACGACGTCGTTTTTCACACCCTGTACGGCCACCTGGCGCCCGGTGCGCTCGACCTGGAGGTCGGCCGCCGCGTGCGGCGCGGCGAGCGCATCGCGGCCATCGGCGCCCCTCCGGGCAACGGTGACTGGGCCCCGCATCTCCACCTCCAGATCATCGCCGACCTGCTGGGCTACGAAGGTACCTTCCCCGGGGTGGTGCGACCGAGCGAGCGGGCGGTGTGGCTGAGCGTGTCGCCGGACCCCAACCTGCTGGTGGGTGAGGCAGGCGGGGGCGGGGGCGCGGGCAACCGGCCTGCGACCGACTCGGCCGCCGAGATCATCGAGGTGCGCCGCCGGCGCATGGGCCCCAACCTCAGCATTTCCTACCGCCGGCCGCTGCACATCGTGCGCGGCTGGATGCAGCACCTGTACGACGCGGACGGGCAGGTATACCTGGACTGCGTGAACAACGTGGCCCACGTGGGACACGAGCATCCTCGCGTGGTGGACGCGCTGGCCCGTCAGGCGGCGGTGCTGAACACCAACACGCGCTACCTGCACGAGAACATCATCCGCTACGCGGAGCGGCTGACGGCCACGCTGCCGGAGCCGCTCTCCGTCTGCTACCTGGTGAACAGCGGCAGCGAGGCCAACGAGCTGGCGCTGCGCCTGGCCCGCACACATACGGGCCGGCGCGACGTCGTCGTGCTGGACGTGGCATACCACGGCAACACGGGCGGGCTCGTCGACATCAGCCCGTACAAGTTCGACGGCCCGGGTGGCAGTGGCGCGCCGGCCGGCACGCACGTCGTCCCGCTGCCCGACCCGTACCGTGGCCGTTACCGGGGCGAGGACACGGCGGAGGCGTACGCCGATCACGTGCGCGACGCGGTGGAGGCTGCTGCGGAGCGCGGAGCGACGGCGCCGCGGGGGCACGGAACGGCGGCGCCGCAGGCGCACGGAACGGCGGCGACGCAGGCGCATGGAACGGCGCCGACGCCGAGCGGTGTCGCAGCCTTCTTCGCCGAATCCATTCCCAGCTGCGGCGGCCAGGTGGTGCTGCCCGAAGGGTTCCTGGCAGCGGCGTATCGCCATGTTCGGGCGGCCGGCGGCGTGTGCGTGGCGGACGAGGTGCAGACGGGCCTGGGCCGGGTCGGCTCGCACGTGTGGGCGTTCGAGACACAGGGCGTGGTGCCGGACATCGTCACCATGGGCAAGCCCATCGGCAACGGCCACCCGCTGGCGGCGGTGGTGACGACGCCGGAGATCGCCGCGTCGTTCGACAACGGCATGGAGTACTTCAACACGTTCGGCGGCAATCCGGTGAGCTGCGCCGTCGGCCTCGCCGTGCTGGACGTGATGGAGGAGGAGGGACTGCAGGCGCGGGCGTCGGGCGTGGGCGAGCACTTCATGGCCGGCCTGCGCGGCCTCATGGACCGCCACGCGCTCATCGGCGACGTGCGCGGCCTGGGCCTGTTCATCGGCGTCGAGCTGGTGCTGGACCGGGACACGCGGGAGCCGGCCACCCTGCACACCGAGGCGCTCATCGAGCGCATGCGCGACCACGGTATCCTGCTGAGCACCGACGGGCCCGACGGGAACGTGCTCAAGATCAAGCCGCCGCTGCAGTTCTCGGAGGCCGACGCCGAGCGAGTGGTGGCCACACTGGACCGTGTACTGGGAGAGGACGCGTTCCGGCTGCGAGAGAGCTGAGCCGGTGTTTTACCGCTCGCTGGTTCGCGGCGGACATTCGATCCGTTTCAGTGTTCCTGTGTCGCCGTAGAGGTTCCCTACAGTCAGTGCCCTCCGTAGCGGACATCCGCCTTGGCAGCGGCCTTCCCTCGTCGTACCATACGGGCCGCCGGCATGACTACGACACCGGTTTGCACTCGACTCAAGGAGGCCACGATGCGCCTTGCCGAGATTCGCATATCCATCGCCCTTTCCTTCCTCTTCGCGGCCGGCTGCGCCCCCGGCGGCCAGCCGGGCACGCCGGCGCCTTCAGGCCCGGACCGCGCCGCGGCCACCATCACGGCCCGGGATGTGGCGGCCCGCGAGAGCTTCCTGGCCTCCGACGCCCTGCGGGGCCGGGACATGCCCAGCGACGGGCTGGAAGCAGCCGCCAGCTACGTGGCCAGCGAATTCCAGCGCCTGGGGCTGGAGCCCGCGGGAGACAACGGCTCCTACATCCAGCGCTACCCGTACCAGCGCTCGCACCTGAACAACGACGTCGTGGTGGACGTGAAGGGCGTAGCGGAGCACCCGACGTTCGGGCGCGACTACTTCTTCGTCGTCGGGCCCACGCCGCTGGCGAGCGGGCCGGCCTACTGGGCGGGCACGGCCGCACAGTCCGCGAACGCGCCGGCGGATGCCATGAAGGGCGCCGTCGTGCTGTTCGACGTGCCCGGCGCCGAGCTGAACCGGGAATGGATGCAGGGCCTCCAGGCCACCATGCGAAGCGGCGTGGAAGCGGGCGCGGCGGCCATCGGTCTGGTGCTGGACTCGGCGATGGATCCCACCATGGTCCGCCGGCTGTCCCGCTATACGGCCTCGCAGCAGGCGCCCGTGCCCGTGTTCGGCATCCTGACGGGCCCCGCCCGTTCGCTGCTGGCCGGCGCCGGCGCCGATCTGGACGCGCTGCGCGCCGCCGGTGCTCCCGCGCCCATCCCGAACGCCGTCCTGGAAGTGGGCGGCACGCGCACGACGGAAACGTTCCAGGAACCCAACGTCGTCGGCATCCTGAAGGGCTCCGACCCCGCGCTGGCGGGCACATACGTCGTGTACAGCGCTCACATGGACCACCTCGGCGTGGGCCGTCCGGACGCGTCCGGCGACTCCATTTACAACGGTGCCGACGATGACGCCTCGGGCGTCACGGCGGTGCTGGAGGTGGCGGAAGCGTTCGCATCGCTGCCGACGCCGACGCCGCGATCCATGATGTTCGTGGTGGTCAGCGGTGAGGAGAAGGGGCTGCTGGGCTCGCGCTACTTCGCGGACCATCCGCCTGTGCCGGACAGCGTCATCGTGGCTGACATCAACATGGACATGATCGGCCGCAACGCGCCGGACAGCGTGGTAGCCATCGGCCAGGAGTACTCGTCGCTGGG
>JARRJS010000035.1:0-45659 GCA_037388885.1 Gemmatimonadota bacterium
GTCCGGCGGCAGGACGATGGGGTCACCCGGCCCGATGACGGCGGACGGAGGCTTCAGGAACAGGAGGGGTCGTTCCGGTGTGTCGTTGCCCAGCTCGCGGGCGTGAGCCGCGTAGTTCCGACCCACGCAGACGATCTTGCTCGGTCGATTTGACATGGCGGGTGAAGCTAGGCGATGGTACGGTCACGCGCCAGCCGTTCCGAGCGTTGTTGTCAGCGGCCCAACAGCAGGATGGCCAGTATAGCGCCACCCGCTATGAGCACCCCCTTCCATAACGCAATTCCGCCATGTTTGCCGCCGGGGCGCGTCCAGACCAGAATGGCGCCACAGCCGTTGCGCTGGTATTGCACCGGCGTCTCGGGGCCCCGGTACACCTCGATCCCCTGCACCTCGTCCGGCTGCACCATGTGATCGAGGGACATGCTCAACGACATCGTCTCGGTCCCATCGATGAACACCGTAGGCCGGCAGTTCCCCCGCATGAGCACGTGGTAACCCATGTTCAGACCGGAGGGTGACGGCACCGGCACGACGTGCATGCCGCGCACACTACGGAACAGGTCGCTCATTTCGGTGGCGTGCTGCCGTTCGATATCCGAGCGCGTGATGAAGCTCCCCATGGTCATCCGTTTGCGCTCGTAGAAACCCTGCATCCCGCTACCACCCCCATACTCCGCCACCACGACGATTGGCGCCAGCTCGATGGCCCTCGGGGCCATCTGGACGTCCAAGTCGAAAAATTTGCCGCTCCTCACATTCAACGTGTCGGCGATCTCCTGGTAGCCGATATGTCGGATGTGCAGCATGTAGGCACCCGGCGGCACCTCGCCGAAATCGAACGTGCCGTCCGGATCACTCACACGGCGTATGTCGGTGCCCTCCAACCACAGATCGGCGGCCACGACGGGATCGCCGCTCTTCCGGTCCGTCACCTTGCCGTAGACGATGCCGGGCGCATGGCCCTGGGCAGAGAGCGGGGCGCCGAACGCGGCGAGGATCAGAAGGATGGATGGGACGAGCGCTTCGCTTCGCAACAGGCCCCTCCGGGTGGCGGGCCGAGCCCTTGAATCAACGATCAAGACGGGAAACCGCCCTGCTTGTTCCCTATACACCCTGGCCGCCCCTGCGTGCCGGTTCAGTCCGCGCTGCTTAGCTGGGACGCTTGAGGGATACGATGATAGAAGTCGCCGAGCATTTCGCGGAGTTCCGTCCACGTGCCCATGCGCAGCGGTGTGGGCGGCAGCGCTTCCAGGAACTGGCGTCCGTATCCGCGCTCCGCGACCCTGCGGTCCAGCAGCACAACGGCCCCGCGATCGGTGCGCGACCGGATGAGGCGACCGAACCCCTGCTTCAACCGCAACACCGCATGCGGTAGCATGTAGTCGCGGAACCCGCTGCCGCCCATCCGTTCGATACCCTCCACGCGCGCCGCCGTCAACGGTTCGCTCGGCACCTTGAACGGCAGCTTCGTCAGCACGAGGCCCCGGAGCGGCTCGCCGGGCACGTCTACGCCCTCCCAGAACGACGCCACGCCCAGCAGGATGCCGCGGCCCGATTCGGCGAACTCCTGGAGCAGCCGTGCCCGCGGACTCTCGCCCTGTACGAACAGCGGCCACCGGCCCTGGACACCGCGCCGGCGCAGCTCCGCCGCCACGGCGCGCATGGCGCGATACGACGTGAACAGGGCGAACAGGCCGCCATCACTCGCCGCAGCCAGGTCCTGGACCACCATGGCCGTGGCATCGTCGAAGGCGGGTCCGTCAGTGCGGGGCACGGGCAGGTCCACCGGCAACGCCAGCATGACCTGCGTCTCGAAATCGAACGGCGAGGTGTAGACGCTGGCATTCAGGCGCACACCCCGGTCGAGGCCCAGGCGCCCGCGCAGGAAATCGAAGCCATCGCGCGTGGCCAGGGTCGCGGAGGTCAGGACGGCCGTGTCCACGGGCTCGAACAGCGACTCGCGCAGCAGGTCCGACAGGTCGATGGGGGCCGCGCACGCCGCAACGTGCCCCTCCCCCTCCCCACCTCCCCGTCGTTCCAGCCACTGCACCATCGCCACCGGCCCGTCCGCGGGGCTGAGCGCCAGCCGCAGCCCTTCGGCGATGGCCAGCAGCCGGTTGGTGAGCGCGTTCAGCTCCACGAGCTGCTCCTCCAGCCGTTCCGTCCAGCGGCGGTCCGTCAGGATGACATCGCGCACGTCACCCAGGTGCCGCGCCATGCGGTCCAGCACGATGAGCAGGTCTTCAAACGCCGGCTGTACCCGCTCCACCCAGTCTGCCTCGGCCGCGAACCCGTCCGCCAGGCGCAGCATGCCGTCATCGGCACGCCGGATGGTAGCCGCCAGGCGATCGAACAGGTCGGTGGCCCGGGTGCGTGCGTTGGCCACGTCGGGCCGCACTTCCTTCACGATGATGCGCAGCGCATCCCGGCGTACCGTGTCCGCCTTACCTGCCTTTAGCCGTTCCTCGAGGGCGCGCAGCAGGCCACGGCCACGCCGGTCCAGCCGATGCAGGGCCCGGAACACGACGCGTCGCGAGACGCTGACCCCCAGGTGCGATGTCGCGGCGTCTTCCAGGTTGTGCGCCTCGTCGAGCACCAGTCTGCGGTAGGGCGGCAGCACCGCCGGCGCCGTGTAGTTGCCCTGCGCCCGGCGCACCGCCAGGTCGCTGAAGAGCAGGTGATGGTTCACCACCAGCACGTCGGCCGACGCTGCATCACGACGGGCCCGCTGGTAGAAGCAGCGCTCGAAGTGCGGGCACCGGGCGCGCAGGCAGGCGTCGGAGTCGCTCTCCACCTCGTCCCACACGTCGGTGGACGGCTGGAACGGCAGGTCCTGGAGCGAGCCATCCCGCGTCGTGTCCAGCCAGGCGTCGATGGCCTCCAGCTCCGCGCGCCGCTCCGCGTCGAACAGCACGGCGGCGCTCTGTATGGCCAGCTTCGCCCTGCGGATGGAGATGTAGTTGCCGCGGCCCTTCACCAGCGCGAACCGGAACGGCTCGCCCAGGGCGCGGCGCAGGAACGGCAGGTCCTTGCCCACCAGCTGTTCCTGCAGGTTGATGGTGTTCGTGGACACGATGGTGCGTTCGCGATTCAGCCGCGCCCAATGCACGGCCGGCAGCAGGTAGGCGAGCGATTTGCCCGTGCCCGTGCCCGCCTCCGCGATCTCGACGCCGCCGTCGTTGTACGCCCGTGCGATGGCCCGGGCCATGTCTCGCTGGGTCGGCCGATCCTCGTACGCCGGATGTGCGACGCTGACCGGGCCCTCGGGCCCCAGCAGCGCGTCCATCTCTGCCTCGTCCAGCAGTTCCAGCTCCCGGACGTCCGGCGGCTCCACGACGACGTACAGCTCGCGCGCCTCATTGTCCGTGATGGCCAGGCCCACGCCGCGCGCGTACAGGTCCGCCGCGATGGCCAGGTCCGGGTCCGACGGCTCCAGCGCGCCCGACGGATGGTTGTGGATCACCAGGCTGCCGGCCTCCGCGTCCTTCGCCGCCGCTAGCACGGCACGCCGGTGGCCACGCGCGACCGCCCGCGGGTCACGCACGGTGCCCACGTCGTCCACCCGGGCGACGAAGCAAACCTCGTTGCCGCGCGCCCGCGCGACTTCCTCGCGGATCGCGGCCGCGGTTTCCGGACTGAACGCCAACACTCGGCTCATTCGGGAGTGGCTCGATGGCAGGGGACGGCTAGGATTAGCATAGCGGCGCGCCTCCGGCTTGTCGAGGCGAGGAACCGGAAAGCGGGAAGCGGAAAACGGGATCGGATCTCGGTAGCGGCGGAAGCGGGCTGGCCGGTCCGCGCAGGTGCCGGGAGGCCCGCAACCCACCATGCCCGGCACCGGAAGAACATGCGCGGACCAGAACGTTCCCCCGGACCGACGAACGCGATCCGATCCCCATCTCCGGTTCCCGCTCCCCACTCACCAGCGCCCGGACCGGAGGCCGCGCCCTCACGTCTTCAGCGTCTTCTTCTTCGCCGCCGGGAAAAGCACGTTGTTCAGGATCAGGCGGTAGCCGGGCGAATGGGGGTGGAGATCGAGGTTCGTGGGCGGGTCGCCGATCTGGTGCTCCGGGTCCTCGGGGTCGTGGCCGCCCAGGAACGTCCAGGTGCCCTTGCCCAGGTCGCCGTGGATGTACTTGACCCACGGCGCGCCTTCCTGCTCCGCAAGAATGATGACACCCGGCTTCAACCGGTCCCGCCGGAACGACGTGGTGAGCCCGTAGAAGTCGGGAATCACGTTCTCGTGGTCTTGAACCAGCATGGACGGCACCGGGTCGATCTTGGCGCTGAAGTCGAACAGCGTGAACGCCCCCAGGGGCTCACGCCAGGGCGTGTTCACCTGGTGCCCGTCGATGTCGCTGAAAGCGTTGATGGCCGGATTCGTCTGCACCGTGGCGTTCTCGAACGCGAACGTGCGGGACCAGTCCATCTTGCTGCTGGCGTCCGGGTCCGGCGGCGTGCCGTCGCTGAACGACGCGGCGATGTCGACGCCCGCCGCGGCCAACGCCAGGTCGATAGTCTCCGTGGACGTGCACATGGCGAAGAGGAAGCCGCCGTTCACGACATAGCTGCGGATCCGGTCCGCCACCGCCTTCTTGAGGGCCGGCACGTTCGGATACGCGAACTGCTTCGCCACCGCCCGGTTGCGCGCCACCTCGTCCTGGAGCCAGGCGGCGCTGGCGTAGTTGATATAGAACTTGGAATACTGGCCGGTGAAATCTTCGTGGTGCAGGTGCAGCCAGTCGTACTGGCTCAACTTGCCGTTCAGCACTTCCGGATCCCAGACCCGGTCGTACGGGATGTCGGCGTAGGTCAGCGCCAGGGTGACGGCGTCGTCCCAGGGCGCGGTGCCCGGCGGCGTGTACACCGCAACCTTCGGCGCCTTCTCCAACACCACGCTCTCCATGTTGGCGTTCTCGATGGTGGCGCGGATGCGGGCCACGTCGGCGGGCGACTCCGGCTCCACCGCGACGCCCCGCAGCGCCGCTTCCCGCCGGATCTCCGGACGGTCCGGCAGCAGGAACGACCCGGCCCTGTAATTCAGCAGCCACTCGGCCGTCTGGTGCCGGCCCAGCACCCAATACGTGAGGCCGTACGCCTTCAGGTGGTTCGTCTGTGCGCCGTCCATGGGCACCAGCAACGACTGCGCGTCCGCCTGCACGACGCCGGCCAGCAGCAGCGCCGCTGCCAGAACCGTCGACGCCCGACTCATGGACGTATCGCTCCCGACGCCGTGTCCGGCGGGACCTCGCCCTTCAGACGACTCAGGCGACGCCGGGCTTCCGGCACCAGCGCGCTTTCGGGGTACTTCAGGATCAGGCGCTCCAGCAGCTCGCGGGCCGGGCCGACGCTGTCCGGCTGGGCGGCCAGGCCGCGTGCCAGGCCCAGCAACGCGGACGCGGCCTGGGGCGACGTCGGGTAGTCATCGACAATGGCGCGCCGGAACCGCGCGGCCGACGCCGGGTCGAGCTCGTCTGCGACCGAGGCAGCGTAGTCCAGCACGGCCGCCCGATCCGCCTGCGGCACCGTCCGGGCCGCCTCGTCCAGTCGCCGCACCAGGTCGGTGTCGGGCTGGAGCGCACCAGCACCCAGCGCAGCGGCCACGTGAGTCGCCGCCGGTGTTGACAACCCGGCCAGCAGGTTCGTCAGCTCGAGGACCGCTGTCGCTTCCGCGCCGTGCAAACCGGCCGCCGCCGCCGTGAAGGCCTGCCGCGCGGAATCCGCCCTGCCCACCCCCAGCGCCAGACGCCCTCGCAGCAGCGCGCAGCGCGGACCCTCCATTCCCGCGATGATCCGGCGTGCATCATCCGTCTTTCCACGACGGAGATACGCTTCGCCCACGACCGCGGCCAGTCGGTCGACTTCCGCGGCCTGCGGGTACTCCTTGCGAAACGTCGTCAGCGCGTCCGCGGCCGCATCCGCCTCCCCGCGGTCGGCCATCAGCCGGACGCGGACCGCCCCGGCCCGCCTGCGCTGCGGAGTGCCCGGCCCGAACGCAGCTTCGACGGCGGCGTAATGCCGCTCGGCAGCGGTCGTGTCGCCCAGGGCCAGGGCCAGCTCTGCGGCACGCACGTGCAGCGCGGGCGCATCCGCAAGGCTGTCTCCACGGGCCAGCAGACGTTCGTATGCCCAGGAGGCCAGGCGCGGCAGGTCCCGAGCGTCGGCGCCCCGCGCGATGCTCACCAGGTACGTCTGCGCCTCCGCAGGCGGTGTGTCGTCCAGCACCGCGCTCGCCCAGCGCCGGGCAACGTCTTGGAGGCCCGCGTCCATGGACAGCTCTACGGCGGCCGCCCGCCGCGCCCGGTTCGACGGCCCGCGTGTCAGCCGGTCGATGAGGGCCGGAATGATCGCCGTGCCGCCGCTGGGCAGCATGCGCACCTGCCTGCGCACCGCATCGAAGCCAGCACCGCCAGGGCACGCCGCGGCTCGCCCCGCGTGCGCCATACGGAGGCGATGTTCCGCACCGGCGCCGGCGATTCCGGGACCGCCCGCAACCATGCGTGCGCCGCCGAGTCGAGTGCCGCCACCCGGTCCAGCGCGGAATAGGTGCGCAGCAGCATCAACCAGGCGAGCACCGACGTCGGGTCGTGCGACAGGAAGTCGTGCAGCACGGGCACCAGGGTATCGCGATGGCCCTCCTTCGTCAGCACGCGCTCGAGCGACAGGATCGCCGCCACCGATGCAGGCTGCCGCCGAAGCGCCTCCCGCAGCAACGCCTCGGCACCCGTCAGGTCGCCCACGGCTTCCCGGGCCGTGGCGCTGCGCAGCAGCTGGAGCTGGAGCTGCCGAGCGGCCGCCGAATCCGGTTGCTGTGCCGCCAGAGGCGCCGCCGCCAGACAGAATCCCAGCCACGGCGCCCGCCACCTCCACCCGCGAACTCCCATCATGACCGCCCTCCACGCATCGCCGCCCCCGCCGTGGGTCGCGAATCATCGATCGGCGGTGGCCGGTCGACGGTCGTGGGTCGCCGATTATCGGTCGTCGGTCCACGGTCGTCGTTCGTCGGTCGACGGTCGTCGGTGGTCGGCCGACGGTCCCCGGTCGTCGGCCGGTTCAGTCGATCGAAGTACTGCAGGATCAGGCGGCGGTACGCCGGCGGCAGGGCCTGGAGGCTGGCGGCGTCCGGCGGAGGGAAGCGCAGGCGCGTATCCAGCAGTGCCGGGTCCAGCGGACCCGCCCTGGCAGGTGCCACTTCGCCCGGCCGTTCCGCGACCCGTTCGTTGCTCACCTCGTCCTGCTGCATGCTGCGGCCCGCGTCCAGCAGCCTGTGGAAGAGCTTCTCCTGCCGCTGCCGCATTTCGGGCGTCAGGCGCCCGGCATCCATCTCGTCGGCCAGGCGGCTCGCCTCCGCGGCGAGCTCGTCGAGGCGTCCGGGAACGGCGTCGTCCACGCCGGGCCGACCTGCCACGTCGCCCAGGTGGCTCGCGATGTCGCGCTGCTGCTGCGCCAGCTCCTGGAGCTGGCGGGCCAGAGCGTCCGGTGCCAGCCCGAGGGGCACGATGGCCCCCGACTGACCGTTGACGGACGCTTGCTGCCCGGCCAGCCTCGCCAGCTCTTCCAGCGCCTGCTGCAGGCCGGTCCCTGCCCGGGCGCTGGCGATCTGTTCCCCGTTGCGCAGCAGAGCCAACGCAAGCTGGTTGAGGGCATCCACGGCGCCTGCGGCCCGGTCGACGGGCATGACCCGGCGGGATGTCGCCTCTTCGAGGCCCGCCTGGGTCGCGGCCAGGCGGAGCAGCGCCTGGCCCAGCGCGGCCCCGACCTTCCGATCGATCATTGCCGAGCGCTGGCTCGCCGCGGACAGGTTCCGGCCCAGCTGCTCGAGCCCTTGCCGGATAGCACCTTCGGAAGCCTGGATGTTCTGGAGGCTGGCGGCGCTGGCACCGCCGCGGGCCTCCACCCGGCCCATGGCGGCGCGCACCGCGTCCTGGCGCCGGGCCATGGCAAGCGCGTCCCGGGTCGCCTCCCGGACCGTCCGCTGCGTTTCGCGTCTCCAACCCTCCGCCATAGCCAGCCGCGCAGAGTCCAGCAGCGCCGCCGAGTCCTTCAACCCCGACGCCGCGGAACGGCCCGAGGCGCCGGCGCCGCCCTTCCCGGCCTGCATCAGCCGGGACGCATGCCGCATCGCGCCCTGTGCCGCCCGCGTGCCCGCCGACGCTGTAGACGTCGCGTCCCTAGCCCCCGCCTCGCGCAGCAGGTCCAGCCGTTCCCCGAGCGAGTCCAGCGACGTCGCCAGGTCACCGGCCCGTTGTCCCAGGGCGTCCTGCTGAGCCACGCGCGCCTCCAGCCTCGGCTGGAGGCTGTCGGCCGGCACGCCGACGTCCGAGCGAAGGCCCAACTCGTCCACCGCCGCGGCAAGCGCTTCCTGACGCGTCGCCATCTCCCGGGCTTCCTGCGCCAGCGCGCTCATCGCCTGCTCCGCCGCCGCACGCCGGAACAGTTCCAGGCTACGCTCCACCTGCTGGCGGAACTCGCTCTGGCGGCGCGCCAGCTCCTGCAGCGCGCGCGTCACCTGGTCCGGGTCCAGGGCCTGGAGCGCCCTGCGCAGCGCCTCCATCTGCTTGCGCAGCTCCGGCGTCAACAGCTCCGAATACAGGTTACTGAGCTCTTGCAGACGACGCTGCAGCTCCGGGTCCCGCAGTCCCGCCTGGTCCATCGCCCGACGCAACGATTCCACCTGCCGACGCAGCGAATCCGCACGTGCCACCAGCTCTTCCTGCCGCTGCAGCACAGCCCGCGCCTGCTGCGCCGCCTCGAAGCTCAACCGGCCGTTCCGACCGGCGCCCGTGCCACCGGGCGGGTCGCTCCCCAAGGTGGCACGTTCCCCTGCCGACCGCCGCGTGGCTCTTGCCCGCCTTGTGGCGCTTGATCCTGCCCTTGCCCGTCACCTTGAAGCGCTTCGCAGCGCCCCTGTTCGTCTTCATCTTCGGCATGTCCTGCCTCCCTGCCTGTCCCCCCGCGACCGGCAGGGTCTGCGTCACCGCCGAGTCGCGACCGCCCAGGGCGCTGATGCGCCAGCTCACGAGCTGCGCCTGCGCGATACCGTGATCGTCGCGGGCGTCCGCCGTCACGGCCTGTCGCAGCGACAGCGGCATGATCGTGTCCGCTCCGGGGACCACGACGTCCACCGCCGGCACTGCATCAGGTTCGACCGTCAGCTCCAGTGGCCCGGGCACCGAACCGGCCGGCGCGCCGTCGTCGTCCTGCAAGGCCCACGCGTACCTGCCACTGCGCTGCGGCCGCCACTGGGCGGCAAACCGGGCGCCGTGCGTCTGCAGCCGGACCGTGTCCGGTCCCACCAGCACCGCCGAGCCCAGGCGCCGGGTCGCGCGACCCCGGATCCGCAGGCGCGTCCCGGCCGGCAGCGCCAACGGCGGCGCGTCATCTCCGTAATGTTCCTCCGGTCGGTCCAGATAGCCCGGGTACGTCACGTCGATGAACAGGGAAGCCACGAACAGCGGGTCCAGCGGCCGGACGTGGAACGTGTCCGAGTGCGCCCCGTCCAGCGTCGTCAGCCAGTACCTCAGCGGCGCGGCGACCGGTCCCACCTCGGCCCGCGCGGTGTCCGCTTCCAGCGCCAGGTGGCGCTGCCGGGGTACGTCCCCGGCGATCCGCCAGCGGAGCATGGCCGTCGTTCGGCCTTCCGCCCTCACGCGCACCATGAGGTCCGCCCCCCGTGCCACCGCCGTGTCGCCCGGCGCCACCACGAGGGCGGGCAGCACCGGCGCCTGAAGCTGTCGCAGCGGGCGCAGCAGTGGACCCCAGCCTGCTTCGGCCCGCTCGGGCACCGCCAGCCCCATGACCAGAACCGCCAGGGCCAGCAGTCCGGCGCTCACCGCCCACCGCATCAGCCGGACCGTCGCCTGCCGACCAGCCGGCCCGGCGGCATCCGCGACCGTCAGTCCATCCATGCGCGTCGACAGCGACGTCAGCGCACGGTGGTGCAGCGCCGCCGACGTCCCGGCAGGCACGCCGCCCAGCAGCTCCAGCACGCCGCGCACGCGGCCCGCCGGCAAGCGCAGCGCATCCTCCACGAACGCCGCCGCACGCCCGTCGTCCACGGCCCAAACCCACCGGCGCAGGCCGAGGAGCAACAGCACCAGAGCACCAGCGCCCCCGGCCAGCCACACCAAAACGGGGCCGGCCCCCGGCCGGCGCCACACCGTCGTGCCGGCGGCCAGCCAGGCCACGGCCAGCGCGCCGAGGCCTACCGTCAGCAGGCCGGCGACCACCGCACCTGCGCCGCGGACGCGCACCCGCCGGCGCACGGCACGCACCAGGTCCGCTGCCGTCGTGGCGCCGGTCACGTCACCCCCTGGGCCATGGCGTAGAGGAACAGGTTCACGCCCATGCGGAAGGCCGCCTCACGCTTCTCCGGCGGATCGCCGTGCACGTCGGCGTTCTCCCAGCCATCGCCCAGGTCGGACTGGTAGCTGTAGAAGACGACCAGACGGCCGCGCTCGAAAATGCCGAACCCCTGCGCCGGCAACCCGTCGTGCTTGTGGATCTTGGGCAGGCCGCCCGGCAGGTCGTAGAACACGTGATAGATCGGGTTGTCGGCCGGCAGCGGGACCAACTCCCGGTCCGGGAATACGCGCCGGATCTCGCGCCGGAAGCTCTTGTCCAGCCCGTAGTTGTCGTCCACGTGCAGGAACCCGCCGTGTGCCAGGTAGCGGCGCAGGTTCACGATCTCGGCGTCGCTCAGGCGAATGTTGCCGTGGCCGGTGATGTACAGGTACGGGTAGCGCCACAGGTCCGGGTCGGTCAGACGCACATGCGCGGGCCGGTCCGCGACGGGCAGCCCCGTGCGAAGCCTGATCTCGTGCAGCAGGTTGGGCAGCGACGACGGGTTCGCATACCAGTCTCCACCGCCGTCGTACTGCACCTGGGCGATCGTGGGCGCGTCGGTGACGGCGAGCGCGTCCATGCCGGCGGCCGGCGCGGCGGCCGACCGGGCCACGGGCGCCATCAGCACGGCGAGGGCTGCGAGGATGAGGGGACGCGTCACGGCTCGGACTCCGGTTCCTCCACCAACGACTGCGTAATCTCATATGCCCGGTTGCGTGGCAGCCTGAGCCGACGCGCCACATCCCGGGCCACCTGGCTCGGTCGGCGGCCCTCGGCCAGCAGGCTGCCCGCCAGCGCCCGCGCCGCCGCCTCATCCGCCTCTGCCGTGCTTGCCGTCGCCGGTTCCCGACCCGCCAGCACCACCACAACCTCGCCCCGCACTTCCCCGGCATGGTGCGTCGAAGCCTCCGCCAGCGTGCCGCGAAACACCGTTTCGTGCAGCTTCGTCAGCTCGCGGGCCACCGCCACCCGCCGCTCGCCGCCGCAAAGGTCGGAAAGGTCCGCCAGCAGCGCCGCCAGCCGGTTCGGCGACTCGTACAACACGACCGCGTGCGACGAAACCGCGATCTCTTCCAGCCGTTCCCTGCGCGCACGACCGGTCCGCGGCGCGAAGCCCAGGAACGTGAACGGCTCCGGTTCCAGGCCCGACGCCACGAGCGCGGCCAGCGCCGCCGAGGCGCCCGGCACCGGCACCACCTGGTGGCCGGCGTCCAGGACCCTTTGCACGATGCGCAGGCCCGGGTCCGACACCAGCGGCGTGCCGGCATCGGTCACCAGCGCCAGGTCGTCACCCGCGTCCAGCCATTCCACCACGCGTTGCGCGCGCGCCGCCTCGTTGTGCTCGTGCGCAGACACGAGACGCGCGTGAATGTCGTAATGCTGAAGCAGGACTCGCGTCCGCCGCGTGTCCTCCGCCAGAACCCGGGCCACAGAGCCCAGCACTTCCACCGCCCGGTACGTCATATCGCCCAGGTTGCCGATGGGCGTGGATACAATGTACAGAGTCGCCATGCGGTCGTGGCACCCCGCCCCTGCCCGACAGGGCGTAAACGAAGACGGCGCCGCGCGGCGCCGGAAAGGAGTGTGGCGGGGGCGAGACGGGACCCATCCCGCCCCCACGCGATCAGCCCAGGAGCTCCTTGATCTTGCGCTCCAGCTGCGGCGTCGGCACGGCGCCCACCACCGTGTCCACGTGCTGCCCGTCCTTGAAGAACAGGATGCTCGGGATCGACCGTACGTTGAAGCGGGCCGTCGTGCGCTGGTTCGCATCCACATCCAGCTTGCCCACCCGGAGCTGGCCCTCGTACGCCTCCGCCAGCTGCTCCACGATGGGCTCAACCAGCCGACACGGGCCACACCACTCCGCCCAGAAATCCACCATGGTCAGACCGGTAGCGTGTCCGATCTCCTTGTCGAAGTTGCCATCCGTCACCGTCACGAAATCCGCCATATCCCCCCGCTCCTTCCAGCACGCCGCGCGCCGCCGCCGGTGGCCCGGTCGACACGCCTCGATTACGTTGCCCCGAATCACGCCGTTCACCACCATTCGGGATTTTCGCAAATCTCCGGCCGAGTGCACATGCCAGATCTCCAGCTACCCATCGACCACATCGCCGTCGCGGTGCCTTCCATCCGCGACGCCCTGCCTCAATTCGAACATCTGACGGGCTCCCGGGGCGTCGCGATCGAGACGGTAGCCGCCCAGGGCGTTGCCGTGGCTTTCCTGGACGCGGGGCCCGTCGCCCTGGAGCTCATCGAGCCGTTGTCACAGGACTCCGGCGTTGCGCGGTTCCTCGAGCGGCGCGGGCCGGGCCTGCATCACATCGCGTTCCGCACGCCCGATCTGGCTGCCGAGCTGGCCCGTTTGCGCCAGGCCGGCGTGCGTTTGATCGATGAGGAGCCTCGCGCCGGTGCCCGGGGACACCGCGTGGCGTTCCTGCACCCGCAATCCTTCGGCGGTGTCCTGGTGGAACTGGTGCAGCTCTGAGGGCAGCGTCAGCCCCCCTCCGACAATCGGTCCACACCGATCTTCTCCACCAGCCACGCGTCCTTCTTCGCCCGCACCATCAAGAACGGTATGACGACCTGCCGTTCCCCGAACCACATGCGCACATTCAACTGGATCGCGTCGTTCAACCGCCCCGGCACGATCTGATTGCCCTCGATGCGATAGTCGTCGTGATGCAGCAGCGACGCCAGGATGAACATCCGCTGCTGCACCTCGTCGGATTTCTCCATGTTGACGATGGAGCCGTCCTTCGTGCCGAATAGACGCGCCATGGTCTGGACATCGTTGGCGTTCACGGCTCGCAGGAACCGTTCAACGACTAGTGTGGGCGCCACTGTCGAGACGTTCGGTTGCGTCGGGACCGGCCGGTGCACACACGCCGTCTGCAGGATGAGGAGGACGGTCAGCAGTGCCACGGCCGGACGATGAATGCTTGACATTTCGGATTCCCCGCGATGACATACGGCGGCCCGGGACCCGGGCCGTTTGAAGGTTCGCCCCGGCCTCCCGTGCTGTCAAGCGAAGCTGATGCGCCCCTCAGGCGACCGTCGGCGCCGACTCCGACTGCCGCCGGAACGTGAGCAGGTCGCTGCCGGGCGCGTGATCAACCACCACCGTGTCGCCCTCGGCCACGTCGCCTTCCAGCACGCGCATGGCCAACGGATTCTGAACCAGCCGCTGGATGGCCCGCTTCAGCGGGCGGGCGCCGAATGCGGGGTCGTACCCCTGCTCGGCGATGAAGGATTTCGCCGCGTCGGTCACCTGCAGCTTCAGCTCCCGGTCCGCCAGCAAACGCTCCAGGCGGCGCAGCTGGAGGTCCACGATCTGCTCCAGCTCGGCGCGGCCGAGCGGTCGGAACACGACAATGTCGTCGACGCGGTTCAGGAACTCGGGCCGGAAATGATGGCGCAGCTCACCCAGCACGTGCTCTCCGATCCCCGACCATTCCTCGCCGGAATGCTCAAGGATATAGCTGCTGCCAATGTTGGACGTCATGATGATGACGGTGTTGCGGAAGTCCACCGTGCGGCCCTGCCCGTCGGTCAGGCGCCCGTCGTCCAGGATCTGGAGCAGGACGTTGAACACTTCCGCATGGGCTTTCTCGATCTCGTCGAACAGCACCACCGAGTACGGCCGACGGCGCACACGCTCCGTCAACTGACCGCCTTCCTCGTAGCCCACGTACCCGGGCGGTGCGCCGATCAGCCGGGCCACGGCGTGCCGCTCCATATACTCGGACATGTCGATGCGCACCATGGCGTCCTCGTCGTCGAACAGAAACTCGGCCAGCGCCCGCGCCGTCTCCGTCTTGCCCACACCCGTCGGGCCCAGGAACACGAAGCTGCCGATGGGCCGGTTGGGGTCCTGCAGCCCCGCCCGGCTGCGGCGCACCGCGTCGGACACGGCCCGGATCGCTTCGTCCTGCCCCACGACCCGCGTGCCCAGTACCTGCTCCAGGTGCGTCAGCCGCTGACGCTCCGATTCCAGCATCCGGGAGACGGGCACGCCCGTCCAGCGCGACACCACCTCCGCCACGTCCTCTGCGTCCACTTCCTCCTTCAGGAATCGGGTCCCTTCCTGCAGCTTCGCCAGATGCGCTTCCGCCTCCTCCAGGTCCCGCTCCGTCTGCGGGACCTCGCCGTACTGGATCTCCGCGGCCCGCGCCAGATCGCCTGTGCGCGTCGCCCGGTCTGCGGCCACTTTCAGCTCGTCCGAGCGGCCCTTCAGCTCCCGGATCCGACCGATCGCTTCCTTCTCGGCCTGCCATTTCGCCTTCATGCTCGACGCCTGCTCCCGCAGGTCCGCCAGCTCCGCTTCGATCCGATGACGCCGCTCCACCGCACCCGCTTCCTCTTCCGCCGCCAGCGCCGTACGCTCGATGTCCAGCTGCATGATGCGGCGTTCCACCTCGTCGATCTCCTGCGGCAGCGAATCGATCTCGATCCTCAGCCGCGAGGCCGCTTCGTCGATCAGGTCGATGGCCTTGTCCGGCAGGAACCGGCCGCCTACGTACCGGTCCGAAAGACGCGCCGCTGCGATGATCGCCGCGTCGGTGATGCGCACACCGTGGTGCACCTCGTAGCGCTCCTTCAAGCCGCGCAGGATCGCGATGGTGTCCTCCACGCTCGGCTCGCCCACGAACACCGGCTGGAACCGCCGCTCAAGCGCCGCGTCCTTCTCGATGTGCTTGCGGTACTCGTCCAGCGTGGTGGCGCCCACCATGTGCAGCTCGCCGCGGGCCAGCGACGGCTTGATCATGTTGCCGGCGTCCACCGCGCCCTCCGCCGCACCCGCACCCACCAGCGTGTGCAGCTCGTCGATGAAGACGATGTAGCGGCCTTCCGCCTCCGTGATCTCTTTCAGTACCGCCTTGAAGCGCTCCTCGAACTCGCCTCGGTACTTCGCGCCCGCCACCATCGCGCCGATGTCCAGCTGCAGCAGCGCCTTGTGCGCCAGCGATTCCGGCACGTCGCCGCTCACCATGCGCTGCGCCAGACCTTCCACGATCGCCGTCTTCCCCACCCCCGGCTCGCCGATGAGCACCGGGTTGTTCTTGGTCCGCCGGCTCAGCACCTGCACGACCCGGCGGATCTCCTCGTCCCGCCCGATCACCGGGTCCAGCTTGCCCTGCCGCGCCTGCTCCGTCAGGTCCCGGGCGAACCGCTGCAGCGCCCGGTACTTCTGCTCGGGCTCCTGGTCCGTCACACGATGCGGACCGCGCACCGCCTCCAGCGCTTCCGCCAGCGCCGCCCGCGACGCGCCCTGCGCCGACAACAGCTCCCGCGTCGTGGAGCCCTTCTTCTCCGCGAGCGCCAGCAGAAGGTGCTCCGTCGACACGTACTCGTCACCCAGGTCCCGCGCTTCCTTCTCCGAACGGTCGAAGATCTGGTTCAGCTCCCGGCTCAGCGTCGCGCGCACATCGCCCGTCTGCTTCGGCAACCGGTCCAGCGCCTCATCCAGCTCCGTCTCCAGACGGCCAGCATCCACCCCTACCTTCCGGAGGATCGGCACCACCACCGTCTCCTCCTGGTCCAACAACGCTCGCAGCAGATGGATGTCCTCCAGCGACGGGTTGCCCCGCCGTTGCGCGATGGCCGTGGCGGCCTGGATGGCCTCCGCCGCCTTGATCGTCAACCGGTCCTGATTCAGCACCTGTGCTCCTTGCTCCGTCCGCGCTCACCGCCAACCCGCCCCGCCCCCGCCTGCCGTTTCCGGGCGCAAACGGCATGCCCCCACCCCCTGTCAGAACGGCAGGCGGGGCCGCGCCTGGACACGCGGAACGACCGCTTGACACCTTGCGGGGCGCCTTCCACGTTCCACCATGCTCCGTTCGTGCGCATTCCGATCCCTGCCGACGGCAGTGTTGCTCCTGGGCCTGTGCATGCCCACGGGGTCGTGTCAGCGCCGGCAGCTGCAGGAACCCATGACCTCCGAAGCGTTCGTGAAGGTCTTCGTAGCGCTGCGCCGCGCGGACGCGGAATCGGAGACGGCGGAGCAGTTCGACGAGCAGAAAAAGGAAATCCTCACCCGCAATGGTGTGACACCGGACCAGATGCGTGAGTTCGTGCGGGATTACAGCCAGGACCCGGCACGGATGGCGAACCTGTGGGACACCATCGAAGCGCGTCTCCGGAACCCGCCCCGGGACTCCGCCAGTCAGGACACCGCTCACGCACCGCCGAGGTCGGTGCGCGCTGGCACCCTGGGCGTCCCGAACCGGCCAGACACGCTCCACCGGCCGGGCTTGCTGCCCCGGCCGGGCATGCTGCGGCGGCCCGACACGCTACCTCAGCCGGGCATGCTGCGGCGGCCCGACACACTCCACCGGCCCGACATGCTTCATCGGCCCGACACCCTGCGGCGGCCGGGTGCCGGTGCCCGCACCGACGTTATTCCCACTCGATGGTGGACGGCGGCTTCGAGCTGATGTCGTAGCAGACGCGGTTGACGCCGGCGACCTCGTTGATCAGCCGGGACGAGATGCGGCCCAGCACGTCGTGTGGGAATGGGAACCAGTCGGCAGTCATGCCGTCGCGGCTGGTGACCGCGCGCAGGGCGACCACGTTTTCGTACGTGCGGGAATCGCCCATCACGCCGACGCTGCGCACCGGCAGCAGGACGGCGAAGGCCTGCCAGATGTCGTCGTAGAGGTCCGCGGCCCGGATCTCCTCCAGGTAGATAGCGTCCGCCTCCCTCAGCACGGCCAGGCGCTCCTCCGACACCTCGCCCAGCACGCGCACGGCCAAACCCGGACCCGGGAACGGGTGGCGGCCCACCAGATCTTCCGGCAGCCCCAACTCCCGGCCAACCTGGCGAACCTCGTCCTTGAACAGCTCGCGCAACGGCTCCACCAGCTCGAAGCTCATGTCCTCCGGCAGGCCGCCCACGTTGTGGTGCGTCTTGATGGTTGCCGACGGTCCGCGTACGGACTCGGACTCGATCACGTCCGGGTACAGTGTGCCCTGTACCAGGAAGCGCGCGTCCTGACCCACGTCCTTCGCGGCACGCTCGAAGATCCGGATGAACTGCTCGCCGATGCGGCGTCGCTTTTCTTCGGGATCGACCACGCCCTTCAACCGGTCGAGGAACTCGTCGGTGGCGTCCACGACCTCGAGTCGCACCCCCAGATGCCGCCGGAACGTCCGCTCCACACCCTCCCGCTCGCCCTTCCGCAGCAGTCCGGTGTCCACGAAGATGCAGACCAGCTGTTCGCCCACCGCCCGATGCAGCAGGACCGCGGCCACGGACGAGTCGACGCCGCCGGACAGGCCGCAGATGACCTGTTCTGCGCCCACCCGTTTCCGGATGCGCGCGATGGAGTCCTCGATGAACGAGCCGGCGGTCCACGTCGGTTCGCAGCGACACACGCGGAACAGGAAGTTGGACAGGATCTCTTCGCCGCGGGGCGTATGCGCCACTTCCGGGTGGAACTGTACTCCGTAGACCGGCCGCCGCTCCGAGCGGAACGCCGCCACCGGCAACGCATCGGTAGAGGCCAGTGTCCGGTAGCCTGGCGGCGGCTCGTTCACGTGGTCTCCGTGGCTCATCCACACGCTGGTGCGCTCCGAGTCCTCGAAGCCGCCGAACAGGTCGTCCGGCTCGTCGACGGTCATTTCCGCCCGGCCGTACTCCCGCCTGCCGTGCACCACCGCGCCACCCTCCAGCTGCGCCACGAGTTGCATGCCGTAGCAGATGCCCAGCACCGGCACGCCCAGCTCCAGCAACCCGGCGTCCACAGTGGGCACGCCCTCGTCGTACACCGATGCCGGCCCGCCCGAAAGCACGATGCCCTTCGGCAACCACGACCGGATCCAGTCCAGCGTCACCGTCGGCGGGTGGATCTCACAGTACACCCGCGCCTCCCGCACCCGGCGGGCAATCAGCTGCGTGTACTGCGAGCCGTAGTCTAGGATCAGGATCCGGTCACGCGTCGGGCTGGTCGGCAATGTGGCTCCGAAGAAAGCGTTCTCAATGACTTGTTGTCGTCTTCGAATTCGAATTCGAGTTCGAAGGCTCGTGTTCTATATCGCTGCGGGACGACAGGGGCTCGAAAGGCCGCCCCGTTTTCAACCGTCCCGGGCAAGCAGCTCCACCTCGCCCCGCACCAGGTCGTCGTAGTCTTCCCGCCTGCGCACCAGTTGTGCATCGGCGCCCTGCACCAGTACCTCCGCCGGGCGCGGCCGGCTGTTGTAGCTGGACGCCATGGAGAACCCGTAGGCGCCCGTCACCCGCACCACCAGCAGGTCGCCCGGCTGCGGCAGCGGCAGCTCGCGGCCGAGGGCCAGGAAATCGCCCGTCTCGCACACGGGCCCCACGACATCGACGGATGCCGGCGCATTATCCGTCCGCCGCACCGGCTGCACCTCGTGCTGTGCGTCGTAGTGGCTGGGCCGCAGGAAATCGTTCATGCCGGCATCCACGACGACGAACGTCTTCTCCCCCATCTCCTTCACGTACAGGACCCGCGTCAGCAGGACTCCGGTTTCGGCAACGATGAAGCGCCCCGGTTCCAGCACGAGGCGCAGGTCGCTCGTGGCCAGGTGCGGCACGACGCGTTCCGCCAGCGCCTCGACCGTCGCCGCCACGTCCTCGTCCGGGCATGCGTCGTAGCCGCCGCCCAGGTCGACATGGGCCAGCGCGATGCCGTCGCGACGCAGGTCGTCCACCAGGTCCAGCAGGAAGAGCAGCGCCTGCTGGTACGGCTCCGGGGCCGCGATCTCGCTGCCGATGTGGGCGTCGATGCCCACCGGTGCCAGCGATGGGTGCTCCACCGCCACGCGGAACAGGCGCCGCGCATCCTCGGCGGGCACACCGAACTTCGTCTGCCGGTGACCGGTCCGCGTGTACGGGTGCGGGGTCGGGCTCAGGATGTCCGGGTTGACCCGCAGCGCCACCGGCGCCACGCGTCCCGCTGCAGCTGCCCGATGGGCCAGCAGGTGGAGCTCGCCCTCGCTTTCGACGTTGAACGCCAGGATGCCCGCAGCGAGTGCCGCATCCAGCTCATCGGCCGTTTTGCCCGTGCCGCTGAACACGATGCGCTCCGCCGGGATGCCGGCCAGCCGGGCACGGTGCAGCTCGCCGCCGCTCACGATGTCGGCCCCGGCGCCCTGGCGCGCCAGCAGACGCAGCACCGACAGGTTGCCGTTCGCCTTGACCGAGTAAGCGATCAGGCGGTCCAGTGGCTCGAACGCCGCATCGAACGCCCGGTACCGCTCCAGGAGGCCGGCCCGGCTGTAAACGTAAAGGGGCGTCTCGAACTCCGCGGCCAGCGCCTCCAGGGATGCGTCCTCGCAATGGAGAACGTCACCGCGGTAATCGAATGTAGGCAAGATCGGTCTCAGTATGCCCGCGCCCAGACGGCTTCTGTCGTCGCCGGCTTGCCGCAGACCATGCAGCGTTGCGGCGTGTTCGGCGACCGGAACTCTTCGTCCGGAAGGGCGCGAATCGTGGCTTTTGTGTCGTCCTTCACCTTCTCCTCGCAGGACGCGTCGCCGCACCAGCCCGCGAACACGAACCCGCCCGGACCCTCCATGATCTCCCGGAACCGGTCGTAGCTCGCCACGTCCCGGTGCGTGTGAGCCGTGCGCCGCGCCAAGGCCGCCTCGAACATGTCCGTCTGGATGGCGGCAAGGCGCTCCGGGACGGACGCCAGGGCTTCCCCTTCCGGGAGGAACGCTTTCCGTTTCTCACCTTCGGGCACCACCCGCCGGACCAGCACCAGCTGCTCCTTCGCCACATCCTTGGGCCCGATCTCTACGCGCAGCGGCACACCCTTCCGCTCCCATTCGTAGAACTTGGCGCCCGGCGTCATGTTGTCTCGCGTATCGGTGTGCACACGCACGCCCGCCGCGGTGAGCGCCGCAACGACCTGGTCCGCCTTGTCCATGACGGCCGCGCGATCCTCCCCGTCGCGGTGGATCGGCACGACGACGACCTGGTAGGGTGCAAGCTTCGGCGGGATCACCAGCCCCGCATCATCGCCGTGTGTCATCACCAGCCCGCCCACCAGACGCGTCGACACGCCCCAGGACGTGTTCCACGCCCAGTCCTCGCCACCCTCCTCCGTCTGAAATCGGAGATCGAACTGGCGAGCGAAGTTCTGGCCCAGGTTGTGGGACGTGCCGGCCTGCAGCGCCTTGTTGTCCTGCATGAGCGCTTCGCAGGCGTACGTGTGCTCGGCGCCCGGGAACTTCTCCGACTCGCTCTTCCGGCCGGTGATGACCGGCATGGCCATCCATTCTTCCATGAAGGTGCGGTACACGCCCAGCATGCGCACTGACTCCGCCTCCGCCTCCGCCGGCGTCGCGTGGGCCGTGTGCCCTTCCTGCCACAGGAACTCCGCCGTCCGCAGGAACAGGCGCGTGCGCATCTCCCATCGGACGATGTTCGCCCACTGGTTGATAAGCAGAGGCAGGTCCCGGTAGCTCTGCACCCATTTCGAGAACGCGTCGTAGATGATGGTCTCCGACGTGGGTCGGACCACCAGCGGCTCCTCCAGCGCCGACGCCGGGTCCGGCACCAGCGCGCCCGCTTCATCGGCGATCAGGCGCGTGTGCGTGACCAGCGCCATCTCCTTGGCGAAGCCCTCCACGTGCTTGGCTTCCCGCGCGATGAAGCTGAGCGGGATGAACAACGGGAAGTAGGCGTTCTGATGGCCCGTCGCCTTGAACATGTCATCCAGGGCCCGATGCATATTCTCCCACAGGGCGTATCCATAAGGCCGGATGACCATGCTGCCGCGCACCGGCGAATAGTCTGCCAGCTCCGCGCGCAGCACTACTTCGTTGTACCAGGCCGAGAAATCCTCCGCCCGACTCGTCAGCCCCTTCTCTTCCGCCATCCGTCTCCGCCCGTGTCTCGATTGCGTCTTCGTCTTCGGCATCGTCTTGGTCTTCGTCGTCCGGCGCGGCCCGCGGTTGCGTGGCGCCCGCGGCGCCGGCCGGAGATCCGGCGGCGCAGCTCCGGTCAGTCGCCGCCCGGCTCCTGCTCGTCGCCCTTTCTGCGAAACGCCTGCACCAGGTGGATCAGGACGGGCACGCCGGCGATCACGGCCGTGGCGGCCAGCCACGTCGCCCGGAACGGCAGGCCGCCGAAGTGGTGAAACAGCCATGCCACGAGGGCGCCCGAGCCGATGGCCAGCACGACCGCCAGCAGGCCGTAGATCCACATCCACAGCGTGACCTGCCGCAGGATGCGTCGACGTTCCGCGTCGTGCTCTACCGGAGAGTGACGTTCCCCCCGCTGGCTCATCCCAGCAGCTCCGTCAGCGTCACGCGCCGCTCCTCGCCCGTCGCCATCTCCCGGATCACGGCCGCACCGGCCGCGACCTCGTCCGGGCCCAGCACGACCGCGTAACGCGCTCCGCGCACATCCGCGTCCTTGAACTGGCGTCCCACACCGGCGCCGCGCAGCCCGTACGCCACGGCGTGACCGCGTCCGCGCAACGCCCCGGCCACCCGACGCACCAGGCTCGCCTCCGCGTCCGTGACGGCCACGATGTAGTAGTCCAGCGCAGGCTCCGTGTCGGGCGCCAGACCCCGCTCTTTCAGCAGCTCGCCCAGCACGACGTCGCCCATACCGAACCCCAGGGCCGGCAGATCCACGCCGCTCAAGGCGCTCAGCAGCTCATCGTAGCGGCCGCCGCCGCAGATCGCCCGCAGCTCGCCGTGGCGATCGAAGATCTCGAACACGATCCCCGTGTAGTATGCCAGCCCTCGCACGATGGAGATGTCGAACGCGATCTGGCCGCCCCAGCCCAGGGCGTCCAGCAGTGCGAAATACTCCCGCAGTCGATCAATCTCCTCGCGTACACCGGGCACGTTGCCGTGGTCCCGCGCGAGCGCCTCGAAGTCCTCGTAGCGGAACAGGTCGAAGAGCCGGTCTATCACGTCGGCCGACAGGCCGATCTCGGTGAAGCGCTCGCGCGCGCGCCCTTCCCCCTCCCGGGTCAGCTTGTCGATGACCGGGTACGTCGCCGCCAGCGCGTCCGCCGGCACGCCGGCGTACGTCAGCAACCGCTCCAGCAACCGGCGGTCGTTGACGCGCGCCACCACGTCTTCGGCCCCGAGCCCGAGCAGGCGCAGGGCCTCCAGCGCCACCGACAGCACCTCCGCATCCGCCGCCACGCCCGTCTCGCCCACGATGTCCACATTCCACTGGAAGTGCTCCCGCAGGCGCCCCCGCTGCGTACGCTCGTAGCGGAACAGCTGCGGCACGGAGAACCAGCGGATGGGCTTGGGCAGCGAGCGGGCCCGGCCTCCCACCATGCGCGCGAAGGTGGGCGTCATCTCCGGCCGCAACGCCACCGCGCGACCGCCCTTGTCCTCGAAGTTGTACAGCTGGTGGACGATCTCCTCCCCGCTCTTCTCGACGTACAGCTCCAACGGCTCCAGCGGCGGGCCGTCGTACTCCACGAAGCCGTACCGCCGCGACGCCTCACGCCACGCGCCTACGATGTGGCTCCGCAGCGCGAAGTCATCGGGGAAGAAATCACGAAATCCTGGTAAGCTCTGGAACCCCGGCATGGCCGCGAATCTAGACCGCGGCGGCGGCTGGCGGCAACCCCGCATCGGGGGGAAATGGCTGGATGCCCAGCTCCAGGAACGCGTCGCCCACGGTATGGAAGGAGCCGGTCACGATCACGGCACCTGCGCCTGCAAGCTCGCGGGCTCGGGCGAGGGCCCGGGCGAAGTCCGCCACGACCTCGGCGCTGGCGGACGGGACCTCCTGCAGCACCGCTTCCGGGTCCCAGCGCCGCGCTTCCGGCGCGCTGTAGGGGGTGGTGAGCACGGCCCGGTCGGTCGCCCGGAAGAGGGCTGGCAGCATCTGCGGCCATTCCTTGTCGCCCATCACGCCGATGAGCAGCACCAGCGGATTCGGCAGGCTCAGCTGCCCCAGGACGGCGACGAGCGAGTCGATGCCGGCAGGGTTGTGCGCCGCATCGAACAGCCAGATCCCGTCGGGCCGTCGCTCGATCTGGACGCGGCCTGGCCATCGCACGGAGCGTACGCCCATCTGCGCCGCGTGCACATCCGGCCGGCGCGCCGCGGGGAGCAGGCTCAGCGCCCGCACGGCGACGGCCGTGTTCATGGCCTGGTAGTCCCCGATCAGGGGCGTATGCAACGGCAGCTCTCCGTACGGGTGGGTGGTGTAGATCAGGCGCGTGCCCGATTCATCCACAGAGATGTCGCTCACCGCGTCGGCCTCCACGGCGTGGAAGGGCGCTTCCAGCTCCCGTGCGCGACGGCGGAACACGTCCCGCAGCACCGGGTCCGGCTCGCTCGTCACCACGGGCACACCCGCCTTGATGATGCCCGCCTTTTCCTGCGCGATGGCCTCCAGCGTGTTGCCGAGGTACTGGGCGTGGTCCATGGCGACGTTGGTCAGGACGCAGACGTCGGGCGAGATCACGTTCGTGGAGTCCAGCCGCCCACCCAGGCCCACTTCCACCACGGCGACCTGCACACCCAACTCCGCCAATGTTAGGAACGCGATGGCGGTGGTCGCCTCGAAGAAGGACGGTGCCTCCCGCTGCACCATCGGCCACAGGCGACGAGCCGCCGCCAGCAGCGTGTCACGCGGCACCGGCATGCCGTCGACCTGGATCCGCTCGGCGAAGTCGCACAGGTGGGGGGAGGTGTAGAGTCCGGTGCGCAGGCCGGCGGCCCGCAGAATGGACGCTATGGTCGCGGCCACCGAGCCCTTGCCATTGGTCCCGCCGATGTGGATCGTGGGGTAGCGACGGTGCGGGTCGCCCGCCGCAGCCAGCATGCGGACCGTGCGTTCCAGACCCCAGCGGATCCCGCCGGTCAGCCGCGGGAACAGCTGTTCGACAAGACCCGCGTAGGTGAGCTCGCTCAACCCGCCTGCTCGGCCGGTTGTGCCCGCGCCGGCAGCGCGAGCATGTGCCGTAGCAGACGCGCCACCGTCGCCTTCATCTCCCGGCGATCCACGATCATGTCGATCATGCCGTGGTCCAGCAGGAACTCGCTCCGCTGGAATCCTTCCGGCAGCTCCTGCTTGATCGTCTGCTCGATGACGCGCGGACCGGCGAAGCCGATCAGTGCGCCGGGCTCCGCCAGGTTCACATCCCCCAGCATGGCGAAGGACGCGGTCACCCCGCCGGTGGTGGGGTGTGTGAGAATGGAGACATACGGCAGACCGGCCTCGTGCAGGCGCGCAAGCGCCGTCGACGTCTTGGCCATCTGCATCAGGGAGAGGATGCCTTCCTGCATGCGTGCGCCGCCGGATGCGCACGCCATTACCAGCGCGCGTTTTTCCTCCGTGGTCCGGCGCGCCAGGCGCGCCACCTTCTCGCCCACCACGGAGCCCATGCTGCCGCCGATGAACGAGAAGTCCATGACGCCCACACCCACCGGGATCTCGTCCAGCAGGCCCAGACCCGTGATCACCGCTTCACCGCGCCCGGTCTTCCGCTCCGCGGCCTCCAGGCGCTGCTTGTACGGCTTCAGGTCCTGGAACTCCAGCGGATCGGCGCTGCGCAGCTCCGCGTCCGTTTCCTCGAAGCAGCCCTCGTCCAGCAGCAGCTCCACGTACTCTTCGCTGCTGAGAGGAAGATGATGCCCGCACGACGGACACACGTTCAGGTTCTGCGCCAACCGGGCCCGGTAGAGGATCTCCCCGCAGTTGGGGCACTTGTCGAATACGTCGGCCGGCAGCTCCCGCTTGTCCTCCGCGCTGAGCTTCTTCTTTTCCTTGCGGAACCAGCTCATGGTAGGACCCTCGCGTGCTCTTTCGCGATGCTCTGCGCGATACCCAGCGCGATGAAGCTCGCCAGCAGGAACGAGCCGCCATAGCTGATGAACGGCAACGGGATACCCGTGACGGGCATCACTCCGACCGTCATGCCGACGTTCACCACGACATGTGCGAACCAGGCACCGAAGATACCGAACGCCACGATGCCCGCAAAGGGGTCTGGCACTCGCTCCGAGATGCGCACGAGCCGCCACAACACCAATCCAAACAGGAGCAGCACCACCGCGGTGCCGATGAACCCCTTCTCCTCCCCGATGACACTGAAGATGAAGTCCGTATGCTGCTCGGGCAGAAACGCCAGGCGCTTCTGCGTCCCCATCAGGAAACCCTTCCCGAACAGTCCGCCACTCCCGATCGCCACACGGGACTGGGTTACGTGCCAGCCGGCGCCCCGCGGGTCCAGGCCGGGATCCAGGAACACGAGAAGGCGCGCCTGTTGATACGGCTCCAGAGAGTTCCAGAGCGGCACGGCGATGGTGCCTGCGGCCAGGTTGGCCGCCACCACCAGCACGCCTTCCCACAAGTAGATGCGGTACATATACAGAAACACCACCAGGGCCGGCATGTAGATGCTGAACAGCCACGGCTTGAAGGCCAGGAACAGGCCGAGCACCGGGCTGAGCAGCAGGAACAGCACGCCCACGGGTGTCCCCGCCCAGTACAACGTGGCCATGAGCACGGCCCCCGACACCATGGCAGTGCCCAGGTCCGGCTGCAGCATCACCAGTCCCATGGGCACAGCCGCCACGAGCAGGGGCCGCCACAGTGAGAACAGGGAATGCGGTGACTGGCCCCGGCCACCCATGACGCGTGCCAGCATGAGGATCGTCGCCACCACGGCGAATTGCGACGGCTGCACGGAGATCGGGCCCAGATCGATCCAGCTGCGCACCCCCGCCGCCGTGCCCTTTCCCGTGCCGATGACCAGCGTGGCCGCGAGCGCCAGCACACCCACGACATAGAGCGGTACGGCGGCCCACTCGAACCACCGGGTTTCCACGCGCATGACGAAGAACATGGCGACGAGCGAGACGGCCAGGAAGATCAGCTGCTTGACCCAGAGGCCCTCCACCGCCGGGTCCGGCACATCGAGCTGGCCGGCGGAGTAGACCATGGCCACGCCGATCAGCGACAGCACCAGCACGAGCCAGAACAGCAGCGGGTCGCCCAGTCCGCTGCGCAGCCGGTCCCTCATCGTCAACGGGCCCACGGCGCCGGCTTCCCCGCGAGCCAGTACTCGCGCAGTGTCTGGATGGTGTCCACCGGGATCCCGTACTTCCGTCGGAGGTAGTAGTCGGCAATCTTGGCACCATACTGCGCTGCGTCGGCGCCGTGCTCACCCTGCTCCACGATGGTGGCCACCACCACCTCCTTGGGGCTGCCCGGCGGACCCGCCATGCCGACGAACCAGGCGTGGTCCTTGCCGTGCGGGTTCTGCGACGTGCCCGTCTTGCCGATCCAGTCCCAGTACTGCACCGCCGAGGCCGCCGCCGTTCCGCCTGTTTTTGTGACACCGCGCATGCCGCGGATGAGCCAGTCGAGCTCTGTAGACGACAGGTGCAGGTCCCAACCCGGTTGGGCGGGCGCCAGCGAGTCCGCCGCGACCCGCGGCGCAGGCTCCGTCCCACCATTGGCGATGGCGGCGTAGAACTGCGCCATCTTCATGGCCGTCTGGTCGTCCGCGCCCTGCCCGATCACCAGGCTCAGCACCTCCGACTCGGTCGGGGCCCAGCCGTAACGGCGGCGGTACCAGGCCGTGCTGTCAGGAAAATGCCCAGCCCGCTCCGACGGCATGTCCACGCCCGTCGGCCGGGAGAACCCCATGCGGGTCGCTTCCGACAGCAGTTGCGCCAGGCCGATCTTCAGACCCAGCTGGTAGAAATACACGTCACAGGAGTGCGTGATGGCGCCGGCCATGTCCAGGTAGCCGTGCCCCGCCGGGTCCCAACAGCGGAAGTAGC
This sequence comes from Gemmatimonadota bacterium, assembly GCA_037388885.1. GTDB lineage: Bacteria > Gemmatimonadota > Gemmatimonadetes > Longimicrobiales > RSA9 > JARRJS01. Next base: position 27,094 of record JARRJS010000035.1, read on the forward strand.
GGTTCCCGTACTGGAGGCCGCCGCGACATGGGATCGGCATGAACTTGGACGGGTCCACGGCGCCGAGCTTCAACGCGATGGCGGCCGCCGCCAGCTTCCAGGTCGAGCCGGGCGGGTACAGGCCCGCCACCGCACGGTCCAGCATGGGACGCGCCGAGTCCGTCTGCAGCGCAAGCCACTGCTCCGGATCCAACCCACCGACGAATTCGTTGGGATCGAACGTGGGCGACGAATACAGGGCCAGGACTTGCCCCGTCTGCGGCTGGAGCACGACGACCGCGCCCCGCATGGTGTCGGGGAAGACGTGCGCCACCCATTCCTGGAGATCCAGATCGATGTTCAGCCGCAGGTCCTTTCCCGGCACGGGCGGCACCGCAGGTTGGGGCGTGAAGTCGCCCACGATCCGGCCCAGCGCGTCCACCTCCACGTAACGCACACCGTCCTCGCCGGCCAGCCGCCGCTCGTACTCTCGCTCGATGCCCGCCTTACCCACGATCTGGCCCGCCGCGTACCCCTTGAATTCCGGCTGGTCCAGCTCGTCCTCGCTGATCTCGCTGACGTAGCCAATCAGATGCGCGGCGGCAGAACCTGCAGGGTACCGGCGCCGCGGGCGCATCTCGATGAGCACCTCGGGGAACAAGGGGCGCCGCTCCTCGATGGCCGACACCTGGTCGAACGTCAGGTCACCGGACACCAGCAATGGCTCGGTGGGCTGGCGTTGCTGCCGCGCCATGAGCGCGTTGATGGTCGTCGAGTCCAGGTCCAGAAACGGCGCCAGGCGCTCGAGCGACCGGCGGAGTGAATCCGCCGGCGCCGGCATCAGCGACAGCGCGTACCCGGGCACGTTGTCCGCCATGATGCGGCCATCGCGATCGAAGATGGTGCCGCGCGGAGCCGGCACCCGCAGCGGACGCAGCCGGTTCTTTTCCGACTGCAGCGCGTAAGCGGGGTTCTGCAGGACCTGCGTCTGGAAGAATTTCAGCACCAAGGCGCCCAGCACGAGCGTGAGCAGCACCTCTGCGCCCCGCGAGCGTCGACGTCGAGTATGAAGGTGGAACTGTTCCATGCAATTCAGGCGTCTGGCCCGGTCCGGACCCACCCGCCCCGTTGCGGGCGTGCCGACTGCCGACCGCCGATCAGATCCGCCAGCCCAGTGCCCGGTAGATTCCCACGACGACCAAACCCACGCCCATCATATACAATGCGCCGATCGGAGCATCCACCAGTACTGCGGAGAGCACGTCCCCGCTGCGCACCGAGTCGGCGAGCACCATGTACAGAATATCGTGCAGCCACTTGCCGGCAAACAGGTACAACCCGATGAACAACAGACTGTCGCCCACGAACACGTCCCGGGAGCGCGAGCCCAGGACGCCAAGCACGGCGTCGGTCGCCGAGGCCGCGCCAAACGCCAGCGCCGACACGGAATCCTGCAGTAACCCGAGGGCCAGGCCGAGTCCCGCCGCGGGACCGCTGTGCACGCGCCGAGCCCCCAGAAGCAGCGCCAGCGTCAGCAGGTCCGGCGCCGCCCGCCCGATCCCCAGCGTGACGTGCAACAGCAGGTGCGCCACCACCAGCAGCAGGACGACGAACCAGGGACCCCACGTCCCGCGGCTCATTTCCCGGGGCCGGGCGTCGAGACACCACCCTCCTCCACGCTGTCGGAATCCGCCGGTGCCACGTTCCACAGGCGGGACAGATCGGCCCGGGCCTTGCCGATCCCCACGAGCGCATGGTTCACCGCCGCCGGCCGCACGGCCGGTCGCACGACGTAGCTCTTGCGCCAGCCCGTCTCCTCCTCCTCCACCCCCATCACCGTGCCGATCAAGATGCCCCGCGGGTAGATCCCGCCCCGCCCCGACGTCACCACCCGCGTGCCCGCGGGAATGTCCGTGTGAAACGCGGCACCCGTCAACGCCAGGCGGTCCTCCTCCCGGAACCGGCCCCGACGTGGCTCCACGATGCCGTAGGCCCGCCCATCCGCCGTCATGGCGCTGGCGCGGAAATCCGGGTGCGTCCAGTCGATGCCCTGCGCCGTCTCGTGCCCTACCTCCCACACGACCCCCAGCAGACCTTCCGGCACGATCACCGGGCTACCTACGTGGACGCCCTCGGCCGACCCGATGCGCAGCAGGAACGTGCTCTCGCCACCCTCCATGCCCACGTGCACCAGCTCCGCCGGCTTGAACGTGGGGCCCGCGCGCTCCTGCAGACCCAGCAGCGCACGCAGCCGCCGATTCTCCTCTGCCAGGCTCGCCTGCGCCGCCGCAATGGCGGAAAGTGAGTCGCGCTGCGCCCGCAGTGCGATCAGGTCCGCACGCCGCACGCTGCCCGACAGGAGATCCGACTGCGCCAGGATGAACGGGCGCAACACCGTGGCCCGCATGGTCCTGCGCACCGAGGTCTGGTACTGCGGAGGAAGGAACAGCAGGAGGAGCGCCACGATCACGAACACGGCCCCCAGACCCAGCTCTCGCCAGCGGCTCCGGCGCGGTTCGTCCAGGTAGTCCTTCACCGCTTCAACGCCGATTACGCCGCCAGCACGTTCCGGTACCGCGGCAGGTCATCCAGGATTCGGCCCGCACCGCGGACCACGCATGTGAGCGGTTCTTCGTCGACATGGATGGGCAGGTTCGTTTCATGGGCCAGCAACTGGTCCAGACCCCGGATCAACGAGCCGCCGCCCGTCATCACGATCCCCCGGTCCACGATGTCCGACGCCAGCTCCGGCGGCGTGATCTCCAGGGCGCGACGCACGGCATCCACCACCTGCTGGACCGGCTCCTGGATGCACTCGCGGATCTCCTGCGAGTGCACACGCACCGTCTTCGGAATCCCGCTTACCAGATCCCGGCCCTTCACTTCCATCTCCCGCTCGTCCCCGCTGTTGAAGGCCGAGCCGATCTGGATCTTGATGGCCTCCGCGGTCGGCTCGCCGATCAGCAGGTTGTAGTTCTTGCGCAGGAACGTCACGATGGCATTGTCGATCTCATCCCCGCCGACCCGGATCGACGTGTCCGATACGATGCCGCTCAACGCGATGACGGCGATCTCCGTTGTCCCGCCGCCGATGTCGATCACCATATTGCCCGTCGGGGTGTCTACCGGCAGGCCGACCCCAATGGCGGCCGCCATGGGCTCCGCCACCATGTAGACTTCCTTCGCGCCGGCCGCCGCCGCGCTCGAGCGCACGGCTCGGCGCTCCAACTCCGTGATGCCGGACGGCACACCCACCACCACCCGCGGCTTGATCCGGAAGATCCGCTTCGCCGTCACCTGCCGCAGGAAATGGCGCAGCATGATTTCCGTGATGTCCACGTCGGCGATGACGCCGTCCTTGAGCGGGCGGACCGCCATGATGCCTTCCGGCGTGCGGCCCAGCATCCGCTTCGCCTCCAGCCCGATGCCCTTGATGCGGTTGGAGCCGCGCTCGATGGCTACCACCGAAGGCTCGTTCAGCACGATCCCCTCGCCCTTCACGTAGACGAGGGTATTCGCCGTGCCGAGATCAACCGCGATGTCGTTCACCGGGATCAACCCCGAATTCAGCCAGCTTCGCAGAGTCATATTGCGTCGATCGGCGACAATGCCAGGATCTGGCGGGGACGGCGGCCACTCACTCCACCGCCGGCAGGAAGTCCCGGCTCAGGCAAACAAAGCAAGCTAGTCATACGCCTTTCTTGTTGCAAGCTACCGCGCCTTTCGGGGGTCAACGACCCGTACTGCCGAAACCACCCGAACCCCGGACGGTTTCCGGCAACGCGTCCACTTCACTCCACTCGATACGGGCCACGGTCGCCACCAGCAACTGCGCCACCCGTTCGCCATGTTCGATCGTTTGCGGTTCCCTGTCCAGGTTGACCATGGGGATCCGGATCTCACCCCGGTAGTCACTATCGATGGTGCACGGCGTGTTGATAATCGTCACGCCCCGACGCAGCGCAAGGCCCGATCGCGGCCGGATCTGTGCTTCCGTGTTCGCTGGCAGCGCGATGGCCAAACCCGTCGGCACCAACTGACGTCCCATCGGCGGCAGCACGACCGTCTCGCCTGCGTTCCTCATGTCCACCGCCGCCGAGCCTTCCGTGGCGTACTCCGGCAACGACCAGTCATCCGGAAAGTTGTCCAGCCGTACCACGCGCACCACCACCATCACCCCTTCCTCCACCCATCCGCCTCGCCCACCCACCCCACCGACCCGTCCCACCCCGAGGGCGTGACCCACCTCACCCATTCGCCACCCCGCCGGGGAAACGGGGGGACGGGGAGCGCCGACGCACCCGGGTTACCGGTATCCACCCGCCGTCCGCCCACGCCCTGGCACCGCGTCGACCGAACGCTCACATACGCCGTCTCCCCCTCTCCCGGTCCCCCCGCGTTGGCGGGGCGGTCGGGGAGGGGGTCTCCCACTCGGTGTGGCAGGGCGGCGGAAGGGTTCAGATCACGTCCTCCACCGGCGTGTTCTCCAGGCCGAACGCTTCGGCGACGCCGGGATAGGTCACCTTGCCCTTCACCACGTTGAGGCCCAGGGCCAGCGCCCGATCGCTGCGGCACGCTTCAAGCCAACCGCGGCTGGCCAGCATGAGCGCGTAAGGCGAAGTCGCATTGGCCAGCGCGATGGTCGACGTGCGGGACACTGCGCCCGGCATGTTGGCGACGCCGTAGTGGATGACGCCGTCGACGACGTAGATCGGGTCCTCGTGCGTCGTGGCCTTGATGGTCTCTACGCAGCCACCCTGGTCCACGGCGACGTCCACGATGACCGAGCCATCCTTCATGTGCTTCAGGTCCTCGCGGCGCACCAGGTTCGGAGCCTTCGCGCCCGGCAACAGCACCGCACCCACCAGCAGATCGGCCTTCTCCAGGTGGTCCAGGATGTTGTGGCGGTTCGAATAGAGCAGCGTGACGTTTGCCGGCATGACGTCGGACAGGTAGCGCAGCCGGTGCAGCGAAACGTCCAGGATGGTGACCTTGGCACCCAGCCCGGCCGCCATCTTCGCCGCGTTCGTGCCCACGACGCCGCCTCCAAGGATGACCACATGCCCCGGCTCGACACCCGGTACGCCGCCCAGCAGCAGGCCGCGGCCGTCCTGGACCGCCATGCGGCCCGCGACCTCCCTCATGGGAGTCAGCAGCGGCAGCTCGCCCGACGCCAGCTGCACGGTCTCGTACGCCACTGCGATGGCCCCGGAGTCCATGACGGCGTGCGTCAGAGCCTCAGCGGCCGCGAAGTGGAAGTACGTGAAGATCAGCTGGTCTTTCCGCATGCGCGGCCACTCGACCTCGATGGGCTCCTTTACCTTCTGGATCATCTCCGCCCGTGCCCAGACGTCTTCCGCCTTCGACACGATCTCTGCACCCGTCGCCTTGTACGCCTCGTCGTTGAAGCCGCTGCCTTCACCCGCACCCTTCTCCACCAGAACCGTATGCCCGGCCTGGATCAGGGCCTCGGAACCGGCCGGTACGACGCCGACACGGTTCTCGTTCGTCTTGATCTCTTTCGGTACGCCGATGATCATGGTTGTCTCTTTATCGTTCACGTTCCTTGTGACCACCCCCACCCCCCGCAAAAACCCCCTACAACCTTACACATGCCGCAGGACTTCGCCACCACCCGCCGTCGGCAGGTGTTTACGCGGCTTCCGGCCCCAATCGCACCAGTGTGTGGCGGTCCGGGTCCCAGTATTCGGCTGCCACCGCCGCAACGTCATCCTGCGTCACCGCATCGATGCGCGCCGTCAGCTCATCCAGGTTCTGAAACGATTCTTCGTACAGCTCGAACGCCGCCAGCCGGTGCATGCGCCCTCCGCTGGATTCCAGCGACAGCGCAAGCTGGCCCTTCAGCTGACCTTTCGCGTCCTGCAGCTCCTGCGCGTCCAGGCCCGACCGTGCCACGCGCATCATCTCCGCCCGGATGACCTCCAGCGCCCGATCACCCCACTCGGGGCGCGTTCCCACGTAGACACCGCTCAGGCCCGCATTCCGGTAGAACGACTGGAAGGAGTAAACGGAATAGGCGAGACCCAGCTCTTCGCGCACCCGCTGGAACAGGCGCGAGCTCATGCCGCCGCCCATGGCGTTTGACAGAAGCACGAACGCATACCGTCGCGGGTCCGGGTGCCCGAACGTGCGCGCCGCCAGCGTGACATGCGTCTGGGCGGTGTCCCGCGTCTGACGGATGTGCGCCACCGGCTCCGTGTCCACCACCGCCACCAACGGCGTCGTGCCGTTCGTCGGCGCACCGGCGAACAGCGACTCCACGCGCCGCACGAACGGTTCGTGCGCCACGTGGCCGGCAGCCGCGATCACGATGTTGGGTCGACTGTACGCGGAACGGTGGACCCGCTGCAGGTCGGTGGCAGTGAGCTGCGCGATGGTTTCGCGCGTGCCCAGGATGCTGTGGCCGTACGGGTGTCCGTTCCACAACGCTTTGGACTGAAGCTCGAAAATCAGGTCGTCCGGCGTGTCCTCGACGGTCGAGATCTCCTCGAGAATCACTTCCCGTTCCAGCTCGAGGTCCTCCGCGCGCAGCGTCGGGTGGACCACCAAGTCGGCGAGCACGTCCAGCGCGACGTCCAGGTGCTCGTCCAGCACCCGCGCCTGGAAGCTGGTATGCTCCCGCGTCGTGTACGCGTCCAGCGAGCCGCCCAGACGCTCCAGCGACAGCGCGATGTCCCGCGCACTGCGCTGCGCCGTCGCCTTGAACACCATATGCTCGAGGAGATGGGCGATGCCCATCTCCTCGCGTTGCTCGTGCGCCGAGCCGAACCGGACCCACACACCCACCGACGCGGAGCGCACGCCCGACATGGATTCCGTCAGGACCGTGAGCCCGTGCGGCAGCTCCGTGCGGCTGTACTGCCCGCGGCCCTCGCTCACTCCTGCTCTGCGAGCTCCGCCAGGGCGGCCTTCCGGGACAGCCGCAGACGGCCCTTCTCGTCGATGGACAGCAGCTTGACCCGGGTCACGTCCCCGACCTTCAGGACATCCTCCGTCTTCTCCGTCCGGCTCTCCTGCAGCTCGGAGATGTGGCACAGGCCCTCCGTGCCCGGCAGGATCTCCACGAACGCGCCGAACGTCGTCGTGGTCTTGACCACACCCTCGTAGATCCGGCCGACTTCCGGCTCCTCCACGATCGCTTCGATCATCTGACGGGCCCGCTCGCCGCCTTCGCCCGACACGCTCGCGACCGTCACCGTGCCGTCGTCCTCCACGTTGATCTCCGCGCCCGTCTCGTCCTGGATGCTCCGGATCGTCTTGCCCTTCGGACCGATCACGTCGCCGATCTTTTCTGGATTGATCTGGATCGTGATGATGCGCGGCGCATACTCGGACAGCTCGCCACGCGGCTTCGCCAGCGTCTGGTCCATGATGTCCAGGATGTGCATGCGCCCCTTGTGGGCCCGGGTCAGCGCCTCGCGCATGATCTCCTGCGTGATCCCCTCGATCTTGATGTCCATCTGGATCGACGTCACACCCTTGCGGGTGCCCGCGACCTTGAAGTCCATGTCGCCCAGCGCGTCCTCCACGCCCAGGATGTCCGTCAGGACCTCGACCCGGTCGCCTTCCTTGATCAGGCCCATGGCCACGCCCGCGCACGCGGCACGCACCGGCACGCCCGCGTCCATTAGCGACAGCGACGCGCCGCACACCGACGCCATGGACGACGAGCCGTTGGACTCCAAGATGTCCGACACGACCCGGATCGTGTACGGGAACTCGTCGTACGCCGGCAGCAGCGGCTGGATCGCCCGTTCCGCCAGCGCGCCGTGACCGTACTCGCGCCGCGACGTGCCCCGGATCGGCCGCGCCTCACCCGTCGAGAAGGGCGGGAAGTTGTAGTGCAGCATGAACGACTTGGACGTCTCCTGTGCCACGTCCACCGTGTCGATCCGCTGTTCGTCCTTCTGCGTGCCCAGCGTCACGGCCGCCAGCGACTGCGTCTGACCGCGCGTGAACAGCGCCGAGCCGTGCGTCCTGGGCAGGATGCCCACGTCGCACGAGATGGGACGGATCTCGTCCACTCGCCGCCCGTCGACTCGCTCGCCCCGCTCCAGGATCTGCTGGCGCATCAAGCGCTTCTCCGTCGCCTTCAGCACTTGCTTGATGGCCGGCTCATCCTCCGGGAACTCCTCTTCCAACTCGCCCAGCACATCCTCCCGCAACGCTGCCAGCGCCTGGTTCCTCTCCGACTTGTCGTCCAGGTTCAGCGCTTCCTCGACCCGGCGCTCCGCCAGGTCCGTGACCCGGCCTTCCACCGCGTCCGACACCTCCACCACCCGCTTCCACTCCGTCTTCGGCACCGAGATCTGCCGCAACACTTCCTTCTCGATCTGGATGAGTTCCTTGATGGCTTCATGCGCCACGGCAAGGCCCTCGGCCAGCTCCTGCTCCGGCACCTCCACCGCACCACCCTCCACCATCATGATGGCGTTCTCGGTGCCCGAAACCACCACGTCCACATCGCTGTACTCCAGCTGGCGGAATGTCGGGTTCAACACCCACTGGCCCTCCAGCCGCCCCACCCGCACCGACGCCACCGGCTGCGGGAACGGAATCTTCGACATGTTCAGCGCCAGGGACGCGCCCAGCAGCGCCGGCATGTCCGCGTTGTTCTCCTGGTCCGCCGAGACCACGTAGCATACGATCTGCGTCTCGTACAGGAAGCCGTCCGGGAACAACGGCCGCAGCGTGCGGTCGATCAGACGCGCCGACAGGATCTCGTTTTCGCTCGGCCGGCCTTCCCGCTTGATGAACCCGCCCGGGAACTTGCCCGCCGCGTAGTACCGCTCCCGGTACTCCACCGTCATGGGGAAGAACGGCAGGTGCGTCGGCTCATCCTGCATCGTCGCCGCCACCAGAACCACCGTGTCCCCGAATCGAACCAGCGCCGATCCGTGCGCCTGCCGCGCCATGCGGCCCGTCTCGATCACCAGCGTACGTCCGGCGAACTGCTTCTCCACTCTCTGCATTCCGTTTCTCTTCTCTTTCCGCTTTCCGCTCTCGCCCACCCTGTCCCTTCCCCAACTGATCCACGCGGCCCCCGGGCCGCCGTTTTCATTTCAACCCCTGACCCCTCCCCGCAGTACCCGCGTTGCTTCAGCCGCCTCGCGGTTTCCGCCTCCCAGTACCCCTAGTGCCTCAACCCCAGCTCCTCGATCAACTCGCGGTATCGCGCAAGATCCGTGCGCCGCAGGTACTCCAGCAGGCGCCGCCGCTTGCCCACCATCTTCAACAGGCCACGACGGCCATGATGGTCTTTCGGGTGCCGGCGGAAATGCTCGGTGAGTTCCTGGATGCGTGCGGTGAGCAGCGCGATCTGAACGGGCGCGCTACCCCGATCGGAGGGGTGCAGCTGGAACTTCTGGATGATCTCTTCCTTCTGGATCGTCATCGTGCCTCCTCGAGAGTCTACGCTGGTCGGGAAGCGTGCTTCCTCGTTTTGACAAGCCTTGAATCATATCGCGGCTATGCGATTGTGGCAAGCCGTGCCGCCCTCGCGGAACAGTCGTCGCGCAATCTCGCAGTCTTCCTTTATGGCGTCGATGAGCTCCGCGGTGCGTGCGAAGCGGTGAATGTCCCTGATGCGCGCGCAGAAGTCCACGCGCACCTCTTCCCCGTAGACGTCCTTGTCGAAGTCGAACAGGTGCAGCTCGACGGACGGAGGCGAGCCGCGGAACGTGGGCCGCGGCCCGAGGTGCATGACGCCGCTCAGCAGCCGGCCCTGGATCGCGGCTGTGACGGCGTAGACGCCTTCCAGGGGCAGCAGCTTGTCCGCATCGGGCATCTGGATGTTGGCAGTCGGGAAGCCGAGGGATCGGCCGCGTCCATCGCCGCGTACGACAAGCCCTCGCAAGGAATACGGCCGCCCCAGGCCGTCGGCGGCCGCCAGCACGTCGCCATCGAGCAGCGCTTTGCGGATGCGGGTGGACGAGATAGGCTCGCCATTACGGAAGAGCGCGTCCACGACGGTCACATCGAAGCCGAGCTGGGCGCCGATGCGACGCAGGGTATCCACGTCGCCGGAGCGGCCGCGCCCGAAGCCGTGGTCGTAGCCGATGACCAGATGGCACATGCGCAGCCGTCGAATGAGGACCTCCTCCACGAACCGCCGCGGCTCGTACCGTGCGAGCCGGGGCGTGAACGGCAGGAACAGGGCGTAGTCCAGGCCCGACTCGGCCAGAATCTCCTTCTTCTCGAGCGGCGTGGTGAGGAGCGGTGGTGCGCGATCGGGGTGCACGATGCGCAGCGGATGGGGATGGAAGGTGAGCAGGACGCTGGGGGTATTGGCCTCGGCCGCGCGTCGTCGCAGCTCCTGGAGCACGAGCCAGTGTCCGCGGTGCACGCCGTCGAACGTGCCGACCGTGACGACCGTCCGCCGGATGGAGGACGGCAGCGGCGAAGGCGCGTGCGCCTCAGGCATCGGCGAACACCTTCTTCGGGCGAACGAGGTCCCCGTCCGTTTCCGCCACGGCGATGAGCTGGCCGTCGTGAGCCACGGCGAGGGGCCCTGCCGGAGCGCCCGGCACGGAGACCATGCTCCCGTGGCAAATCCGCTGCGCCATCGTGTCGTCCACGTCCACGCGGGCCAGGTGGGCCAGGGCGTCCAGCGGGGAAACGAGAGCGCGTGCGGCGTTGGCCCGGTCCAGGTGATCGAGGTCCAGGGCATCATCCACATGGAACGGGCCAATGCGGGTGCGGCGCAGGTGTACGAGGTGGCCGCCCACGCCCAACTCGGCGCCCGCGTCGCGGGCGATGGCCCGCACGTATGTTCCAGCCGAGCACTCCACTTCGAACTCCACCTGCGGCCGCGTCACGCGCCGGACGTCCAGGCGCAGGATGTCGACGGGCGACGGAGCGACGTCCACCACCCGGCCCTCCCGGGCCCGCCGATAGAGCCGTTCACCATCGACCTTCTTCGCCGAATACGCGGGAGGTACCTGCATGCGCGTGCCACGCTGCGTCTCGAACGCAGCGGCCACGGCGTCGTCGTCCAGCTCACGCCACGCGTCGGACGATGACACGACTTCACCGGTCGGGTCATCGGTGGTCGTGGCCTGGCCCAGCTTCGCCACGGCGAGATACGTCTTGGGGAGGCGGTTCAGATACTCCGCCAGGCGTGTTGCCCGGCCGATGCAAAGCAGCAGCAGGCCGGAGGCGAACGGATCCAGTGTGCCGGTGTGTCCGATGCGCCGCACGCCGACGCCGCGCCGGGCGAGAGCCACGACGTCGTGCGACGTGGGGCCTTCGGGCTTGTCCACGGGCAGGACACCGATCATGCGTCGTCCGCCTCTTCGTCCTGGTGGTTCAGGGCTTCGCCCAGCAGACGCTCGATATGCCGGGCGTGATCCAACGTGTGGTCCGCCTCGAACCGCAGCTCGGGCACGCGGCGGATCCTGAGATGCTGGCCGAGCTCGTGGCGCACGAACGGCGCCGCCGCCGCCAGACCCGCCAATGTTTCCGGCTCGTCCGCCGATGATGGGATCTCCACCAGAACGCGCGCAAACGTCAGGTCCGGGGCCACGCGCACGCCCGTTACGGTGACCAGGCCGACCCGCGGGTCCTTGACCTCGCGCCGCAGAATCTCCGTCAGCTCGCGGCGCAGCTGCTCGTTCAGTCGCTGCACGCGACGTCGAACCATGCGCTTCGATCTCCCGTGCCCGGCAAGCTCCGGCCACGATACAAGACGGCGGCCGACCCGGAGTCAGCCGCCGTCGCGGTCAATAGTATGTGCGGTAGCTGTCGATGATCCGCGCCCGCATCTCGCCCGCCACGAGCCGGTCGGCCCGGTCCACAACCTCCTCCACCCGCCGCCGATCTGCGGCCACGGTCGAGATGGTGATCTCGGCGCGCTGCCAGAGCTCCTGGTATCCCGTTTCCGCAACCGCGACGTTGAACCGCGCGCGGAGCCGGTCCTTCAGGCTGCGGACAACCGACCGCTTCTCCTTCAGCGACTGGGCACCGATGATCTCCAGCTCCCAGCCGGCGACACCCACGATCATGCGGCGCGCCCTCCGGACGACCGCTCCAGCGTCAGGCTCAGGCCCCTTCGCCGCCCGCCGCGCCAGCCAGCGTCCGGGCGATCTCCTCTACCCGGTAACACTCGATGATATCGCCCACCTTGAGGTCGTTGTACCCGTCGATGCTGATCCCGCACTCGAAGCCCTCCCGGACTTCCCGTACATCGTCCTTGAAGCGCTTCAGGCTGTCGATGTCGCCGGTGTAGACCTGGACGCCGTCGCGGATCAGGCGGACCTTGCCGTGGCGCTCGATGACGCCCTCGGTCACATAACAGCCCGCCACCGTGCCGACGCGCGGCACCTTGAACAGCTGCCGGACCTCGGCGCTGCCCAACACGACTTCCTTCTCCTCCGGCGCCAGCATGCCTTCCAACGCCGTGCGCACGTCCTCCACGGCCTCGTAGATCACCTCGTAGACCCGGATGTCCACGTCCTCCTGCTCCGCCACGCCGCGGGCGTCCGCGTCCGGCCTCACGTGGAACCCGATCACGATGGCACCCGATGTCGCCGCCAGCAGCACATCCGAATGATTGATGCCGCCCACACCCCGGTGGATCACCTCCACCTGCACCTCGTCCGTGGACAGCTGCTCCAGCGCGTCGGACAGGGCCTGGACGGACCCGTCCACATCGCCCTTGATCACCAGGTCCAGCTGGGCCGTCTCGCCTTCCGCCAGCAAGCGGCTGATGTCCGCCAGCTTCACACCCCGGCTCTTGATGCGGATCTTCTTTTCGCGCTCCAGGCGTTGGCGGGTCTGCACGATCTCCGCCGCCTTGTCGGGATCCATCACGGCCAGGTGGTCGCCGGCCTGCGGGACGCCATCGATGCCCAGCACCTGGGCCGGCATGCCGGGGCCCACGTTGTCGATGTTCTTGCCGCGCTCATCCAGCAGCGCGCGCACACGGCCGCCGTGGTTGCCGCAGACCAGGTCGTCGCCCACATGCAGCATCCCGTTGGTCACCAGCACCGTCGCCACCGGGCCCTTGCCCACGTCCAGCTGGGCCTCGATGACCACGCCCTGCGCCTCGCGGTCCGGATTCGCCTTCAGCTCCAGCAGCTCCGCCTGCAGCAGCACCTTCTCCAGCAGGTCGTCCACGCCGGCACCCGACTTCGCGCTCACCTCCGCCGACAACACCTCGCCGCCGTAGTCCTCCACCACGACTTCGTGCTCCAGCAGGCCCTGCTTCACCCGGTCCGGGTTGGCGCCGGGCAGGTCCATTTTGTTGATGGCGACAATGATGGGCACGCCCGCGTTCTTCGCGTGACTGATGGCTTCCACCGTCTGCGGCATCACGGAGTCGTCCGCCGCCACCACCAGGATGACGACGTCCGTCACTTCAGCGCCCCGGGCCCGCATGGCGGTGAATGCCGCGTGGCCGGGCGTGTCCAGGAACGTGATGGCGCGCCCCTCCTCCAGCGTCACGGCGTACGCACCGATGTGCTGCGTGATGCCACCCGACTCGCCCGCGATCACGTTCGTCTTGCGGACGTAGTCCAGCAGCGACGTCTTGCCGTGATCCACGTGGCCCATCACGGTCACGACCGGCGGGCGCGCGACCAGGTCCTCCGGCCGGTCCTCCTCCACCTCGGCCTCTATCTCGGCCCCGTACTCCTCCTCGCGCACCGCGTTGAAGCCGAACTCGTCCAGCAGCAACTCGATCTGATCGAAATCCAGCCGCTGGTTGATGGTGACCATCAGCCCCAGATTCTTGAACGCGCTGGAAATGATCTCCGTCGGGCTGTGATCGATGAGCTCGGCCAGCTCCGCGACGGTGAGGAACTCGTTCACCCGCACCGTCGTCGCTTCCTCCGCCTTCTGCCGCTCCCGCTCCGCTTCCCGTTCCTGGCGGCTCGGGCTCTCGCCCCGCGGTCGGCGCCGCTTCTTGCCGCCGCTCGACTTCAGCTCGGCCATGACGCGCTGCACGTTCTCCTGCACCGCTTCCTGGTCCACACGCTGACGCCGCTTCTTGCGCCGCTCCTTCTTGCGACGGCCGTCCGGCGTGTAGCCTTCCGCCTGGATACGCACCTTGCCGCTTGGGCCGGCGCTGGCCGCCGGGGCCAGCCCCGGTAGCGACTCGCTCACCCGACGCGGGCGTCGCTTCGGCTTTTCCGGCTTCCGCTCCTCGGCCGGCTTCGCCTCTTCCGTTTCGGCCTCCACCTCCGGGGCTTCCGGCTCTTCCTCGGCTTCGGCGACGACTTCGGCCGCCTCCTCCTCTTCCGGCTGTTCCTCCTCTTCTTCTTCCGTGGCCTCGGCGACCGCTTCTTCCTCTTCCGCTTCGGCCTCCACCTCCGGCGCTTCCGCCTCGACCTCGGCTTCGGGCTCCGCCTCTTCGACTTCGACCGTTTCCGCTTCCGCAACCTCGGACTCGGCGATTTCCTCTGCTTCTGCTTCCGTTTCCGCAGCCTCGGCCGCAATCGCTTCCGTCGCGGCCGGTTCCGACTCACCGACGACTTCGGCTGCCTCCTCGGCCGCCTCGACTTCGTCGACCTCCTCGGTCTTGCGGCGACGACGCCGGCGGCGCGTCGACGAGTGCGCATCCTCCATGACGGCTTCCAGCACTTCGTCCGCCTCCGCCCTGCCCGAACGGCGTTCGCGCTCGAACCGAGCGCGCAGCTTCGCTACCGTGGCATCATCCACCTGCGATGCCTCGCTGCGAGCCGGCACGCCCAACTCCCGCAACAGCTGAAGCAGTGCCTCGGCCGAAACTTCGAATTCCTTCGCCACTTCGTAGACGCGCATTGCGATTGCACGACCTCCCAAGACTGCTTTCTTCAACGGACGCTCGACTCCCCGAGCGCCTTCCGGATCCGCTCCGCCAGCTGCGAATCCGTGACCCCGATCGCGCCGGTCGGACCACGACCCACCGATCCACCCAGCTCGGCGCGCGTATGTTGTTCTACATACGCCAACCCGCGACGCTGCAACATCGGCACGATGCGCTGCCGGCCGTTCGACGTCAGGTCAGAAGCCACCAGCACGAACCGTATGCGGTTCTTTCCTGCGATCGAGCGAACCTGCTCGGTCCCGACCACCACGTGGCCTGCCCGGGCCGCCAGCCCCAGCAAGCCCAGAACTGCATCATGCGACGTGGTCCCGATCCTCGTCCTCGGGTTCGTCCTTTTCCTTGTCGCCTTCATCCGCCACGACCGCGGCCACCTCCGCTTCCTCCCCCTCTTCCCCGTCGATCGCAGCAGCCTCGTCCGTCGCTTCGGTCGACTCCGCCTCCTGCTCGGCCGTGTTGTCGGCCTCACCGCCTTCAGCGTCGCCCAGTTCTTCCACGGAAACACCCAGGATCTCGGCCGCCAGCTCCCGGGTCTCGGCGAGCTCGGCCTCGGACGGCGCCGATTCCGCGGCAGAGCCGCTCTCCTCGACCACCGTCAGATCGTCGATGATGTGCAGTAGTTGATCTGCTCCTTCTTCACCGACCCCGTCGATGCCGAGCAGGTCGTCACGTTCCAGGTCGATGATGTCAAAAAATGTAGTATATCCGGCCTTTTCCAGCGCCGCCAGAGTCGAAGCATCCAGCTCATCCAGCTCGTTGAGCGGGAAATCCACGACCTCGTAATCCCGCTCACCGCCTCCGAACAGCGCGGCATCGGCACCCCGTTCAAGCCATTCCCGGCTGCCGTACAGGTCGATCTGCCAGCCGATGAGCTGGCTGGCCAGGCGCACGTTCTGCCCGTTGCGGCCGATGGCAAGGGAAAGCTGGTCCTCGTCGACGATGGCGGTGATGACACCCTGGTCCGTGTCGCTGATGACCTTCGCCACCTTGGCCGGCGCCAGCGCGCGTCGCGCGTACACCTCGGGGTCCGGGTGCCACGGCACGATGTCGATGCGCTCGCCGCCCAGCTCGCTGACCACGGCCTGCACGCGGGAGCCCTTGAGGCCTACGCAGGCGCCGACCGGATCGATGGATTCGTCGCGTGATGCGACGGCCAGCTTCGTCCGGCCTCCGACCTCGCGGGCAATGCCCTTCACCTCGACGATACCCTGGTAGATCTCCGGCACCTCCAGCTTGAAGAGCGCCGCCACGAACAGCGGGTCGGCCCGCGACAGGATGAGGCGGGGACCCTTGGACGTCTCCTCCACCTTCTTCAGCACAGCGCGGATGGGCTCCCCCTGCCGGAACCGTTCCCGCGGGTTCTGCTCCTTCCACGGGATGATGGCATCGGCATCACGCGACTTGTTGAGCATCACGACCAGCTTGCCGCGCTCCGCCTGCTGCACTTCGCCGCTCAGCAGCTCGCCGATGCGGTCCGCGTATTCCAGTCGGATCTTCTGGCGCTCGCCTTCGCGCACCCGCTGAATGATGCGCTGCTTCGCCGCCATGACAGCGTTGCGCCCGAACTCGGCGAACTCCACCGGAATTTCCAGCACATCGCCGACCTCGAAGTCCGGGTCGTCCCAGCGCGCTTCCTCACGTTGAAGTCTTAGCTAGACACAGCGGCCCCGAGTCATGCGGCGGCTATGGCAACATAGCGGCTGAAGCGTTGAACCGGGGAAGCGTAGGCGGGCTATTGAGCTCCGAAATCACAGCAATCCGGGTGCCGACCTTGTTGCTTGGTGGGGAAGGCCACGCCTCTCATAGCGCTATAGCGAGTTATGTGAGGACCCGTGCGGAGTCTAAGAACCTGGCATGCGTGGAAGCCTTCTGTGCGAGAATCGGGAGACCCGTGAATCCCCCGGTATTGAAAAGCTGGAATGGGGGAATCCAGATGAGGCAAATCTCCTGGTGTGGTGGGCTGCGCCCTCTCCCATCACAAGCAAAGAAAACGAAACCCGGGCGCAAATACCGGGTGTGGTGGAGAAGGAGTAAATCCGTACGCCCACCCCATAATGATTCGCGGGAGTCGGACAACAACATAGTACCAGAGAAGCAGGCGAACAAAGGGAACATATCGCCCTGGCGGAGCCTGTGGAGGAAAGGTTGTTGACCAAGAGGAACACCATGAAGAACACCACAGTCCGAACTCAGGATCGGGTATCTGTGTCGTTTGGCCTTGATGGTGTGCGTCGAAAAGCAGAATCTGACAGAAATGTCAAGTTCACGTCTTTGTTGCACCATGTCACAGCAACCTTACTGAGAGAAAGCTACTACCAACTGAAAAAGGAGGCAGCGACAGGAGTTGATGATGAGACCTGGTATGAATACTACGCAGGCCACTGGGATAGGATAGAGAATCTTCGAGAGCGAATACACAAAGGGAGCTATCGTGCCCAGCCGTCAAAGCGGGCATACGTGACTAAAGAAGATGGTAGCCAGAGACCGCTTGGTATTGCGGCCCTGGAGGACAAAATAACCCAACAGGCAATATGCACAGTACTGAGCCAGATATACGAAACGGATTTCGTTGATTTTAGCTACGGGTTTCGTGAAAACCGGAGCCAGCATAATGCCCTGGACGCGCTGTATGTAGGAATAACCAGCCGAAAGATCAACTGGATTTTGGACGCTGATATCAAAGGTTTCTTTGATAACCTGAACCACGAGATGCTACTATATTTTCTGAAGAAACGAATAGGGGATAAGCGGGTACTACGGCTGATAAGCAAGTGGCTCAAAACCGGTTTTATCGAAAACGGAAGACGAGTGAGACAAGAGATAGGAACCCCACAAGGGTCTGTGATTTCCCCATTGCTGGCCAATATATACTTGCATTATGTTCTGGATATATGGGTATCGATGTGGCGCAAAACTAAGGCGAAAGGAGACATGATAATTGTAAGATATGCGGATGATTTTGTAATTGGATTTCAGTACTATGAAGAAGCGGTAACATTTCTGGCGGCCCTTCACAGGAGATTGTCGAAGTACGAATTGACCTTGCACCCACATAAAACACGACTGATAGAGTTTGGCAAGTATGCATCGGGAAATCGAAAGAGAAAAGGCAAGGGCAAGCCGGAGACGTTTGACTTTCTGGGTTTTACGCACATGTGCTCGAAAAATAGAAAAGGAGACTTCTTTCTGCGACGGAAGACGAAAAGAAAGAAATTCAAAAAGAAACTCAAAGAAGTAAAGGCCGAACTGCGAGAGCGAATGCATGAGAGGATAACAGTAACAGGAGAATGGCTGGCTACAGTGATAATGGGACACACGAATTACTTCGCAGTACCAGGAAACATGGACGTAGTGAAGGAATTCTACAAACAATGCATGAGGCAATGGCTTCGCACGCTCAGAAGGAGAAGCCATAAAGCCCAAAAGTTGACATGGGAAGTGTTCCGTGAGAAGGTGGAGGAGCTAATCCCCAGGCCGCGCATGGTACACCCATTTCCAGAGCAAAGATTTTGGCGCCAGAAACTCGAGGTAGGAGCCATATGAGGTAGTTCCTCACGTATGGATCTGTGCGGGGGGTGCCGGGTAACCGGCATTCCTACCGCGACGAAAACGCCATTCCTTTTTAGGATTTTTTTAAGATCGTGTCCAGCCTGGAGTAGGTTTCCGCCCTCTTTTTACATGTCATTTTATTAATGTTCAAAATTTTCCATTTAATGCCCGGAAGATGTGAAAAATCACCTATCCCAAGTTTTTCCCACTGGGG
>JARRJS010000036.1:0-30753 GCA_037388885.1 Gemmatimonadota bacterium
CTGCTGGGCGAGGTGGTGGGCCGGCCGTCGAGCATCACGGTGACGGCGTCGCTGGCGGACGCGACGACGTCGGCGCGGGGCGAGTCGCTGTCGGTGACGGGCCCGGTGGACAGCCTGCCCTCGCTGGTGGAGGCGTTGGCGGGCAAGCTGCTGGGTGTGGGTGCGGGCGAGGCGGGCTATCGCATCCCGGCCCTGGCGGGCACGCCGCTGCCGGCGGTGCGCGCGTACCTGCAGGGGCAGGAGGCGTACCGGAGCTCCCGGTACGTGGAGGCGGAGGGCCACTACCGGGCGGCGCTGGAAGCGGACTCGACGTTCGCGCTGGCGGCCATCGGGTTCCGCAACGCGGCGATCTGGGAGCACAACGTCCCCCCGTCGGCCAGTGCCGCCCTTCGGCTCGCCTGGCGCCACCGGGACCGGCTGGCGCCGCGGGACCTGGAGTACCTGCAGGCGCTGCTGGGGCCGCACTACCCGGAACCGTCGATGGGTGCCGAGCGGCTCGAGGCATGGGAGCGCGTCGTGGTGCGCGCGCCGGACCGGGCGGAGGCATGGTTCGAATTGGGGGAGTGGCTCTTCCACTACGGCGCGTTGATGGACGCCTGCGGCGACACGCGTGACTGCGCGGCCAGGGCCCGGCCTGCGTTCGAGCGGGCGCACGAGCTGGCGCCGGACTGGACGACGCCCATGGTGCACCTATTGGACATCGCCTTCACTCTCGGGGAGCGTGAGCGCGGCGTCGCGCTGGCCGATTCGTTCCTGGCCCGGCAACCCGGCGGCACCTACGACCTGCGCGCCCGGGCGCAGAAGGCCATGCTCATGGGCGACACAGCGCGAGTCATGCAGATCGTCCGGGAAGGGCTCGTGGACCCCGAATACAGCCTGGGGGTCGCGTCTGTGTTCTCCTTCCAGGGCAAGGGCATCAGCTCGTCGCTTGTGCTGGCGGCCTTCGACTCCGCCATGGCGCACGCGGCGACCGACGCCCAACGCCGGTCGATCCTGGAGCAGCGTTACCGGCTGGCGCGCAATCGGGGCTGGCCGTCCGAGGCGTCGCAGACGCTGGCGGCGATGGCATCGTATAACGCGCCGCGCTGGTGGCTGCTGGAGCGTCAGGTGCTGGACGGCCTGTACTGGGACGGCGACCCGGCGGAGTCGGCGACGGCCGCGGCGGAGCTCCAGGCATCCCTCGCCGCCGGCACGGCCGGCGCCGGGAACGTGCGGCGCCAACTGTGCACGCTCGGCCAGTGGTCGGTCGCCCACGACGACGTCCGCCGGGTGGCCGCGTTGCGCGATCGCCTGCGAACCGCGCCCGACGAAGCCCCGAGCCACGACCGGATGACCGGAGAGGCGTGCGCCGCCGTGCTGGACGCCGCGGCCGCGCTCCTCACCCATCCGGCCGACGCCGATGCCGTGCTGGAGCGGGCCGACTCGATCATGCGCCAGGATCCGCCGATCCCGGTGCGGGACCCGCTGAACCTGCTGCTGGCGCATGTGTTCGGGGAGGCGGGCAAGCCGGAGCGCGCGCTACGCTGCGCCGAACGACACGTCTGGGACCAAGACGCCGACCTCTACGGCTCGACGTATTACTTTGACGTGGCCCGCTTCGCCGCCGCCGCCGGTCGGACCGACATCGCCACGGACTATTACGGGCGATACCTCGCCATTCGCGACGACCCCGAAGAGCCGCTCCTGGTGCAGCGCGACCGGGCACGATGGGAGCTGGCGCAACTCGTGGACGAGGGGGCGAGCAATGCGGATATCCGCAGCCCGAACGGCGCGGGACCCACCCATTGACCTCAGCCGAAGCGTGAGCAAGGCTGGGGGAAGTCAGAAGACGCCAATCTCCCGGTCGCCCCGTCTCCCCGGCGGGGTGGGGAGTTGCGGGCGGGGCTCACCCCGTCCGTCGAGGGCGGCCGGGCATCGAGTCTAACGGGAACACAGGGCCCATGGCTGAACTTGACCAGTGCACTCTCATCACCGGCGCGACCGGCGGCATCGGCGCGGCCACCGCCCGCCGCTTCGCCGCCGCGGGCTACCGCGTGTTCGGCACCAGCCGGTCGCCGCGGGGCGACGTGGCGGGCGTCGAGATGCTGGAGCTGGACGTGCGGGCCGGCGGGTCGGTGGAGCGGTGCGTGGCCGAGGTGCTGGAGCGGGCCGGTCGGATCGATGTGCTGGTGAACAACGCGGGCGTCTGGCACGTGGGCATCGCGGAGGAGACGCCGCTGGCGGACGCCCGCACGGTGTTCGACACCGACTTCTGGGGCGCGGTGCGTGTCATCGCCGCCGTGCTGCCGGGCATGCGCGAGCGCCGTTCGGGTCGGATCATCAACATCGGGTCGCTGGGAGCGTGGGTGGGGGAGCCGGGCGAGGCGTTCTACGCGGCGTCGAAGCGGGCGCTGGCGACGTACACGGAGGCGCTGCGGCACGAAGTGTGGCCCTTCGGCGTCCACGTGTCGCTGGTGGAGCCGGGCGCGTTCGCCACGGGACTGCAGCAGGTGGAGCCATCGCGCGACGCCGCCATCGAGGACTACGACGCCGTGCGCGGCGCGGTGCGCCGTACGTTGAGGCGTGCGCTGCGAGGCGGCGGCGACCCGGACAGGGTGGCACGCGTCGTCCTGCGGGTGGCCCGGGCCCGCAGGCCGCGGCTGCGCTACGCCGTGGGTCGCGAGCGGTGGCTGCCGTATCTCCGGATGCTGCTGCCCCAGCGCTGGTTCGACTACCTGGTGCGCCACGGCTTCGGGCTCACGAAGCTGGGGCGGTAGGAGGGGCGTTGCGTCATCCCATCGCGTTCCACGTCGTCACCTTCATTCTGGCCGCGATGGTGTGCCTCGCCGCGGCCAGCGCCGTCAACGACGCCCGCAACGCGCACACGTTGCTCCAGGCGCTGGACGTGGCGGGTCAGGTCGCGTACGGCGTGTTCGCCCTGGCGGCGGTCTTGCTGCGCCTGGCGAAACGGCCGGGCGCGCGGACGATGTTGTGGGCGTGGGCCGTGGCCGCGACATGGACGGGTGCCATGGCGCCGGTGGCGTGGGGTGGAGCGGGGCTGCGCCCGGGCATCGCGGCGTTCCTCGGCAGCGCGGCGGTCGCGGGGCTGGTGCTGCTGATGGATCGGTGGGCGCGCGGGGCCGCAGGCGCCATGACGGGGTCCGGCCGGTAGCCTGCTCCGGAAAGCGACAACCGGAGCCGTCTCGCCGACGGGACTCTTGACAATCATCACCTCTGTATGCTGTATTAGGGGCGGTGCCGGCTGCCTGCCCCCCCAAACAGGTGGCTCTTGTAGCACACAACCCCTGACCAAGATCGGAGCTCTCCCCATGCGACGTGCGTCCACATGTGTGGCTGCGCTGGCCCTCGTACTGGCTGGTTGCGGCGACAACTCTGTAGTTCCTCCGACAGCCCTGAAAGCGCCTTCGTCGTCGTTCGACATCCTGGACGGCGCGAACGGGGGCAATCAACACTTCTACTTCCTGTCGCCGCTGGTGACGAGCCCGACGTACTCGGGCACGTTCGACCCGAACGTGGTGACGAACGTGGACATCTGCGAGCTGAGCGCCGATCCGAGCACGAATTCGGACAGCCACTGCGTCACGACGGTGCACAGCTTCACCTATCAGGACATCTCCGTGCTCGTGGACCAGGAGATGTACAAGGTGAACTGGAATACGACGGACGATAGCCTGGACCCGGCGAACGTGTACCGGATCATCGTACGGGCGGGTTCGGACACGCTGGGCTACCGTGACGTGCAGCCGGTGGACGGGCCGACGTCGTCGAGCGGGGCCCAGCTCATATACAACTTCAACAACGGCAGCACGATCCCCATCAAGTACCGCATCGAGAAGGGTCTGCTGTGTGATCCGGACGTGCCGTGCAGCTCGGGCGCGATCACCAACGACGGCGGGACCATCTCGGTCGGAACGGGCGGCGTCTATGTCCAGCCGGGTTCGCTGCCGGACGGCTACGACGCCATCAACGTGACGGTGACGGACAGCACCGGCGAGCTGGGCGGCGAATGTATCGCGGGGCTGGACCTGCCGCAGTTCGGTCCGTGCATCCGGATCTCGACGCAGCCGGAGCTGACCTCGGACCTCGTCAACGACGCGGTCGTGTCCGTGTGCATCGATCCACACACCCTGCCTCTGACGGAGCGGCAGGACAGCTTGCTGCGCGTCTACAAGTGGGACACAAGCGAGGACACGGTGAAGGTGCTGCCCAACGCGGAGGAATACATCTGCAACCAGACCGTGGGCATGCGGCAGAATGGCAACCTGTTGCAGCGGGCGCTGGCGGCCGTCGGGTCGTTCTTCGCGCCCCCGGCCTACGCCGTCCATACCGGCCTGGGCAGCCTGACCAGCTCGTTCAGCCGGTTCCGCTGGGCGCTGCCCGCCTGGTTCTCCATCTACGAGGGCGACGGCCAGGTGGCGCCGGTCAGCACCGATGTGTCGGTGGCGCCGGCCGTGATAGTCCGGGACGAGCACGGCGACCCGGTGGCGAATGCACGCGTCCACTGGGATGTGACGACCGGCGGTGGCACGGTGGTGCCGGACACCTTCGTGTACTCCGATGCCAGCGGCATCGCCCGCGTGGACAGCTGGACGCTGGGCCCGACAGCAGGCCTCAACACGCTGGACGCCTGGGGCTTCGGGATCTCCGACGACACGCTGCCGTACGGCGCGCCGCAGGCAAGTGTGACGGAGCCGGTTCCGATCGACACGGGTCACGTGCAGTTCACCGCCACGGGGTGCATCCAGGGTTATGGCACGCCGACCATCGACGGCACCATGGAGCCGGGCGAGTGGGCCTGCGCGAACACCTACCCCTTCACCGCCAACCTGTCGGGTGGCAGCGGCACGCCGGCGACCCTCTACTGGATGAACGACGGCACGAACCTGTACCTGGCGGTCAGCGTCGTGCGTGACCAGAGCGACAAGGTCGCGTCGCTGCGCTTCGACTTCGACCACAACGGCGACGGCACGCTCGCCGCCAGCAACGACGCCTTCGGGGTGGAAAACGGCGACAACTTCTTCGACCAGTTCCTGACGGACAAGTGCATCAACAGGAGCCAGGCAGGCTGCGGCGAGGACGACACGGCCGATACCCCCGCCGGTACGAAGGACGGCGACGGCGCCATCGGCTACGACGGCACGCACCTGGTCTACGAGCTGTGGCACCCGCTTGCCAGCGGCGACGCGGGCCACGACTTCACGTTGGCGGCCGGTGACTCCATCGGCACGTTCCTGACGCTGCAGATCGGCAACGGCGCCAACGGCAACACGCAGATTCCCGGCTTCCGCGACTGGATGAAGATCCACATCAAGGGCCAGTGACGCGGAGCACCGTCCAGGGTCAGTGACGCGGACCTGGGGCGGGGTGGTGTTTTCCGGGGCCGGGCGCTCTCCGCGGACGGGGAGAGCCCGGCCCCTCCGCGTACCCCCCCGGGGAGACGGGGCGATAGGGAGAACGCTCTCCCCGTCACCCCGTCTCCCTGGAGTGGTTGAGCAGGGAGGCGGGGGTCGCCCCGTCACTGCAGGCCGCCCGGACGCGGATTCCGCGTCCGGACACGGCCTGCCATGGCCCGCAGGGAGGAACCGCCCCCCATTGACTTCCTCACCGGGTTGTCAACATAGTTGGTGTGCGCTGAACCCGGCGCGAATGCCCCGTCGTCCCCCGGAGCCACATAGACATGCCTGGTTTCTTCACTCGCCTTCGCGAGCGACGGATCGTGCAGATCGTGATGTCCGTCGCGGCCGGCGGCTGGATCGTGTTGACGGTCGTGGGCGATCTGGTCGACCGGTCGGTCCTTCCAAACATCATTTACCAGGTGCTCCTGGTCTGGTACGTGGGTGGTCTGCTGGCCACGGTGATCATCGGCTGGTACCACGGCGAAAAGGGGCACCAGGCGTTCACGAAGCCCGAAATCCTGATGCTCGTGGTCGTCGTGATCGGGGTGTTGACCGGCTCGGCGGCGACGGTGCGGCACGAGCTGAAGCGCGGGCCCAGCATCGCGGAGGCCAGCAAGGCAGGGCTGGATCTGCGGCACATCGCCGTCATGTACTTCGCCGACGAGACGCCCGACAAACAGTCGCAGGCGCTGGCGGACGGTCTGACGGAGGGGCTGATCCAGCAGCTGTCGCAGGTGAACGGGCTGAGCGTGGTCAGCGCGAACGGCTCGGAGCAGTACCGCAACTCGGACCTATCGCCCGACAGCATCGCCCGGGCGCTGAAGGTGGGCACGCTGGTGGAGGGCTCGGTGGATCGGCGAGGCGACAAGCTTGACGTGAGCGTGTCGCTGGTGGATGGCACGAGTGGCGCGCCGTTCCAGCGGGAATCGTTCGAGGAGCCCGCAACCGACATCAGTGGCATCCAGAACGAGCTGGCGACGAAGGTGTCCCGGATCCTGCGGCAGTTCCTGGGCCAGGAGGTGGAGCTACAGAGCCAGCGTGCGGCGACGACGAGCAACACGGCGTGGCTGCTGGTGCAGCGTGCCGAGCGCGCCTACAAGGCATCTTCGAGGCAGATCCAGCAGGACGACATCGACGCCGCCTTCGCCAGCTTCGCCGCCGCCGATTCCATGCTGGCGGAAGCCCAGCAGGCGGACACGAGCTGGGTGGAGCCGACGTTGCGGCGCGGCCGCGTGGCGTACCAGCGGGCGTACTGGCTCGGGAAGCTGGGGCAGGTGCAGCCCGCGGTGAAGGCGATTCAGACGGCCATGGGGTACGCCGACCAGGTCCTGCAGAAGTCGCCGGGCAATGCGCGTGCGCTGACGGTGCGAGGCGAGGCGCAGTACTGGCGCTACCTCCTGGGCGTGGACGACGACATGACCGCCCGCCAGAACGTGCTGATGGATGCCAAGAAGGACCTGGAAGCGGCGGTGAAGAAGGACCCGAACGAGGCGGAAGCCAACTACGCGCTGGGGTCGCTCTACTATCAGGTCGACGACGTGGGGGCCGCCGTCCTCGCCTCCCGCAGCGCCTACGACCACGACCCGTTCCTGCAGTCGGCGCCGCATATCCTGTGGAACCTGTTCTACGGGTCGTACGACCTGGAGAGCTTCGGCCAGGCGCAGCACTGGTGCGAAGAAGGCTGGAACCGGTTCCCGGACGACTACCACTTCGCGGAATGCCACCTCTGGATGATGACGACCCCCGGCACCGAGCCGAACGTCGACGCCGCGTGGCAATGGCTCGCCCGCACGGACTCGCTCCTCCCCGAACCCCTTCGACCGCTGTACGGCCGGGAGGCCCGCATGATCGTGGGCGGCGTCCTGGGCCGCGCCGGCCTGGCCGACAGCGCCCGGGACGTGCTGGTCAGTGCGCGCGCCGACCCGCAGGTCGACGCGACGCACGAGCTCGTGGGCCTGGAGGCGTTCATGCGCACGCTGGTGGGCGACCAGGACACCGCCATGTCGCTGCTCCAGCGCTACGTCGCCGCCAACCCCGGCCACGAGTTCCCCCGCGGCGGCCAGATGTCCTGGTGGTGGCGCAGCCTGCAGGGCCAGCCCGGGTTCCAGACGCTGGAGACGAACCGGTCAACGGTGGCCGACCAGCACTGATTGCGGGCGCCCGCCGTCGCAGGTGGTCCGGGCTTCTCGCAGGTGGTCCGGGCTTCTCGCCGTCGCCCATCGGGGCTCGCCCCACTCCGGAGTCTCGGTCGGCCAGGATGCCGCCGCCGGGCCCGATCGGACCCCGGCCCCACCCCCCATCGCCACGGGGCGACGGCGAGAAGCCCGGACCCCAGCCTTTTGCGGGCCGAGGGGACCGGACGCCATCTCACACGCCGCTTTATTGCGCCGGCTGGGGCGCCGCGATGCCCGGAGCCGGTTTGGCTCCCGCCAGGCCCGGAGCCCGGCGACCTGACCGGCCCGGACGACAGCTGAAGGTGGCGGGGTTCCCGCCACGGGGTGGGGTGAGCCCCGGAAGCGAAGCGGGAAGCCCGCCACCGCCAGCGCTTCTCCGTGAACCTGCCGCGCAGCGAAGGCTGAAGGAACCCCCAACGCAACCATCTCCGGGTTGCGGCTTTCTAAGTCAACGGCACGTCGAGACTCCTGTTCCGGAGATCTTCCATGAAAGCGTTGGCGCGACAAGCACGCATCCTGTTCCGCAGCCTGGCGCGGCGGCCGGGCTACACGTTGACCGCGATGCTGACGTTGGCCGTGGGGATCGGCGCGAGCACGTCGATCTTCAGCATCGTCGATGGCACGCTGCTCAGGCCGTTGCCGTACCCGCAGCCGGAACGGCTGGTGCGGGTGTGGGACGATTACGTGCCGACGGGCGGCAACGGGCCCAACTCGGTGCCGGACTATCTGGAGCTGCGGCGCAGCGCGAAGGGCATCGAGGCGCTGGTGGGCTACAGTCCCGGGTCGGTGAACCTGGCGACGGAAGAGGCGCCGGAGCGAGCGCGCTCGGTGTCGGTGACGGCGAACTTCTTCAACGGGCTGGGCGTGCAGCCGATCCTGGGTCGTGGCTTCCGGGACGGTGAGGACCGGGAGGGCGCGGCGCGCATCGTCGTCATCTCGCACCGGCTGTGGCAGGAACGGTTCGGCGGCCGCCCCGACGTGTTGGGCCACACGCTCCAGATCGACGCGGAGCCGTACACCATCGTGGGCGTGCTGCCGGCGTCGTTCTGGTTCCCGGGCGACCCGGAGCTGGTCATGCCGTTCGCGTGGAACCAGCATACGCTCACGCAGGGCAGCGACAGCCGCTGGCTGTGGGCGTTCGCGCGGCTGGCGCCGGGCGTGACGCCGCCGGCGGCGCAGGCCGATCTTCGGCGGGTCTGGACGGGCATTCTGGCGGAGCATCCCGACAAGAACCAGGACTGGACGGTGCGGGCGGAGGACTTCGGCGAGGTGCTGTTCGGGCGGACTCGCCGGCTACTGTGGCTGCTGGCCGGGGCGGTGCTGCTGGTGCTGGTCATCGGCTGCGTGAACGTGGCCAACCTGATGCTGGTGCGCGGGGAGCGCCGCCGCCGCGAGCTGGCGCTGCGCACCGCCGTGGGCGCGGTTCGCTGGCGAATCATCGTCGGCTTCCTCTCCGAGAGCGTGGCCCTGGCCCTGGCGGCCAGCCTGCTGGGTGTGGGCCTGGCGTGGGGCGCCACGCGCCTGCTGCTATCGCTGTTCGGCGGCACCCTGCCCCGCACCGACGCTGTGGGGCTGAACCCGGTGGTCGTCCTGTTCGCCGTCGGCCTGGCTCTGCTCACCGGCATCGCTGTCGGGCTGGTGCCGGCGCTGCGCCTGGACGCGCGCCGCCTCTATGACGCACTGCGGGAAGGCGGCCGCACCGTGAGCGGCGCGCGCAGCCGGCTGCAGCGGATCCTCGTGGCGGGAGAGGTGGCGCTGGGCGTGCTGCTGGCGGCGGGCGCGGGCCTGCTGCTCAACAGCTTCTGGCGCCTGAGCCACGTCGACACGGGCATCCAGCCGGCGCACGCCATGGCGTTCCATGTCAGCCTGCCGTCGGCAGCGTATGGCGACGTGAACGCCACGCGGCAGTTCTTCACGAGCGCCGTGGCGTCCATTGGCGCCATTCCCGGCGTGCAGGATGTCGGCATCAGCAACCTGGTGCCACTGATGGGCGGCCGGAACATCACGACGCTGGCCTCGCCGGACGACCCGGAGCTGGAAGCCAAGTTCGTCGAGATCCGCCAGGCCACGCCGGGCTTCTTCCCCGCCGCCGGCATCCCACTGGTGGCCGGGCGGGCCCTCACGGACGACGACGTGCGCCGCGGGGCCCCCGTCGTCGTGATCAGCGACGTGCTGGCCCGCACTCTCTTCCCGAAAGGCGGTGCCGTAGGCAAACGCCTGCGCCTCGGCTGGGGCGACCCCGATGGCTACGAGATCGTCGGCGTCGTGGGCGGTGTGCGGGAGTTCGGCGTCGCCAACGCCAAGCGTCCGGCGATGTACTGGCCGTATAGCACCATGGGCGCCGAGCGCGACATGACGTTCCTGGTGCGCACCGCACGCGGAGACCCGCTGGCCGTCGTGCCTGCCATCCGGCGGGCCATCGCAGAGATCGACCCGAGCCTGCCCGTCTACGGCGTCACCAGCATGGACGACGTCGTGCTCCAGAGCATCGGCCCGCGCTGGTTCGCCACCGCCCTGTTCACCGCCTTCGGCATCCTCGCCCTGCTGCTCGCCGCCCTCGGCATCTTCGGCGTGCTCGCCTTCATCGTGGAACAGCGCACCCACGAAGTGGGCATCCGTGTCGCCCTGGGCGCCACCCGCGGCGGCGTCACCCGCCTGGTGGTGGGGCAGGGCATGCGACTCGTGGCACTCGGGCTCATCGTCGGCGTGGCCGGCGCCGTGCTGGCCTCCCGGCTCGTCGCCAGCCTGCTCTACCAGGTGCGGCCCGCCGACCCGCTGACCCTCGCCGCCGTCGCCGTCGTGGCGCTGCTCACAGCGCTGGCGGCGTCGTACCTGCCGGCGCGGCGGGCCGCGATGGTGGAGCCGATGCGCGTGTTGCGGGAAGAGTAGGGCACCCTCCAGGTCCGGGCGCATTGCGGCGGACGGGGTGACCCTGGCCGCCCCACCTCCCACCACCAGGGTGACAGGGAGACCGGGAGAGTCGCATCATGCCCGCGTCGCATTGGCCAACGCGACGCTCCCTGTCGCCCCGTCTCCCTGGCGGGGTGGGGGGAAGGGTCAGGGGTCTCCCTGTCGGGGTGGCAGCGGATGGGGCGGGCGTCTCCCCGTCAGTCAAGGGCGCGAAGATGCGGCGACCGCGCACGCGAGTTGGAGGGAGTCAACCCCTCGATAATACCAGGTTCGCCCAGCCCTTGATGGTCTGATGATGGGGCATCCAGGCGTCCCAGACGGAGCGGGCCCACTCCCAGACGCGGTCCTCGTGGCGTGGCAGGGTCTCGGCGGCGGCGATGTCCAGGATGTTGAGGCAGGCCGTGAGGTCGGGCGGCTCGAGCCAGCGGTAGCGGGTGCGGTAGGCGGCCGCTTCGGTGGTGACGCGCGACGCCTTGTGCAGCTCGAAGCCGCGCTCGAGGATGACGTACAGGCCCACCAGCGACACCGCCACCGACTGGATGGACCGGGGCGACGGCGCGCCCGGGTGCTGCGCCGCATACGTGTCCACGGTCAGCCGATGCACCGGCGGCAGGCCGTATTTGCCGTACTCCTTCGCCAGCACGTCGCCGTATACCGACCAGCAGCCGGGCGACGCCCCGATGTACGGGTGGCCCGGGCCATCGGGCGGGAACTGGGCGCCACAGCCGGGGCAACGTTCGAGAGGTTCGATCATCGGCTCATCATCTCCGTGGGACACAAGGTAATAACCCACCGGCGGCGTCCGGGAAAGCGCCCGCCCCGACGCGTAGCCCCATCGTTACGTTTCCAGCTGCACCCAGGTGCGGAAGAACGGGCTGTCGAACGCCACGCCGTCGCTGCCGCGCTCCAGCACACGACGACGCTCCAGTGTCGCCACCGCCGTGCCCACTGACGACGCCGGCCCCAGCCGGAACCGGGCGCGCGACTCCGCGCCGAACAGCTGCTCCGCCCCCGCCGCCAGCGCCCGCAGCACCCGCTGCTGCACCGGCGTCAGGTCCGACCACGTCCGACGCAGCGCCGCGTCCTGGCCCCGCACGACGTCCAGCACCGCATCCTCCACCTGTGACGCCAGCGCCCGGCCCCGCAGCACGCTCCGGAACCACAGCGCACGCGCCACTTGCACCACGTCCTGCGTGTGCGGCCCCGCACGTGCCACCACCGCCGCGCCCACACCGTCGCTCGCCACCCCCGAGCCGCGCATCCGCTCGTCGATCCAACCGCCCAGCTGCCCCGCGTCGATGGGACCCAGCGCCATCGTCTCGAAGAACTCGTGGAGCACGCCCGCCCGCTCCAGCGCAGAACCCAACGCCTCCCCCGAGCCCGTGCACACCCACCCCATGGCGCCGTCGGCCATGGCCTCCCGCAGCAGAACCGCCGCCGACTCGCCCCCCAGCTCCAGCAGCCGCCCCAACCCATCCAGCACCACCACCGCACCTTCCCCTACCCCCGCCTCGCCCAATCGCTTCAACACCCCCTTGAGCAGCGCCTTCTCGCCCTCCGCACTCCGCGGCCAGGAGCTCCCGCTCACCGACAGACGCGGCCGGTCCGGCGCCTCCCAGCCCAGCACCACCTGCGGCGCCAGCGACACCGCCCACGACGACAGCTGCGGCCGCCACGACGCCTCCCGCGACACCGCCGCCAGCAGCCGGTCCGCCGCCTCCGCCAGCCCCGTGATAATCGACAGATCCACCATCAATACGACGCCGCCCGCCGCCCTTACCGTTTCCGCCGCTACCCCCAGCAGCGAGCTCGCACCCATGCGCGCCGGCCCGCGCACCAACAGCCGCGCCGCCCGCCTCATGGCCGCCACCACCGCCGCCAACTCCGGCGCCCGGCCCGTGAAATACGGTCCGCGCACGCGCTCCGCGACGCGAAACGGGTTCTTCGGCACCACAGGCAAGGGAGCCCCCTTTTCGTTACGCGAAATTACGTTACGCAAATTAGCGTAATGGCCGCCTTCGGGGCAAGGACGCTGGCGGGTGGGGGCAGGGCGCGCGCCACGGCCTGCCGGCCGCGTCGCGCTTGCAGGGAGCAGGCTCTGCGGTCGTGGGGTAAGCAGGTTCCCGGCCAGTGCAGGACCTTCGCGGGGTGCGCCGTTGCGTTCGCGGTAGGGTCGGCGCTGCGTCGCGAAGCCGGCTCCCACGAGGCCGCCGGCTTCCACGGGGGTGGCGGCTCCCGCCGCGAAGCCGGGCTGCACCGCAAAGCTGGCCCCACCGCGAAGCCAGCCTCCCCCGCGAACCGAACGCCACCGGCAAAGGCGCACGCGAAACAGGTCGTACTCTGACCGGCATCCCGGCGTACGCGATGCCCGTAGCAGCTGCCACCTGCCACCTGCAGCCGGCGCCGGGCGGCGCCCGGCGCCGGCGCCCGCCGGATTGCGCGACAAACCGCGCCGGGCCAATCTCTCCTGCGAGCGCCACCGACATCCCCCGAGCAAGAGCAGCGGCGATGGGCAAAAGCAAACGTGCGTCGAGCTACCGATCGTACGCGTATCTGGAGCCGGGCGTGGACTATCCGTTGTTCGAGCTGGCGGACGAGGAGGCGCGGGTGGCGCGGTACGAGCTGCCGCTGACGGAAGACGAGGCGCGTCGTGTGGCGGCGCTGGCGGAGCGGTGCGTGATGGTGAGTCTGCACGATCACGTGGGTCTGTTCCCGTCGCGGATCGGGGAGACGCCGGAGTACATGCGGGCGGGTCGCATGTTCACGGCGTATCGTGCATTGTCGTCGTCGTGGTGGGACGCGGTGTTCGACAACCTGATGGACGGGATGGGCGCGATCCACTCCCGGGTGGCGTGGCAGTGGGAGGACGTGGTGCACGACCTGGGCATGCGTTTGGCGGACCTGGCGCACCAGGACCTGGTGGTACCGGCGCTGCGGGTGTCGGACATCCGTCATGCGCACGACGAGGGTCGGGTGGCGTGGGTGGCGGCGATGGAGGGTGCGGCGATGATCGAGAACGACATCGACCGGCTCGACATCCTGTACGGTCTGGGCGTGCGCAGCCTGGGCATCGCGTACAGCGAGTCGAACGCGCTGGGCGGGGGTCTGAAGGAGTCGCGGGACGGCGGGCTGACGGAGCTGGGCCGGCGCGCCGTGGCGCGCATGAACAGGCTGGGCATGCTCATCGACTGCGCCCACTGCGGCGATCAGACGACGCTGGACACCATCGCGGCGAGCGAGCAGCCCATCGTGCTGAGCCACATCGGGGCGCGAGCGTTGTGGAACACGAACCGGATGGCGCCCGACGACGTGCTGGAGGCGTGCGCGGCGAAGGGCGGCGTGATCGGCATCGAGGCGGCGCCCCACACGACCATCACCGAGTCGCACCGTCGTCACGGGCTGGAGTCGGTGATGGAGCACTTCGAGTACGTCGCCCGGCTCGTCGGCATCGAGCACGTGGGCTTCGGGCCCGACACGCTCTACGGCGACCACGTCGGCCTGCACGGCGTGTACGCGGGCGCGTTCGGCCTGGCGCAGGCCCACGGCAGCATGGACTACGAGCACGTGGACTGGGTGGAGGGCCTGGAGAACCCGACGGAGGCGTCGCACAACATCCTGCGCTGGCTGGTGAAGCACGGGTACGGCGACGAGGACATCGAGCGCGTCCTCGGAGGGAACGCGTTGCGCGTCCTGGACGCTGTCTGGACGTAGAGTGCGCCGGCGCCGGGCTTCGCCCGGCACCGGCTTGCAGGTGGCAGGTAGCAGGTGCTGCGGTCGTCGGGTACGTGGGTTCGTGGCCAGAGCACCACTTTCGCGGCGTACGCTCCGCT
The DNA here is from genome assembly GCA_037388885.1 of Gemmatimonadota bacterium. Classification (GTDB taxonomy): domain Bacteria; phylum Gemmatimonadota; class Gemmatimonadetes; order Longimicrobiales; family RSA9; genus JARRJS01. The sequence goes on from JARRJS010000036.1 coordinate 14,311, forward strand.
GGTTCGGGGTGGGGCGGGTTCGCGGCTCGGCCGACCGTCGGGACGCGTGGCGGCTTCCGCGGCCGCCGGGAGCTCCACCGTGGAACTGGCCCCACGCCGCACAGTCGGCAAGCCTTCCCCAGCCAACCGCCCCCGAGCTCAGCCTGACGCCCCGAGCTGAGCCTCGCCCCCCGAGCTCAGCCTCGCACCGAACCGAACTTCACGCCGCGAACCAAGCCCCACACCGCGAACCAACCCCACCGCGGACCGAAATGCGCACCCCGCGACGGTGGTGCTCTGACCGGCAACCAGCCCACCCCGCGCCCGCAGAACCTGCTACCTGCCACCTGCTACCTGCCGTCCGCCGCAGGCCGGCGGCGGCGCCCGAGTATTCGAACTGGCTACCCAGCAAGCTGTGCGGGATGAGGTAGACGACGAGCATGACTGCGGATGCGCTCAGCACGAGGCTGCGCCGCAGATAGGCGAGCCGCCTGATCTCCGGAACGACGCAGGCGGCCAGCCAGGCGAGCCACATGACGAGCGTCTTGTTGTCCGTCAGGTCCCAGCCGAGGGGCACGCCGGTCCAGGCGGCGCCGAAGGCGAACTTCTGCACGACGGGACCGAGGATCATGCCGCCGAGGGTGAAGCCGGCGAGGGTGGTCCAGGCGAGGGCGCGGGTCTCGCCGGTGCGGAAGAAGGCGGCGAGGGCGGTGCGCACACCCACGAGCATGGCGAGGAACATGAGCAGCACGTGGGGCAGGAGCACGCCGAGGGGGACGTGGCCCTTGAAGCGGATGATGACGTCGTCCGGGTCGGCCGGGATGCGGACGGGCCCGGCCCTCGTCTGGAGGCGCAGGTAGTACTGGAGCTTGCCGGCGGGCGGCTGGGCGGGCAGCGCGGCCACGGCGTTGCCGTCCTCGACGCGCAGGGGCACGGTCGTGAACGGTTCGTTGGTGGGATAGCGCCGGTAGTACAGGGTGCCCGCGGGCGCTCCGCCGGGGTCGGGCACGACGACGGGCGCGTCGGCGCGGGTGTCGTGGCTGGTGAGCAGCTCGTAGTGCCGGACCTGTCCGTCGATGTGCAGCTGGCCGTTGACGGGGTAGGTGGGTCCGGTGCGGCGCTGGTAGGCGGCCGCCACGAGCATGACGAGCAGCGCGAGCGCCCAGTAGGCGGCGCTGCGTCCGCGGCCGATCGGCTTCCGAGCGGCCGGCTTCGCGACGGGATCTGATGCCTGCATCACCTTCCCCGGCCCGGTCCCCGGAACGTGGAAGCACCAAGGTCGATGGGGCGTGGGCCGGCGTCAAGAGTAGGGCGAGCATCCTGTCGGGCGTCGCAGTCGTGTGCGACCGGGCGGCCGGCGTCGGAGGGGGTGCACGGCTCGCGAGCCTTGCCTGGCGCGGTTCGTCGTCGTTTATTCGGGAGGGCGTGCCGTCGGTGGCTCCCTTATATGCCTGCCCGCCTGCGGTCCGCTCGTGTTGACCGGGAGCGACCCATGTCCACAGCCCTGACCGTCCGTCCCGCACCGACGGAGTACCCGCCCTACTACGCACGCTACATCGAACCACTGCCCGACGAGCCCATCCTGGACCTGCTGAGCGAGCAGGTGGAGGAGGCGTCCGCGCTGCTGGAAGGCATCGGCGAGGCGGGCGCCGGCTACCGATACGCGCCGGGGAAGTGGAGCGTGAAGGAGGTGGCGGGTCACGTCGTGGACGTGGAGCGCATCTTCTGCGTGCGCGCGCTGCGCTTCGCCCGGGGCGACACGGCGCCGCTGCCCGGCTTCGAGCAGAACGCCTACGTCGCCACCGCGGGCTTCGACCGGCTGCCGCTGGCCGTGCTGGTCGACGCGCTGCGGGTTGCGCGTGCCGCGACCCTGTCGTTCTTCCGGTGCCTGGACGATGAGGCGCTGATGCGGCGGGGCACGGCGGCGGGCGGCGAGTTCGTCGTGCGGTCCGTCGCGTGGATCATTGCGGGCCACACGGCGCACCACCTTCGGCTGCTGGAAGAGCGCTACCTGCCGGGCATCAGGGGCTGACGCCCGGCGGCACCACCGCCACGCCCTCCACCTGCAGCACGCGTACGCCGGTGCTGTCCCCCTGGACGTTCAGCCAGCGAACGACGAATCGGCCGGCGGTGCGCCCGTCGGCGTCGCGCAGCGGCAGCGTGGCGTCCTCGAGCCGGAGCCGGGCCGCGCTGGAGCGGGTGGGCATGCGCGGGCCGCGGCTACGGGGCGCAGGCCTGGCCGTGGCGGCTGGCGCGCCGCTGTCGGCGGCCAGTGTCCACGCCGCGAGGCCGGCCAGGTCGGCGCTCAGCGCGCGCCCACCGAGCTCGAGACGCAGCAGGGTCGAGTCGCCCCCGACGACGCCCGTGGGCAGCAATGACTCGTGCCGGGCGGGCCGCTCGATGACGTACAGCTGGCCGGTGCCGAGCGCGTCCGTGGGCACGGGGCCGTCCAGGCGCGCGTTGGCGAAGCGTGCCGCCCCCGGCATCGGCCGGGCTGCCAGCCCCAGGGCGGCGGCCAGGTCGGGCACGGCCCGCTCCGGAGGCACGACCGCGTGGCCGGCCACCGCCGCGACCGCGCCGTTGCCGAAGTGGCCGGCGAGGAAGTCGCCCGTGCTCTCGATGGTCCGGTAGACGCTGTCGGGGACCGATCGCACGACGGCGGGCACGGCGGCGGTGTCCACGTCCGCGAGGCGCAGCCCCGCGGCCAGGCGCGCCTGCTGGCTGCGGCGCGCCACGGCGGAGGCGCTCCACGGGCCCAGCGCGCACAGCAGCGCGGCGACGAGCAGCACGAGCGGGACGGGGTAGGCCAGCAGTCGTCGCCGGCGGACGATCGCCCACGTGCCCAGCACCGCCAGCAGCAGCAGCGCCACCAGGACCGCGACCCGCAGGTAGCGCGGCTCCGTCCAGCCGTACTGGGCCACACGCACGCCCACGGCCCAGATGCCCAGGATGCCCAGTGGCAGGAACAGCGGTGAGGCCATCCGGATCGCCCACGGCGTGTCCGTGTTGGCCGACGGCGCCGCGCCCGCCTGCGCGCCTTCGCTCGCCTGGGCGCCTTCGCCCGCGCCGGCCTCGCCCGCGCCGGCGAACATCATGACGCCGACGGCGCCGATGAGGCCCGCCAGCAACGCCAACGGCGACACCAGGTTGCGCGGCAGCTCGCCGGTGGCCGCGATGCGCACCATGTACGCGTACAGGATCAGGTAGTAGATGGCGAGCAACGGCAGGAACAGGTACACGCCGAAACGACGCAGCACGCGCATGCCCTCGGCGGGCGGTCCCGGTGGCGCGGTGATGGCCGGCGCGCCGCCGACGACGATCCAGGGGACCAGGCCGAAGGCGATGGCGCCGAACACGTGGCCGTAGATCTTGGTGTTCAGGTGCAGCTCGAACAGCGAGTTCACGGCGGAGATGGCGAGGGCCAGGCCGAAGTACAGGGCGGCGGCGTAGAGCGCGACGCCGACGACGCGTGTGATCAACCGCAGGTTGACCTCGCGAAACCGCCGGTCCCGGGCGTCGCCGGCCGGCGTCGCCGCCAGGGGCACGAGGGTGATGCCCAGGGCGACGGCAGCCACCAGCAGCGTCGCGCGCCAGCCTTCGGTCCCGCGGTCGAAGTCCAGCAGGGTACTGTCGTAGACGACGGCGGCGGCGAATCCCGCCAGTGTGAGCAGCCAGCGTCGTGTGGCGGACAGCACGCCCAGGCCGTGGAGCAGGGTGGCGATCCAGGCAATGCCGCCGGCCAGCAGGCAGAGCGTGGCGATCTCCATCCACGCCTTCATGACGGCGTTCTGATCGGACGCCAGGGCCAGGGACCACGTGACGGCCATGGCCACGCCCAGCGCGACCTCGACGGGCGCGACGCGCAACGCGACGGCGGCGTCACGCAGGGTGCGACGCAGCGTGCGGGTGAGGCGGGACATGCCGCATGGTAATGCGCCCGGTCGGCCACAGACAATGGTCATCTGCCGCCGCCGGCTCTATCATACAGCCCATATGAACACCCCACGCGAATCCCGGCCTCGTCTGGGCCTCGCCCTGGGTGGTGGCGCCGCCCTGGGCTGGGCGCACGTGGGCGTGCTGCAGGCGCTGGACGCCCACGGCATCCGCCCCGACATGCTGGCCGGCACCAGCGCAGGCGCCATCGTGGCCGCCCTGTACGCGTTCGGCCTGGCGCCGGACGAGATCGTGCCCCGGGTGGGCGATCTGGGCTGGCGGCGGCTGTCCCACTTCTCCATGAACTCGCTGGGCGTGCTGACGAACGAAGGGCTGGAGCAGGCGGTGGAGGAGGCCATCGGCCCGGCGCGCCTGGAGGACGCGAAGCTGCCGGTGGCTGTGGTGACGGCCGACATCCACACGGGCGAGCGGGTCGTGCTGCGGGAAGGGCCGGTGGGCCGGGCGGTGCGGGCGAGCGCGTGCATCCCGGGCATCTTCGTGCCCGTGGAGCTGGACGAGCACACGCTGGTGGACGGGGGCGTGGTGGAGAATGTGCCCGTGCGGGTGGTGCGGGACATGGGCTCGGACGTCACCGTCGCCGTGGCGCTCATGGGCCTGACGGACTTCCGGCCCGTACGCACGCTGGTGGGCGTGCTGGCCAACGCGTTCGACATCGCCATCGACGCCGCGCAGGACCGGGAGCTGGAAGGCGCGGACATCGTCATCCGGCCGGACCTGCGCGAGTTCCGGCGCTGGGACACGGAGAGCCGGGACGAGATCATCGAGGCGGGCCGGCGCGCGGGCTTCGAGGCTGCGCCGAAAGTCGCGAAATTGCTGGGGGATTGAAGCGCGCCGTGCCCGGCCGTGCGCCCCGGTCGAGGCCCGGCGCCAGCGACCGGCAGGCGGACGACCGGCAAGCCCCTTGCAGCGTCCGGACGCGGCTGAACGCACTACGTACCTGCACGACAGCACGGGAGCTCCATGACTGACACGACCCTGCCGCCCGGCGGACGCCGCCGCTGCATCATCGAGGGCGTCTCGCCGGAAGTCGACTGCGGCCGTTACCCGGCGAAGGGCATCCTGGGCGACGACGTGGTGGTGGAGGCGGATGTGTTCGGCGACGGCCACGAGAAGGTCGCCGCCGTCCTCCAGTACCGGAAGGCGCCGAGTGAGAGCTCTGCGCCACGCGCCCCGTCTCCCCGTCTCCCCGTCGCCCCGTCACGGGAACGGAGCGAGGAGCTCGCCTCACCGAAGGACCCCGCCGGGCAGTCGTGGCGGGAAGTCGCCATGACGCCGCTGGGCAACGATCGCTGGCGCGCGTCGTTCCGCGCCGACGCGCTCGGGCTGTGGGAGTTCGCCGTCGTCGGCTGGATGGACCCGTGGCAGACCTGGCGCGGGGACATGGCCAAGTGGCTGGAGGCTGGCCGCGACGTGCCGCTCCACCTGGCCATCGGCGCCGACCTGCTGGAGGCCGCCGCCGACCGGGCGAAGCAGGCGGACAACGCCGCCGACGCCCGATTCCTGCGCGACCTGGTCGCCTTGCTACGCGACGACACCACCAAGGCCGCCGAGCGCGCCGCCCGCGCCATGACCGAGGCCGTGCGCCAGCGCATGCACGCCAACGCCGACCGGTCGCGTGCGACGAGGTATCCGGCGCACCCAAGTGGCGCGGCGGACCCGAATGACGCCGCGAACGATGTCGATGCCGCGATCCCGGCGCACCCCGGTACGAAGACGAAGACGACCCCGAAGACGAACCCGTCTCTCCGGGTCTGGGTGGACCGGGAGCGGGCGGCCTTTTCCGCCTGGTACGAGTTCTTTCCTCGCAGCACGGGCGCGGCCGGCGAGCACGGCACGTTCCGGACGGCGCAGGCGATGCTGCCGTACATCGCCGGCATGGGGTTCGACGTGGTGTACCTGCCGCCGGTGCATCCCGTCGGCAAGATGCACCGGAAGGGGAAGAACAACGTGGCGGCGGCGCTGCGCGACGACGTCGGCTCGCCCTGGGCCATCGGCTCGTGGGCGGGCGGCCACAGGACGGTGCACCCGCGGCTGGGCACGCTGGAGGACTTCCGCGCGTTCGTCGCCGCGGCCGAGACCCACGGCCTGGAAGTGGCGCTGGACATCGCGTTCCAGGTGTCGCCCGACCACCCCTGGGCGAAGGAGCACCCCCAGTGGTTCCGGAAGCGCCCCGACGGCACCATCGCGCACGCGGAGAACCCGCCCAAGAAATACGAGGATATCTTCCCGCTGGACTTCGAGACGGAGGCCTGGCCGTCGCTGTGGCGGGAGCTGAAGAGCGTCTTCGAGTTCTGGCTGGAGCAGGGCGTGCGCATCTTCCGGGTGGACAACCCGCACACCAAGGCGTTCCCGTTCTGGGAGTGGTGCATCGGCGAGCTGCGGGCGAAGCACCCGGAGGTGATCTTCCTGGCGGAAGCGTTCACGCGGCCCAAGATCATGTACCGCCTGGCGAAGCTCGGCTTCACGCAGTCGTACACCTACTTCGCCTGGCGCAACGCCCGCTGGGAGCTGGTGCAGTACCTGACCGAGCTGACCCAGGGCCCGCCCAAGGACTTCTTCCGGCCCAACTTCTGGCCCAACACGCCGGACATCCTGACGGACGCGCTGCAGACCGGCGGCCGGCCGGCGTTCCTGGCGCGCCTGGTGCTCGCCGCCACGCTGTCGTCCAGCTACGGCATCTACGGCCCGGCGTTCGAGCTGCTGGAGTCGCGGCCGCGGGAGCCGGGCAGCGAGGAGTACCTGGACTCGGAGAAGTACCAGCTGCGGGAATGGGACCTGGACCGGCCCGACTCGCTGCACGACTTCATCACGCGCCTCAACCAGGTCAGGAATGAGAACCGCGCCTTCCGGCGCAACGATACGCTGCGCTTCCACGAGACGCACAACGAGCACCTGATCGCCTACAGCAAGCATTCCGCCGACGGGCACAACACGGTGCTCATCGTGGTGAACCTGGACCCCCACCATACCCATTCGGGCGAGGTCGAAGTGCCGCTGGACGCCTGGGGCATCCCCGCCGACGAGTCGTTCCAGGTGCACGACCTGCTGGGCGAGGCCCGCTACCTCTGGCGCGGCTGGCGCCATTATGTCGAGCTGAACCCCTACGCCGTGCCCGCGCACATCTTCCGCGTGGAGCGGCGCGTGCGCAACGAGCGGGACTTCGACTACTACAAGTAGCAGGCGGGGGCGCGGGCGGGGGCGGGAAATCGGCAGGCGGGGGCGCGGGCGGGGGCGGGAAACCGGCAGGCGGGGGCGCGGGCGGGGGCGCCGCGAACGTGTGGTAGCGACGAACGCCGGCGATCGTGCGGGGTGGCGGTGCCGGGAGGGCAGGACGGGGAAAAACGGAGGTGGTCGTGGGGCATACGCTGCTCCGATGGCTCTCGGAGTATGGTTACTGGGGGCTGGGCATCGGCGTGCTGCTGGAGAGCGCCGGGCTTCCGATCCCGGGCGAGACAGCGCTGCTGGTCGCGGCGTTCGCCGCGGCGCAGGGCGGGCTGTCGCTGCCGATAGTCATCGTGGTGGCGGCGGTGGCGGGCGTGCTGGGCGACAATCTGGGCTACGCGGCCGGGCGACGGCTGGGCCGGCCGTGGCTGGATCGGTACGGGCGCTGGGTGCTGCTGACGCCGGGGCGGCTGGAGCGCGCGGACCGGTTCTTCGAGCGGTTCGGCGCATGGGCGGTGGTGCTGGCGCGGTTCGTCGCGGGTGTGCGGGTGGTGATGGCGTTGTCGGCGGGCATGGCGCGCATGCGCTGGCGCACGTTCGTCGTCCACAACGTCCTGGGCGCGGCGCTGTGGGCCACGGTCATCGGCGTGCTGGGCTACGAGTTCGGCCGGGGTTGGCGGCTGACGCACCGGCTGGGACCCGTGGGCGACGTCGTGCTGGCCATCGTACCGCTGGTGCTGGCGAGCCTGTGGTTGGTGTGGTACGTACGCAACAAGGCCTTCCCACGCGGCGATCCGGTGCGCACGCTGGCATGGCACTGGGTTTCGGTGCTGGCGTTGAACCTGGCGGCGGTGGGCATTTTCGCGAAGATCGCGGAAGACGTGGCGGCGCGGGAGTCGGGGGCGTTCGATGCGGCCGTCCGCGGCTGGGTTCTGGCGCACCATGCGCCGATGCTGAACGGTTTCTTCGACGGCATCACGTGGGTGGGGTCGGTGCCCGTCCTGGCCGCCGTGGCGGTTCTCGCCGCCATGGTCCTGGCCCGGCGCAGCAGCTGGCGCCGTGCTGCGGTCATGACCCTCGCGCCCTTGCTGGCGGCGGGCGCCATCCTGGGGCTGAAGGCGTTGTTCGCGCGGCCGCGGCCGCCGGGCGCCGCGGAGCGGCAGCTGTACGGGTTCTCCTTCCCCAGCGGCCACACGACGGGCACGACGGGTATCCTGCTGACCTTTGCGTACGTGTTCTGGCGCGAGCACATCGCCGGCCGCTGGCTGGCCGCCGTCGCGCTGGCGCTGGCGCTGCTGGTGGGGATGAGCCGGGTCTATCTGGACGTGCACTGGGCGACGGACGTGCTGGGTGGTTGGGCGGTCGGCCTGTTCATCGCCACGTGGTCGGGTGCGGTCTATGAGCGTGTGCGGACCCAGATCTGAGCGGTCGGCGGCCGGCCGGGGGCCCCCGACGGTGCTCGTAAAGCGGTGCGAAAACTGTTAGGTTTCTTGTTTACCATTCAGTAATGTATATGTACGACGAACGTATCACGGTGTGGCACCCATGGGGAGCGGTGCGATGAGCGTGCGAGCGCGCAGGAATTTCTTGGCCGGCCTGGTTTTCGCGGCCGGGCTGATCCTGATCGTCGGCGGCATCATGATGCCGATTCCGTTGCGATTCCAGGTGATGTCCGTCGTGCTCGGCATCCTTCTCTACCAGACGGCCCTGTTGCGCATGTACGATCGGTTCCTGCCGAACGAGCGGAAGTACCTGGCGCTGCGTGCGGAGACCAACCGATTGCTGACCCTGGTCCGGGACATGAACCAGGCGGCCCTGACGGCACAGTCCATGGGCATGGACCGGACCAGCTACGTGGAGCCCATCCTCCGGCAGATGCACGCGACGGTGGATCGGCTGCCGCTGGTGGCGGCGGAGGTGGGCACGGAAGAGGTGCGCCAGGTGCACTGATCGTCGCCGCGTCGCGCACGCCGGCCGGCGTGGCGGCTACCGCAGATGCGGGTGGTCCGGTCCCGGCCCGGTGGTCAGGGCGCGGGCAAGGCCTTCGGGATCGTTCGTTCCCAAACGTATGCGCTTTCCATCCTCCAGCTCGAGCTCCAGGGCGGGGCCGCCCGCGACGGCGTAGACGCGCACCCCATCCTGTCTCCGGATGCCCAGGCCCTGCAGCCAGGGGTTGTGGCACGACCGGACCTCCGCAATCCGGGCCAGCGGTAGCATGTGCCGGAAGAAGCCGGGCCCGAAGCTCCAGATGAGGTGTCCGTGCAACACCTGGACGGTCATGGAGGAGAACAGGAGGCCCACCGCGAGCAGGACGATGAGCGCGGCAATGGCCAGGGGCGTGAGGGGTCCGGCGTCGCGACTGGCGGCGGCGTAAACGAAATGCCGGAGCGGCAGGATCGCTGCCAGCACCACGACCGCGACGACGACTCTGCCCGTCTGCCTGTGCTGGTATTCGTCACGTGCCATGCGGACAATCTAGGACCGCCGGGCCCTGCGGTCGACCGCCGACCGACGACTGCCGACCGCCCGGCCCCGGCCTAGTACGACGTTTGCATCAAAACGCAGCAGGCGGATCCCGATCAAGGAGCGGTGCGATCGATGGCGAGACGGCGGCGGGAGTCGTTGCTGGAGAACGACCCCCTCTGGTATAAGGACGCGGTCATCTACGAGGTGCACGTCCGGGCGTTCAAGGACACGAAGGGCGACGGCATGGGGGACTTCCGTGGCCTGACGGCGCGATTGGACTACCTGCGCGACCTCGGCGTGACGGCACTCTGGCTGCTGCCGTTCTACCCATCGCCGTGGCGGGATGACGGCTACGACATCGCCGACTACACGGACGTGCACGAGGCGTACGGCACGGTCGGCGATTTCCGGCGGTTCATGCGTGCGGCGCACCGCCGCGGCATCCGGGTGATCATCGAGCTGGTGATCAACCACACGTCGGACCAGCACCCGTGGTTCCAGCGAGCGCGTCGTGCGAAGCCTGACTCGTCGTACCGCAACTACTACGTGTGGAGCGACTCGCCGGAGAAGTACCGGGACGCGCGCATCATCTTCAAGGACTTCGAGCCGTCGAACTGGACGTGGGACCCGGTGGCCAAGGCGTACTACTGGCACCGGTTCTACGCGCAGCAGCCCGACCTGAACTACGACCATCCGCAGGTGCAGAAGGCGGTGCTGCGGGCCGTGGACTTCTGGTTCAGGATGGGCGTGGACGGGATGCGCCTGGACGCGATTCCCTACCTGTACGAGCGGGAAGGCACGAACTGCGAGAACCTGCCGGAGGGGCACGCGTTCCTGAAGCAGCTGCGTCGCCACGTGGACCGGACGTACCCGAACCGCATGCTGCTGGCGGAGGCGAACCAGTGGCCGGAGGACGCGGTGGCGTACTTCGGCCATGGGCGTGGCGATGAGTGCCAGATGGGCTTCCACTTCCCGGTCATGCCGCGGCTGTTCATGGCGGTGCAGATGGAGGACCGGTTCCCGCTCATCGACATCCTGGACCAGACGCCGGACATCCCGGAGCTGGCGCAGTGGGCGCTCTTCCTGCGCAACCATGATGAGCTGACCCTCGAGATGGTGACGGACGAGGAGCGGGACTACATGTACCGGGTCTACGCCCACGACCCGCAGATGCGCATCAACCTGGGCATCCGCCGCCGCCTGGCGCCGCTGCTCCAGAACAACCGCCGCAAGATCGAGCTGATGAACGGTCTCCTGATGTCCATGCCGGGCACGCCGGTGCTCTACTACGGCGACGAGATCGGCATGGGCGACAACATCTACCTGGGCGACCGGGACGGCGTGCGCACGCCCATGCAGTGGAGCGGCGACCGGAACGCCGGCTTCTCGGCGGCCAACCCGCAGAAGCTGTATCTGCCGGTGATCACGGACCCGGAGTACCACTACGAGGCCGTGAACGTGGAGGCGCAGCAGAACAACCCCAGCTCGCTGCTGTGGTGGATGAAGCGGCTCATCGCGCTCAGGAGCCGGCACAAGGCGTTCGGCCGGGGGACCATCCGCTTTCTCCAGCCCGAGAACCGGAAGGTGCTGGTGTTCATCCGGGAGCATGAGGACGAGCGCATCCTGGTGGTGGCGAACCTGTCCCGTTTCACGCAGGCGGTGGAGCTGGGACTGTCGGAGTACGAAGGCACCATACCGGTGGAGATGTTCGGGCACACGGAGTTCCCGCGCATCGGCGAGCTGCCGTACTTTCTGACCATGGGCCCGCACACCTTCTACTGGTTCATGCTGACGCCGGCCCAACGGCGCGGCCTGCGCAAGGTCCACAAGGACGGCAACGGCTGGCCCACGCTGGCGACGCCGGCGGCGGGCTGGGAGTCGCTCGTCCGGGGCCGGAGCCGGAGCCAGCTGGAGGACGTGCTGCCGACGTTCCTGCGGGAACGCCGCTGGTTCGGGGGCAAGGCGCGCAAGATCCGGCAGGCGTCCATCGACGACGTGGTGCCGCTGACGATGCCGGGCCAGCGCAACGGCAATGGCGGCGAGGTGCCGGTGTACCTGACGCTGGTGCGGGTGGAGTACACGGAGGGCGATCCGGAGGTCTACATGCTGCCGCTGGCGCAGGCGACGGGCCGGCATGCGGAGCGCATCATGAAGGAGGCGCCGCACACGGTGGTGGCGCACCTGACCGGCCGGCCGAGCAGGTCTGCCGCGGGCGCGAAGGGGTCGGGCGCCGCGTCGGGTGCGAAGGCGGGCGACGAGACCAAGCCTATCGAGCCGGTCCTGTACGATGCGTCGGTGGAGCCGGGCTTCGGGTCGATGCTGCTGGGGTTGATGGCGGGGCGCCGGCGGACGAAGGGCTCGCGGGGCGCGCTCCAGGGGGGGCTGGCGAAGACGTACCGGACGATGCGTCGTGAGGAGCCGAAGCGGCTGAGGCCGGCTCCGTTCCGGGCAGAGCAGAGCAACACGTCCATGCTGTTCGGGGACGAGCTGTTCATGAAGCTGTTCCGCAAGCTGGAAGAGGGGGTGAACCCGGACCTGGAGATGGGCCGCGTGCTGGTGAAGCGCGGCTTCGAGCACACGCCGGCGCCAGTGGGCGAGCTGGAGTACCGGTTCGGGCGCCGCGGGGCCGGCACCATGACGCTGGCCGCGGTGCAGCGCTACATGCCGAACCAGGGCGATGCGTGGCAGCTGACTCTGGACGCGTTGAGCTCGTACTACGAGCGGATCGCGGCGCACAAGCCGGAGCCGCCGGACGTGGTGCCGGGCACAGGCGCGCTGCTGGAGGACGCAGCCACCGAGCCGCCGGATCTGTTCCGGGAGCTGGCCAGCGCCTATCCCGAGTCGGCGCGTCTGTTGGGCGTGCGGACGGCGGAGATGCACACCACGCTGGCGTCGGTGGTGGACAACCCCGACTTCGCGCCCGAGCCGTTCTCGGCGCTCTATCAGCGCTCGCTGTACCAGTCCATGCGCAGCCTGGTCGGCCGGGTGCTGAACGCGCTGAACCGGTCGCTGCCGGCGCTGCCGGCGCCGTTGCAGGAAGAAGCGCGCTCCGTGCTGGAGCTCCGGGGCGCCATCCTGGAGCGGCTGCAGCGCCTGGTGGGGGAGAAGATGACGGGCTCGCGCATCCGCACGCACGGCGACTACCACCTGGGGCAGGTGCTGCACACGGGCCGCGATTTTGTGATCATCGACTTCGAGGGCGAGCCGGCGCGCCCGCTGACCGAGCGGCGCTTGAAGCGGTCGCCGCTGAGCGATGTGGCCGGCATGCTGCGCTCGTTCCACTACGTGGCGCACGCCGCCCTCATGAGCGAGGAGATGCGGGGCCTGGCGCACGCCGGCGAGCTGAACGGGACGGACCGCTGGGCGCAATACTGGGCGCGCTGCACCAGCGCGGCGTTCCTGGGCGCCTACCTGGCGAACGCGGGGACCGGCTTCCTGCCCACGGAGCCCGACCAGCTGGAGGCGCTGCTGGACGCGCATCTGCTGGAGAAGGCGGTGTACGAGCTGGGCTACGAGCTGAACAACCGTCCCGATTGGACGCGGATCCCCATCCGGGGGATCCGCCACGTGCTGGCCGTTTGAGCCATGCCGGATCGAGAGCGCGCCGCTCTGCGGGAGCTGGCGGATCTGTACGGCGTGCAGGCGTCGTACATGGGTGCCGATGAAACGCGGCATGAGGCTACGAGCGGTGGTCTGTTGGCCGTGTTGCGGGCGTTGGGGGCGCCCGTGGCGCGGTTGGCAGACACCGCCGAGGCCATCCGCGCGCGACGTGCCGAGCTGGCGCGCCGGGTGGTGGAGCCCGTGATCGTGTCCTGGTCGGACGGGGAGGCGAAGCGGGACGCCGATTCGCCGGACGTGCCGCTGCGGGTGCCCGCTGCCGCGTCCGTGGACATCAGCCTGGCCATGGAGGACGGCGCCGTGCGCCGCTGGCACGGGGCGGCCGAGCAGTTGGTGGCGGCCCGGCAGGTGGAGCGGGATGGCGGCCGCTACGTGGAAGGCCGGCTGCCGTTGCCCCTGAACCTGCCGAACGGCTATCACACGTTGCGCGCCGAGGTGGGCGGTGAGACGCATGAGGCGCTGGTGTTGCGGGCGCCGGGGCACGCGTTCGCGTCCGACTGGGGCCGGGCCTGGGGCGTGTTTGCACCCGTGCACGCGCTGCGAGCCGGCGGCGAGGGGCCGGCGCCGCGCTTCGGCGTGGGCCACGTGGGTGATCTTGCGGACCTGAGCGCGTGGATCGGCGGGTTGGGCGGCGGCTACGTGGCCACCCTGCCCCTGCTGGCGGCCTTCCTGGACGACCCGGTGGTGCCCAGCCCGTACAGCCCGGTGAGCCGCTTGTTCTGGAACGAGCTGTACGTGGACCTGGAGCGGGTGCCGGCGCTGGACGGCTGCCCCGAGGCCCGCGCCCTGCTGGCCGACGACGCGGTTCGCGCAGCCTCCGCACGCCTGGAAGACGCGGAGCGGGTGGACATCCGGGCGGCCGCCCGCGGCAAGCGGCGCGTGCTGGAGCGGCTGGCGAGCTGCTTCTTCGCCGCGGGCGGCCGGGATTCACACGCGTTCCGGCACTACCTGGAGGCGCATCCCCGTGCCGAGGACTACGCCCGCTTCCGGGCGGCGGGAGAAGCGCACGGTGCCGACTGGCGCAGCTGGCCGGAGCCGCTGCGTGACGGCGAAATCCCGGGCGGAGACGTGGCCGGCCCGGACGGCGACGCGGCCCGCTACCACCTCTACGCCCAGTGGGCGATGGACCGGCAGCTCCAGGGGCTGGCGGCCGAGGCCGCGGCGCACGGCGTGGGCCTCTACCTGGACCTGCCGCTGGGCGTGCATCCTTCCGGCTACGACGTCTGGCGCGAGCGCGACCTGTTCGCCGAAGGCGTTTCCGGCGGGGCGCCGCCGGACCCGTTCTTCGCCCGCGGCCAGGACTGGGGCTTCCGCCCGCTGCACCCGCAGTGGTCGCGGCATGCAGGCTACCGCTATACCATTGCGTGCCTGAGACACCACATGCGCCGTGCGGCGGCATTGCGCATCGACCACGTCATGGGCCTGCACCGCCTGTACTGGGTGCCCGCGGGGGCCGACGCCCGGGACGGCGTCTACGTGCGCTATCCGGCGGACGAGCTCTACGCGATCCTCAACCTGGAATCGCATCGTTCGCGCACGGCGGTGGTGGGTGAGGACCTGGGCACGGTGCCGCACAGCGTCCGCACGGCCATGGCGGAACGCGGCGTGCATCGCTGTTACGTCGTCCAGTTCGAGGTCCGATCGGATCCGCGGGCGCTCTCGGCGGTGCCCGCGAGTGCCGCGGCGTCCCTGGACACGCACGACACGCCCACGTTCGCCGCGTTCTGGCAGGGACAGGACGTGGCGGAGCGACTCGAGGCGGGCGACCTGGACGCCGGGCAGGCGGAAGCCGAGAGCGCGCGCCGCGCGGAGTTGCGCCGCGCCGTCATCGGCTACCTGGCACGTCGCGGCGTGACGGACCCGTCGGACCCGGACGATGCGCACGCCGCGCTCTACGGGCTGTTGCGCTATGTCGGGGACAGCAAGGCCGGCCTGGTGCTGGTCGCGCTGGAAGACCTGTGGCTGGAGCTCATGCCGCAGAACCGGCCGGGCCGCGACGACCCCGGGAACTGGCGGCGCCGCATGCGTCGCGAGCTGGCCACGATCATGGAAGCCGAAGACGTCGTCGGTCCGCTGAAGGAACTGGACCGCGTCCGACATTCCGGCCAGGAGAAGCGATGACAACGAAGGGTCAGAAGCCATACAGCGAGTTGACGGACGAGGAGAAAGCCGAGCGCCGCTCGGCGGCTGCCCGCAAGGCTGCCGCCACGCGGAAACTGCAGGCGGGGGCGGAGGCGCGGGCGGAACCGCAACCGCAACCGCAGGCGGGGGCGGGGGCGGGGGCGTCTTCGGGTTCTCCGGGTGCGATGCCGCCGCAGGCCGCGCGCGCGGCGCCGGCGCGGAACGGGGCGGGACTGACGGACGCGGACATCTACCTGTTCAACGAGGGCAGCCACTTCCGCCTTTACAACAAGCTGGGCGCGCACGCGGGCGTGCAGGGGGGCCGGGCGGGCACGCAGTTCGCCGTTTGGGCGCCCAACGCGCACCATGTGAGCGTGGTGGGCGATTTCAACGGCTGGGACCCGGCGGCGACGCCGCTGCAGTCGCGGGCGCAGTCGGGGATCTGGGAAGGCTTCGTGCCGGGCGTGGGCCCGGGCACGCTCTACAAGTACCACATCGAGTCGCACCACAACGGCTACCATGTAGACAAGGCGGACCCGTTCGGGTTCCAGCACGAGGAGCCGCCGCGCACGGCGTCGGTGGTCACGGACCTGGACTACGACTGGGGCGACGCCGACTGGATGCGGACGCGCCGGGAGAAGAACGCGCTGCAGGCGCCCATGTCCATCTACGAGGTGCACCTGGGGTCCTGGATGCGCGTGCCGGAAGAGGCCGGCCGCTGGCTGACGTACCGGGAGCTGGCGCCGCGCCTGACGGAGCACATGGAGCGCACGGGGTTCACGCACGTGGAGTTCCTGCCCGTCATGGAGCATCCGTTCTACGGGTCCTGGGGCTACCAGACGACGGGGTACTTCGCGCCCACGGCCCGCTACGGCCGTCCCCAGGACTTCATGTTCCTGGTGGACTACCTGCACCAGCACGGCATCGGCGTGATCCTGGACTGGGTGCCGTCCCACTTCCCGTCGGACGAGCACGGGCTGGGCTTCTTCGACGGCACGCACCTGTTCGAGCACGCCGACCCGCGCAAGGGCTATCACCCGGACTGGAAGAGCTCCATCTTCAACTACGGCCGCAACGAGGTCCGCTCCTTCCTCGCGTCCAGTGCCCTGTTCTGGCTGGACCGCTACCACGCCGACGGCCTGC
>JARRJS010000037.1:0-58329 GCA_037388885.1 Gemmatimonadota bacterium
TCCAGGCGCCCGGCCCCGGTCCCAAACGTGCTCACGCTGGCGGGTGCGGGCGGGACGAGCTGTCCCAATCCGACCCGTATGAGCCCGTGGCGTGTACTGTTGCGACCCGAGCTCGGGGCCTGGTGAGACGTCCTGTCCCGACGCCTGCTTGTGCGAATGTGTGCGGCGCGTATATGTTAACCGCGGTGTAACAAACGTTCGAACGTCCGACCGGCGACCGGCGGTCGGGCGTTCCCATGAAGGGTGTGATGATGACGGAAAAGAAAATGAAGTTAGTGCGGCGGGTGATGGGCAGTTCCCAGATCTTCTGTTCCACGGTGAACGACATGCTGGAGAAGGCGCTGGCGGACGTGGGAGATCCGACGCTGGCGTTGTCACAGCTGGAGTTGATGGCGCTGATTTCCCGGTCGGACAGCGGGTTCAAGGTGAGTGATGTGGCGGAATTTATGGGAGTAACGAATGCTGCGGCCAGCCGTGCGATCGATCGATTGGTGCAACGGGGATTGGTGGACCGGACGGTGGCTCCCCATGACCGGCGAGCGGTGGAGCTCTCATTGACGCCGGAGGGGCAAGCTCTTTTGAACCGGGTGATGAAGGCGTCGGACCGGAAGCTGATGCAGGCGTTGGGTAATTACTCTATGGAGCGCCTGATGGAAGCGTCGGAGCTGCTGGAAGCGTTTGCAATCCGTCTTCTGGAGGTGGAAGGAGCGACGGATCGGGCCTGTCTGCGGTGCGGTGTGCATTTCCGGGAGGGCTGTGCGATGCGACAGATGGTGGGCCGGAGTTGCATCTTCTACGAGCGGATGACGAACGGCGGACCGCAGGCGCTGGCAGCGTCGGGTTGACGGACGTGGAACGGACGGGCTGTGTTCTGTGGGCCGGGACGCCGTGAGCGGCGTCCCGATTCGTTTTGTGCATGGGTGGTGCGGGCGGTATCGGTCCTGCGTTCGTGTGGACGGGTGGAAAACGGGAAGGGAGGAGCGATCATGAGAGCGATGGTGCTGGAGGCGGCGAAACAGCGGCTCCGGCAGATGGACGTGGACGAACCGGAAGCCGGGCCGGGCCAAGTGAAGCTGCGCGTGCGGGTGTGCGGCGTGTGCCGCACGGACCTGCACATCGTGGACGGCGATCTGACGGAACCCAAGCTGCCGCTGATCCCGGGGCATCAGATCGTAGGCGAAGTGCTGGCGGTCGGGTCCGGCGTAGATGATTTCGAGGTGGGGACCCGCGTGGGCGTGCCGTGGCTGGGCTGGACAGATGGCACGTGCCACTATTGCCGGAACGGCCAGGAGAACCTGTGCGACGAGGCGAAGTTCACCGGCTACGACATTGACGGCGGATATGCGGAGTACGCCGTCGCGGATCACCGGTACTGCTTTCCGATTCCGGAAGGTTACGCCGACCTGCAGGCGGCGCCCCTTCTGTGCGCCGGGCTGATCGGGTATCGATCGCTGCGCATGGCGGGGGATGGGCGACGGCTGGGTTTCTACGGGTTCGGCTCGGCGGCCCATATCCTGGCGCAGGTGGCGCTCCACCAGGGACGGGAAGTGTACGCCTTCACCCGACCGGGAGACGACGAAAGCCAGGAATTCGCCCGGAGCCTGGGCGCGGCATGGGCGGGCGGTTCGGACCAGGAGTCGCCGGACGAGCTGGACGCGGCTATCCTGTTCGCACCCGTCGGTCCGCTGGTGCCTGCGGCGCTGCGCGCAGTGCGCAAGGGCGGACGCGTGGTCTGCGCAGGCATCCACATGAGCGAGATCCCCGCGTTTTCCTACGACATCCTGTGGGGCGAGCGCTCGATCAAGTCGGTGGCGAACCTGACGCGGGAAGACGGGATCGAGTTCCTGGAGCTGGCACCGAAGGTGCCGGTCCAGACGCAGGTCCGGTCCTTTCCGCTGGAGAAGGCGAACGAAGCGTTGAATGCATTACGGGAAGGGGAGGTCGAGGGCTCCATCGTCCTCGAGGTGGGTTGAGGGGCCCGTTACGTTCCGGGCCCGCGATGTCGGCTCACGTGTCGCGGATGCGTCGTCGCAGCAAAGACGCGTTACGGGGGGCGTGGCCGTGCTGGTCGTTGTCGAAGTAGACGTAAACGTCGCGCGCCTTCCGCACAGGCGGAGTACGGTCCGTGATCCGGCGGGCGTCGTCGGGCTGCTCTGCCTGCTGCCATCGCCGGATGCGGTTAGCCCAGCGGTCCAGGGCATCGGCTTCGTACGGACTGGCGTACGGCTCGTCGGGGCCGTGCAGGCGCACGTAGACGAACCCCGCCGTGATCTCCTCCGTGTAGGGCCAGTCGCGGGCGTGGGAGAAGGCCAGCGCAGTGCCGTGCCGCCGAAGCAGGCGCACGGCGGCGGGCGTGAAGAAGCTCTCGTGCCGTGGCTCCAGGACGTGGCGGACGCGGCGATTGCGGTCCGGGGTCAACCGGCTGCGTCCGCTGACTCGGCGATCGTGTCGCCGTGCCAGGGCCGCGAGGCTGTTCGTGTCGTGAGGAAGCAGCTTCAGGAAGCGTTCCACACGCCCTTCGTCGAACGCCAGGTTGGCCGGTAGCTGCCAGAGGAACGGGCCCATCATCTCCTGGAGCTCCAGCACCCCCGACGCGAAGAAATTGGCCAGGGGCGTCCCGATGTCGCGCAGCTTCTTGTTGTGGGTGATGAAGCGGCTGCCCTTGATGGCAAAGAGAAACCCGTGGGGCGCGGCGGCTCGCCATGCCTGGTAGTCGGACGGTCTGCGCAGGGAATAGAAGGAGCCGTTGATCTCCAGAGTGTCGAAGGCGGTCGCCGCATACGCCAGCTCCCGTGCCCGGGGCAGGTCGCCGGGGTAGAAGTCGCCGCGCCACTCATTGTAACTCCAGCCAGACAGGCCGATCCGGATCCGCGCCACAGCTACGCCGCCTTGGAGGTTTCCGATCCCACCCAGCCGCTCCAGCGGCTTCACATGGCAGATTCAACCGCCCCCATCGTCGCGGCCCCATTTGTGATCCAGGATCTCACGCACATGCTCGTCCGTGGTCTGGCTGAAGTCGTTGTACCAGACGCCTACGGCGCGGAATGGCTCCGGCGTGAGCGCGCATACGACGTCGTCGGCCAGTGAGGCGACGTGCCGGCAGGTCTCCCGGGCGGCGACGGGCACCGCGACGACGATCTTCGCCGGGCCGTGCTCCCGGACGGCCGCGGCGGCCGCACGCATGGAAGCGCCGGTAGCGAGCCCGTCGTCGACCAGAATCACCGTCCGACCCTCGAGCTTCTCGGGCGCCTGCCCCTGCCGGTAGATGCGTTCCATGCGGACCAGCTCACGCTCCTCATCCACGGCGATGCGCGCCAGCATTTCGTCCGAGATGGCGAGCTGGTCCAGCACGTCGGCATTGAGCACGCGCATTCCGCCCGAGGCGATGGCGCCCATGGCCAGCTCTTCGTGGCCTGGCACACCCAGCTTTCGCACGACCATCACGTCCAGCGGCAGGTCCAGGATGCGGGCGACCTCGGCCGCCACGGGGACGCCGCCGCGAGCCAGACCGAGGACCACCGCGTCTGTGCCGGCGTAGTCCTTGAGCTTCGCTGCCAGCTTGGTGCCGGCGTCGGTGCGATCCCGATAGGGTTTCATGTCGCCCCTCCTGTGACCGTTGTGGCGATGCTCGCCTGCGGACTTGGGGGTGAGTCGCGACGTGCGGCCCTACCGCCGCGGCGTCACGTCTCGCTTCAGCAGACGCCCGGGTCGCTCGCCGGTGAACGTGCCGCCGTCGATGGCGAAGCGGCCGTTCACCAGGACATAGACCATGCCTCGGGCGAGCTGGTGCGGCTTCGTGTACGTGGCAGGGTCATCGACCGCGTGCAGGTCGAAGACGGCCAGGTCCGCGTATGCTCCCGGACGAAGCTGCCCGCGGTCCTTCAGCCGGTATACCTGCGCGGTCAGGGATGTCATGCTGCGAATGGCGAACGGCAGATCGATCACGCCGTCTTCCAGGGCATATTTGCGGATCTTGCGCGGGAAGCTGCCATAGCT
This sequence comes from Gemmatimonadota bacterium, assembly GCA_037388885.1. GTDB lineage: Bacteria > Gemmatimonadota > Gemmatimonadetes > Longimicrobiales > RSA9 > JARRJS01. The sequence goes on from JARRJS010000037.1 coordinate 3,997, forward strand.
GCGGGGGTGCGGCACGCCGACACCGAAATGCGGCAGCGATCCGTCGGATGATGTCATGGTCCACCGCTGACGCATGAACCGGCGGACATCCCGTTCGTTCATGTTGAACGACACGATGCTGACTTCGCTCTGTCGGAGCAGGTCCAGCGCCACGTCCAGCGGGTCCGCGCCGCGCCGCTCCGCGAGCCACGCCAGTGTATGGCCCTCGATGGACGTGTCCCGCACGAAGCGCCGGAACTGGATGCGGTCGGCGCCGCCCCGGCGCTCCAGGTTGTCCGCCATGGCGGCACGGATCCTGGCCAGCGTGTCCGGATCCTCCAGGCGTTGGAGAAACGCCTCCCTGCCGTCCGCCTGTGCCCAGCGCGGCAGCAGGGCGGCGCCCAACGACGTGGCGGACGCCAGGTACGGGTACTGGTCGGCGTATACCTGGACGCCGGCTTCCCGCGCCCGCCTCACGCGTTCCACGATGGCGGCAGAGTAGCCCCAGACGTGGGGGCCCAGGACCTTGATGTGCGTGATGACGCCCGGAATGTGCGCCTGCCGTGCCACGTCGATGACTTCGTCCGCGGATGCCACGACGCCGATCGTGTAATCGGATTCGTCCCGGGGATGGCTCTGGTACACGCCGTCATACTCGCTCACCACCTTGGCCAGCTCGATGACCTCGCTGTTGGGCGCAAAGCTGCCCGGTGTGTAGAACAGTCCGGACGACATGCCGTAGGCGCCCTGCTCCATGGCCCGCCGCACAAGCACCCGCATCCGTTCCAGCTCCTGGCGCGTCGCCTCCCGGTCTACCATCCCCATCACCGCCCGACGCACGGAGCCGTGGCCGATCATCAGTCCGACGTTCACGCCGACGCCGTCCTTCATGATGGCCTTGCCCTGCTTCGCGAGATCCACCGGTCCGCCGCCGTCGGGATTCGCCAGGATGGTGGTCACGCCCTCAGCGAGGAGCGGTTCGGCCGCGCTGAGCTCCGGATCGCCGAGGGATGCGCCGGCGTGCGTGTGCGGGTCGATGAAGCCGGGCGCGATGTACAGGCCGGTGGCGTCGACGACGCGACGCGCGCGCGCGTCGCCCAACCGGCCGACGGCCGCGATGCGGTCGCCCCGAATGGCCACGTCCGCCCGGATCCAGGGGTTGCCCATCCCATCCAGCACACGTGCGTTTCGGAACAGCACGTCGTAGGGCTGCGTTTGCGGAAACGCGACAGACGGGACCAGGAGCAAGGCCAGCAGCAGGAGGCAGTGTCGCATGGTCATCGGGGCAGGGCCCTTCGCAACGGCGGCTTGCGACAGGGGCGGTGTATGGGCGATCCTTGCCTTGGGTCGGGAAAAACGTAGGACGGGCAGGAGACCGGGGCAAGCGGAGGTGGCATGTCCGAGTTCCAGGTGGTGACGGAGGCGACACTCCGAGGCATCGTCCAAGAAGGCGAAGCGTTGGAAGCGGTGGAGACGGCGTTTCGCGCTCTTGCGGAGGGACGTGTGCGGCAACCGCCTCCCCTGGGCCTGGAGATCCCCGAGAGTCGCGGCGAGGTCCACGTGAAGGGCGCCTACCTGCAGGGCGAGCGAGTATTCGCCATCAAGGTCGCCTCGGGATTCTACGACAACCCGGAACGCGGGCTGCCTACGGGGTCCGGTCTGGTCCTGGTCTTCGATACGGCGACGGGGTTCCCCCTGGCCATGTTCCAGGACAACGGCTACCTGACGGAGCTACGCACGGGCGCGGCGGGCGCGTTGGCGACACGGCTGCTGGCTCCGGACAAGCTGGATCGTGTGGCCGTGCTGGGCTCCGGAGTGCAGGCGCGCTACCAGATCAGGGCCATTGCCGGTGTGCGCCGCTGGTCCGAGACCGTGGCGTGGAGCCCCAACCCGGATCATGCGGCTGCGTACTGTAGCGAGATGACGGCGGCTGTGGACCGGCCGTTTCGGCCGGCCGCCTCTGCCCGGGAGGCGGTCGAAGGCGCGGACCTGGTGATCACGGTGACACCGGCCCGGCGACCGTTCATCGAGGCCTCGTGGCTGGTACCGCACGCGACGGTGGTAGCCGTGGGTTCTGACGGTCCGGGGAAGCAGGAGCTGGCTGTAGACGTGCTCGCCCGGGCCGATCGTGTCGTGGCAGACCATCGTGAGCAGTGCCTGCGCCTGGGCGAAACGCATCACGCGGTGGAAGCGGGCGTGCTGAACCCGGCCTCCGTGGATGAGTTGGGGGCCGTGCTCATCGGCGCGCGGCCTGGGCGTCGGGGGCGCGAGCTCATCGTGTGCGACCTCACCGGGGTAGGGGCGCAGGACGCGGCCATCGCCGCCAGCGCGTGGCAGCGTCTCGATGGATCGGCGTCGTGAACGTCGGAGCCGCACGGCTGATGGTCGCACCCTCACACCCCGCCGGGAGGAGGCGGAGCCGCGTGTGCGCGTTGGCGTTGGCAGCCAGCCTGGCCGGCGGTACGGCGGGCTGTGCCGCCGGCAATCATGCCGCTGTCCCCGAGACGCCGGCGACTTCGACGTCGGAGCCCACGGCACGGGCGGCCTGGATCCGCGTCAACCTGCTCGGCTATCTGCCTGCCGCCCCGAAGGTGGCCGTGGTATGCAGCGTAGAGCCGCTGTCCCTTGCGACGTTTGCCGTAGTCGACTCCGGCGGCGTCGCCGTGATGAACGAGCGTGCGCAGGCCGGGGGGGCCTTCGGACCATGCATGGCAACCTACCGGCTGGATTTCTCCGCGCTCCGGCGCGAGGGCGAGTACCGGCTTCGTGCAGGCACCTTGACTTCGCCCGCCGTGCACATTGCACAGGACGCGTATGCCGGAGCCGTCGACACGCTGCTGCTGTACCTGCGTGAGCAGCGATCGGGCTACAACCCCGTGCTGGGCGACTCGGTGCATGCGCATACCGACGGCATCCTGGTCGACGGGAAGCGCGCGGGCGAGTTCGTCCCGGTGAGTGGTGGCTGGGCGGACGCGGCCGATTACCTCCAGTACGTGACCACGTCGGCCAACGCCACGTTCCTGATGCTGATGGCCGAACGGGACTACGGCGCCGCCTTCGGCGACGTCGTGGGCCGGTCCGGCCGGCCGGGGGCGAACGGTGTCGGCGACGGACTGGACGAAGCCCGTCACGGCCTCGAATGGCTCGTGCGCATGTATCCAGATGACTCGCTCATGCTGAACCAGATCGGCGACGACCGCGACCACGCATTCCCCGACCTGCCCGACACGGACAGCTCGGACTACGGTTGGGGTCGCGGCTCCTTTCGCCCGGTCTACCCATGCACCGGCCGGCCCCAGGGACTGTTCGCGTACACGAACCGGTCGGACGGCTGGGCATCCACGGCGGGCAAGTTCGCGTCGGCCATGGCACTGGGCGCCCTCCTGTTCCGGGATCGCGACGCGCCGTTTGCGGATACGCTGGCCCGCAAAGCCATGGCGGCGTATGGCCAGGGCCTGGCGCACCCCGGCGTGTGCCAGACCGCGCCGGGCCGCGCGCCGTACTTCTACGAGGAAGGCAACTGGGTGGACGACATGGAGTTGGGCGCCGCCGAGCTGCTGGACCTCACGGCAGACACGACGTATCTGGCGCAGGCCGCCGGGTTCGCCGCGCGGGAGCCGGTGACGCCGTGGATGGGGCGGGATACGGCTCGCCACTACGAGTGGTATCCGTGGCACAATGCCGGCCATTACGAGATCTGGCGCCATGCGGGCCCCACGCTGCGGCGGCGTATGGAAGCCTATTACCGGCGTGGGCTCGATGCCGTGGCGGCGAAGGCCCGCAACGGCTTCCGCGTCGGCGTGCCGTTCATCTGGTGCTCCAACGACCTCATGGCGTCCCTGGCAACGCAGGCGCTCCTCTACCGCCGCATGACGGGCGACACGACGTTCGTCGAGCTGGAGCGGGCTGCCCTGGACTGGATCTTCGGCACCAATCCGTGGGGCACGTCCTTCGTGGTGGAGTACCCTTCCTGGGGTGCCCGGCCGCAGGATCCGCATTCCATCATGTCCCTGCGCCTGGGGCCCGAGGTCATGAAAGGCGGCCTCGTGGACGGCCCGGTGTACCGGTCCATCTACCAGAACCTGATCGGCATCTCGCTCCACGAACCCGATGAATACGCCGTGCTGAACCGCGGGTCCATCGTCTATCACGACGACCTGGGTGACTACTCCACCAATGAGCCGATCCTGGACGGCACTGCCAATCTCCTGTACGTCCTCGCCGCCATGGCCGAGGGCGGCGGCTACGACGACGCGCGCCATCCTTGAAACCGCCGGTCGACCCGTCGCGTACGGTCAGGTGAGTTCTCGAACCTGACCGGAGCAACGGGCCATGGAAGAACTGGTTCCCATTTTCCTGTTCATGTGTATCGCGGCCGTGATGATCTTCCGGCCCATGACCAAGCGTCTCGGATTGCTCCTCGAGGAGATGGCCCGGGACAGGCGGGCCATGAGGGCCCCCGAAAACGGCCAGATGGACCGGGTCGTCGGGCTGCTGGAACAGCTCAACACCCGGCTGGACCTGCTGGAAGACCGGATGGAGTTCATGGAGCGCCTGTCCGACGCCCGACCCCGGCGCAGGTCACGCCTCACGAGCGCAGTGGAATAGAACGGCCGCATCCCCTAGCTTGTCTGTGGCTTCCCTGCCGGCAGGGAAGGGAAGCTGTACCTCATCCTGACAGCGCATGTGCGGGCGATTCTCACTCGGCGTTTCCACGGACGATCTGATGGAGGAGTTCGGGATCGCCGAAGGCTCCCTGGATTGGGCCCCCCGATACAATATTGCACCGACGCAGGACGTGGCGGTCGTCGTCGCCGGAGAGCGAGGCCCCCGCATCGGCACGCTACGCTGGGGGCTCGTGCCGTACTGGGCGCACGATCCCGCCATCGGCAATCGCCTCATCAACGCACGCGCTGAATCGGTCGCGGACAAGCCGGCATTCCGGGACGCCTTCCGGTCCCGGCGCTGCCTGGTCCTCGCCGATGGCTTCTACGAATGGCAGCGGACGGCGCCAGGCAAGCCGAAGATCCCCGTGTTCGTCCGGTTGCCGGATGGTCGGCCGTTCGCCTTTGCGGGCTTGTGGGAACGCTGGCGGCCACCCCGTGGCGAGCCGCTCTACACCTGCACGATCATTACCACCGACGCCGCGCCCGCCGTTCGACCGGTTCACGACCGGATGCCCGTCATCCTGCCGCCGGATCGACGGCGGCAGTGGCTCGACCACGACGCGATGCCCGAGGATCTCCTGGCCTTGCTGCATCCGTATGCCGGCGCCCTGGATGCCTACCCCGTGTCGACCCTCGTGAATTCCCCGGAAAACGACAGTCCCGACTGCGTAAGCCCTGCGGAGTCTGCAGAGTAGAAGAACGACGGACGCGCACGGCCCGGTGCAGCAACACTGCTCCAGCCTGCCCGGTTCGGTGCGAGGGTGCTCCGCTCGAGGACGGGCATCGACGCTGATGCGCGGGGCGCTGGCCCGCACGCGCGGGATCGCGCGCACGCAAGGGTTGCCACCAGCAATGGGGGTGTTTAGGTTTTGTCGCTTGTTCCGCTTCCATTCCCTGACCCGACGGTCGTTTTCGGACCGCGCCGTCGGCCAGGGGCAGGAAATGGTGTACGCAGCGGGACCTTCGAGGGGTTGCAGGGGTTACCATACAACGGAACGATCAAGCGCGCCGGCCGCGAAGCCGGCACGCCCATTCACAGTCCAGAGCGGAGACCCTGGAGATGCGTCGAGTGAACGTCAGTCCCAAGACACTGGTGGTCCTGGCCGTGGCCGCCGGAATGGCGTGGAGCGCGTCGCCGGTGCGGGCGCAGCAGGCAGGGCAACAGCAGAGCGGGGAGCGTTACCGCGTGCTGGTTCCTCCGCTTGCACCGAACGGCAATGCCAGTGACAAGTTCGGCAAGAAGACGGCGGACGAGTTCAAGAAGCTGATCGAGAATCTCCCGACGCATCAGCCGGTGGACAAGAAGGACCTCAAGGACGCCCTCAAGCGGTACAAGTTGAAGGAAGACCAGCTGACGAACTGCGTGACCGCGCGCCAGCTGGCGGCGCAGATCAAGGCGCAGCTGGTGATGTGCGGCAGCTATCAGGAGACGGCCAAAGACGTTTATCAGGTCACGGCCAGTTTCCACTCCTCTGACACCGAGGACGTGTTCGACGTGCCGTCGTTCACCGCCTCCGACCCGAAGGAGGCGGCCGGCAAGATCATGGACGCCTTCCAAAGCTGGGTGACCGTGTTGCAGCGCACCGTGTACTGCGCTCAGTACGTCGAAAGCCATCAGTGGAAGAACGCCATCGACAACTGCAATCAGGCCCTGGCCATCAACCCCAAATCGCAGTCGGCGCTCTATAACAAGGCGTACGCGCTGATGCACATGGACAGCCTGGAACAGGCGTTGACCTACTTCAAGCAGGTCCTCGACCTGAATCCGGTGGCCAAGGATGCTCTGTTGAGCGCCGGGATCGTGAACGCGCGCTTGAATCGTCGGGATGAAGCGCAGCAGTACTTCACTCGCTACATGCAGCTGGAGCCCGGCAACGTGGACGTGCGCCTGAGCGTGGCGACGGACATCTACAACCAGGGCGCTCCGCTGGAAGCCCTGCATCTCGCCCAGGCCGGCCTGCAGCTCGAACCGAACAACCTCCAGCTTTGGACCTACATCGGCAATTTCGCCGTCGGCGCGGCGAACAAGCTGGAAACGGAGTCTCGGGGCGCCAATGGTGAAGCCACAGCGGACTCGGCGCAGGTGGACAGTCTCTATGAAACGGCGGTAAACGCCTACGGCAAGGTGCACGAGGCGAAGGGTGATACCACGAATCCCGGCATTCTCCAACGCATGGTGGTGGCCCTCACCAAGCTGCATCGCACGGATCAGGCGTTGAGCCTCGGCCAGAAGGCCACGACCCTCGCGCCGGACTCCGCGGACGTGTGGGATGCCTATTCCCGGGCCTTGGAGCAGGCCGGAAACATCGACCAGGCGCTCCAAGCGCTGGACAAGGTCGCCGCCCTCGATTCCACCGCCAAAGTGACGGGCCGCAGGGGCAACCTCCTGCTCAAGGCCAGCCGTTACGACCAGGCGGCGAAGACGTTCGAGCAGGCCGTGCAGAGCGGCGAGTTGACGAACGACGAGGCGTTCAACGCCATGTTCGCCACTGGATACAAACAGTTCCAGAACAAGAATTTCGCCGAAGCTGTGAAGATCTTCGATGCAGCCCGCCCGCTCGCCGTGTCGGACAGAGCGAAGAATACGGTCAATTTCTGGACAGGATACGTGTTGTTCCAGCAGGGGCAGCAGATCCAGGCCCCCAGCAACTATGCATCGGCCCAGAAAGCCCTGCCCGTCTTCCAGCGTGCGCTGGGCTTGTTCAAGCAGGCCACGGGATACTCCAAGTATCAGCCCAGCGTGGACGTGCAGAAGTTCATCGACAACACGAACCAGTTCATCGACATCCAGCAGGCGCTGATCAAGCGTGGCAAGGCTGGAGGCGAGTAACGCCAACGCAGACCGGCTGAGCTCCACAACGCCGGTGTGAGCAGCATTCCAGACGGCTCCCCGCTCGATCGGGCGGGGAGCCGTCTTCGCAGGCCCGCTGGCCCGCCCCCTCACCCCGTGATCTGCATACACCGCCCCACGTGGCCGCCCTGATTCTCCCCAAATCCCATCCATCGCGTCACGACGCCGACATCGCGGCTCAAGACTCTTGACACCCGGTGGGGCGGCGTCCTAGCTTGGGGGCGTGAAGTGGGGAAAAGTGGGAAGCAGTGGGGAAGCCCCCCTGACGTGAGGCCGGATGTGGGGAACGCGACCACGGAAAAGCCGGGCACGAAGTTCCTCGGCAGCTACGTTTATCAACTGGACGACAAGGGCCGGGTAAGTCTCCCCGCGGCCTTCCGGCGCGAGGCGCCGGACCAGTCGTTCGTGCTTGTACAGGCGTACCCACCGGCGCTTGCGCTGTACCCGAGCTCATCGTGGCACGAGGTGGAAGAGCGTCTACGGGAGCTGCTTCGGCATCAGCCGGAAGCGCGGATGTACGTGCTGTCGGTGATGTCGAACGCAGTGGAAGTGACGCCGGACAGTCAGGGGCGGATCCTGATCCCGTCGCGCCTGCAGGAGATGGCGGGATTGTCCGGCCAGGTCCAACTGGTCGGTTCCATTGACAAGATCGAGCTGTGGAATCCGGGGCATTTTGAAGAGGCCATCGCGGAGGGTGCGGGGAGCTTCTGGCAGTTTGCTCCTCAAATCTTCCGGTAGGCCGGTGAGCGTGGATGCGTATCACGTTCCGGTGATGGTTGCGGAGGTGCTGCGGTACCTCGAGCCGGAGCGAGGCGGATTGTACCTGGATGGCACCGTGGGGGGCGGGGGTCACAGCGAAGCGATTCTGCGGGCTGCGGGAGCGGCCCGTGTGTATGGAGTGGACCGGGACCCGGAGGCCCTGGAAGTGGCGAGGCGACGACTGGCGGGTTTTGACGAGCGAGTGACGCTTCGGCGGGGAGACTACGCCGACGCAGCGTCGCGTGTGTCGGAGCCTCTGGCGGGTGCCCTGCTGGACCTGGGCATCTCGTCGCATCAGATCGACGCTTCGGAGCGCGGGTTCACGTTCCGGGCCGGGAGTCCGCTGGACATGCGGATGTCGCGGGTGGGGGCGACGGCTGCGGACGTGCTGAACGAACGTTCGGAGAGGGACCTGACGGAAATCTTCCGGCGTTATGGCGAGGAGCGAAGGGCGCGTGCGCTGGCGAAGGCGGTGGTGCGGGCGCGTGTGTCGTCTCCGTTCCGGCTAAGCGAGCACCTGGTATCGGTGATCGAGCGGGTGCTGGGCCCGCGAGTGACGCCACAGGACAAGGCCCGGATCTTCCAGGCATTGCGGATCGAGGTGAACGGGGAGCTGGAGTCGTTGGAGCGAGGGTTGGAGGCGATCCGCGAGGCGCTGGCGCCGGGCGGCGTGTTCGTGGTTCTGGCGTACCATTCCTTGGAGGATCGGGCGGTCAAGAACGCGTTCCGGGACTGGAGCAAGTCCTGTATCTGTCCGCCGGAGCTGCCGGTGTGTCAGTGCCGGGGCGTGGCGCTGGGTGAGGTCCTGACACGTCGCCCGGCGTATCCGTCGGAGGCGGAGACGGATCGGAATACGCGAGCGCGCAGCGCGCGCTTGCGTGCGTGGCGGAAGGCGGCGTGATGGCGCGTCGGTCGGGTGGTCGCGGCGTGATCCGGCTGGCGTTGCTGTTCGCGGCGTTCCTGGCGTCGCTGAGTCTGGTGGTGTGGCGTCAGAGTCAGGCGCTGGAGCTGCTGCGCTCCATCGATGGCCTGCGTCGCGAGCGGGCCGTGGAGGAAGCGAGGCGAACGGAGCTGGTGCGGAAGGTAGACGCGCTGGAAAGCCGGAGCCGGATCGTGGGACTGGCGGCGGAGCGGTTCGGCATGCGGGTCCCTGCGGGCGATGAGATCGTGCTGCTGCCTCTGAGCGCCGGGAAGATGCCTTCGTCAGCGCGGCGTCTCGCTTCTGCTGCGCGGGCGGCGCCCGTGTCCGGACCGCCGGGCAGTGCGAGGGCGCGCACCGGGGGAGGCGACAGGTGATCGGCGCGCGGCCGGTGCACGCGCGCCGTCGGCGCATCTTGCTGGCCAGCCTGCTGATGGGTGGGCTGGTGATGCTGGGTCGTGACGTGCAGGTGCAGGTGTTGGAGGCGTCTTCGTGGCAAGCGCGGGCGGCGGATCAACAGCGAGAGCGTCTCGATCTGCCGGCGCCGCGGGGCGCGATCTACGATCGGCACGGCGTGCCGTTGGCGGCAAGCCGCGAAGCCTTCCAGATCGCCGTAGCGCCGCGCGAGTTGAACGCTCGGGCCACGCTGGCGCGTCGGCTCCGCTCGGACCTGGGCCTGGACCCGATGGTGGTGAAGCGTGCGGTGGATCGTCGTCGGCGCTGGGTCGTGCTGCCGGGGCGTTGGGACGCGGTGGCGCGTTCGCATCTGGATGGCCTGCGCGGCGTGTATTTCGAACGGGTGGTGGAGCGGTTCTATCCCCACGGCGAGATCGCGGGGGAGCTGCTGGGACGGGTGAACGCGGAAGGGCGTCCACTGGGCGGGCTGGAGCTGGAGCTGGATTCGCTGCTCCACGGCCGGCCGGGCACGGCGGTGGTCCGGCGGGACGCGCGTGGCCGACCGATCCCGGGCGCCATGCTGGTGGTGAAGCAGCCGCGTGCGGGCGATGACGTCTACCTGACCATCGATCTGTCCCTGCAGGAGATCGCGGCGGACGCGCTGCGGAAGGCGGTCTCGGACGCCAAGGCCGTGGGCGGTGACCTGGTCATGGCGAATCCGCGCACGGGCGAGATCCTGGCGGCCGTGAGCGTGCGGGATTCCACAGCCCGGCACTGGCGCGCGGTGACGGATCCGTACGAGCCCGGCTCGACGTTGAAACCGTTCATGGCGGCAGCGCTGTTGGCGTCGCACGAAGCGACGATGTCGGACACGGTCTACGCGGAGGAGGGCCGTTACGACGATGATGGCCGGGTGATCTCGGACGACCATCCGTACGGCTGGCTGACGCTGCGGGAGGTGCTGCGGTACTCCTCGAACATTGGCATGGCAAAGCTGGCCAGTCGCCTGCGCCCGACCCAGCAATACGATTTCCTGCGTGACTTCGGCTTCGGCACGCCGACGGGCGTGGCGTACCCGACGGAGTCCAGCGGGGTCCTGCGGCGCCCATCACAGTGGTCCGCGTATTCGCAGGCCAGCCTGGCCATCGGGTACGAGATCTCGGTCACCGCCCTGCAAATGACGATGGCGTATGGCGCACTGGCGAACGGTGGCGTGCTGATGGAGCCGCGCCTGATCCGGTCCGTGCGTTCGCGTGGTCACGTGTTGAGGCGGATGGAGCCTCGTGCGGTGCGTCGTGTGGTGCCGGACTCGGTGACGCGGGCCGTGCGCGAGGCACTCATGGAGGTCGTGCAGGAGGGCACGGGTCGGCGCGCCGATCTGGGTGCGTTCCACGTGGCGGGCAAGACGGGAACGGCACGGACATACGCGGGCGGACACTACGAGAGTGGTCGTTACACGGCGTCCTTTGCCGGCTTCTTCCCGGCCGAGGATCCGCAGCTCGTGTTCCTCGCCAAGATCGACCGGGGCGATCGCTACGGTGGCGGGGCAGCCGCCCCGGCGACGGGAGCGGCGCTGGCGGCGGCACTGGCGATGCGTAACAGCCCGCTGGACCGGGAGGCGGTGGCGCGGTCCGCGCCGGATCCCGTGCCGCAGCTGGCGGCGGCGGGCGTCGCGTTGGGGCGGTCCGCCGAGAAGCAGACGAAGCAGGCAACGAATTCGGTGGTCTTCACGCTGGGCAGCAAAGATGAGCCGGTTGCGCCGCGTTCCGGCGCGGTGACGCGGCCAGCGCAGGTGCCGGATGTGCGGGGCGAAGTGGTGAGGGACGCGGCGCGCCGGCTTCATCAAGCAGGTTTCCGGGTCGAGGTCAGAGGCATTGGCGAGATCCAGATGATGTCGATCCCGCCGGGCGCGAGGCGGCCACGAGGCACGGTGATCGTGCTGTTCGCGGAGGATCGTGATGGCTGATCCGGGCCTTCGGGAACCGGCCGTTCGGCCCATGGCGCTGGGCGACGTGGTACGGCGTCTCAAGCGGGCAGGCTTGCTCGTGGAGAGCACGTCGGAGCCTGCCACGCTGAGCGGCGTGAGCGATGACAGTCGCAACGTGCAGGCGGGCGATCTGTTCTGCGCTTGGACGGGCACGGATACGGACGCGCACGAGTACGTGGCGGCCGCGGCCGAGGCAGGTGCGGCGGCGGCGCTGGTAGAGCACAAGGTGGCGGCTGCCGTGCCCCAGATCGTCGTGTCGGACGGTCGGCGGGCCGCCGCGGTAGCGGCGTCGCTGCTGCTGGGCGATCCCGCAGAGGGCAAGCAGCTGGTAGGCGTCACGGGCACCAACGGCAAGACGACGACGGTGTGGGTGCTCCGGCACCTGTTGGCCGGCCGGTGCCCCGCCGCATCGGTAGGCACGCTGGGCGTGCAGCTGCCGGACGGCAGCATGGTGGAGAACCGCGGGTCCGTGACGACTCCGGGCCCCGTCGAGCTGGTCGGCGCTTTGCGGGCCGCGCAGGAAGCGGGTGCGGAGGTGCTGGCGCTGGAGGCGTCGTCCCATGCGTTGGATCAGGGGCGTCTGAGCGCCCTGACCTTCGACGTGGTGGTGTTTACGAGCTTCACCAGGGACCACCTGGACTATCACGGGACGGAGGAGGCGTACCTGGCGGCCAAGCTCTCCCTGGCGGACGCCCTGAAGGCCGATGGCGCCCTGGTCCTGAACGCCCAGGAACCGGCATGGAGCGCCCTGGCGGACCGCGCGGAGCGTGTGCTTTCCTTTGCGGTGGAGAACGGCACGACGACGCCCGAGACTGCCCGCTCCCAGGTGCGGGCTCGCCAGGTGACGCTGGGCGTCGACGGTGCGGAATTCGAGCTGGTGACGCCGTTCGGCGGTGCATCGGTGGTCCTTCCGTTGCTGGGCCGTCACAACGTGCAGAATGCGCTGGGCGCCGTGGCTGCCGGTCTGGGTCTGGGCTTCGAGGTGACGGAGCTGGCGTCTCGTCTGGCGACGGTCCCGCAGGTGCCCGGCCGGTTGGAGCGTGTGGCCGAACGCCCGTGCCCGATCCTCACCGACTATGCCCACACGCCGGATGCCCTGGTGCGCGTGCTGGAGGCGATGCGTCCACTCGTGCGCGGCCGGCTGATCGTCGTGTTCGGTGCGGGCGGGGACCGGGACCGGGGGAAGCGGCCGCAGATGGGCGCGGCTGTCGCACGCCTGGCGGATGTGGCGCTGGTGACCTCCGACAACCCGCGCACGGAAACCCCCGAGTCCATCATCGACGACGTCGTGGCAGGCATGCCGGGCTCGCCGATCCGCATCGCGGACCGCCGGGCGGCGATCGCGCAGGCGCTGGAGATGGCGGGCCCGGACGACATGGTGTTGCTGGCCGGGAAAGGCCACGAGATGTACCAGGTCGTGGGCACCGAGCGGCGGCCGTTTGATGAGCGTGCCATCGTCCGGGACCTGACGGAGGGATCGGCGTGACGCACTGGACGGAGAACGACGTGCTGCGCGCGCTGCCCATCGCCGAGCGTGTCAGGCGGAACGGCGATGGCTCGCCCGAGTTCGACGGCGTCGCCACGGACACGCGTGTGCCGGCCGAAGGCGCGCTGTTCGTGGCGTTGCGCGGCGAGCATTTCGACGCCCACGAATTCCTCTCGGCGGCGGTCGAAGGTGGGGCGCGGGCCGCGGTGGTGGAGCGCGTACCGCAGAGCGCGCCGCCGCTGACGTACTACCAGGTGCCCGACACGCTGACGGCTCTGGGCAAGCTCGCCCGTTACCGCCGCCGCCAGATCACGGCCCCGGTGTGCGCCGTGACCGGCACGAACGGCAAGACGACGACGAAGGAAATGCTGCGGGCCGTGCTGGGCACGAAGTACCGGGTGCACGCCACGGCGGGGAACCTGAACAACCTGGTCGGTGCCCCGTTGACCATCCTGTCGACGCCGGAAGACGCGGAGGTCCTGGTCGTGGAGATCGGCACGAACGCGTTCGGTGAGGTAGCGCGGCTGGCGGAGATGGTGGAGCCGGATCTGGCGCTGATCACGAGCGTGACCGAGGGGCACCTGCAAGGGTTCGGCAACGTGGAGGGCGTGCTGCGCGAGAAGACGTCCCTGCTGCCGAGGCTGCGGCCGGGGGGGACGGCCTTCGTGGTGGACGAGCCTGTAGCGCTTGCGGACCGGGCGCGGTCGCTGACCCGTCGGGTGCGCGTAGCGGGGTGGACGGAGCGGGCGGATGCGGACCTGCGTGCGGATCAGGTCCGCCTGGATGATGCGGCGCGTGTCCACTTCCGCTGGCAGGGCCGCGACGTGATTCTGCCGTTTGGCGGACGGGCGCACGTGCGCAACGCATTGCTGGCGCTGGCGCTGGGGATGACGCTGGACGTGGACCCGGCACACGCCGTTCAGGCGCTGGGCGAAATGGAGCCGCCGAAGATGCGTGCCCAGGTGCTGCAGTTCGGCACGTTGACGGTGCTGGCGGACTGCTACAATGCGAATCCCGCGTCGCTGGCGGCCGCGTTGGACACGCTGACGGCCATGCCTCGCCGGGGAGGCCGCGTCGCGGTGGTGGGCTCCATGCTGGAGCTGGGCCACGGCAGTGAGCGCCTGCATCGCGAAGCGGCCGAGGCCATGGCCCGCGCGAACCTGGACCTCATCGTGGCGACGGGCCTGTTCGTCCAGGCGTTCGAGCCGCTCGCTGCCGAGCTGGGCGAGCGGTTGGTGTGCGCGGACGATGCTCCCGGGGCGGCGGATGCCCTCCTCGCGCGCCTGCAGGGTAACGAGGTGGTGCTGTTGAAGGGCTCGCGCGGCGTAGCGCTGGAACGCGTGATCCCGCGCCTGGAAGCGGCTTGGAATCCGGCCGAACCCCCCGCGGGAGCGTAAGCCGTGCTCTACCACTACCTCGTGCCGCTGGCCGGCCACCACATCGTGTTCAACCTGTTCCGGTACCTCGCCTTCCGGGCGGCGGGCGGCATGGCGACGGCCCTGGTCCTGTCGTTTCTGTTGGGTCCGCCCATCATCCGCGGGCTGCGAGCGCTGCACGTCGGGCAGGTAGTTCGCAAGAACGGCCCGGCGCACGCCGGCAAGGCAGGCACGCCCACAATGGGAGGCGTGCTGATCCTGGCAGCCACCGCTGTGTCCACGATCCTGTGGGCGGACCTGTCCAACCGCTTCGTTCTGATCACGCTGGCAGTGTTCCTCGGAATGGGTCTGCTGGGCTTCCTGGACGATTATCTGAAGGTGGTGAGCCATCGCACGGAAGGCCTGGTGGCACGCTACAAGCTGCTGGGCCAGGGTGCCATTGGCATCATGGTGGGCGTGCTGTTGCTGGTGCGGCCCATCAGTCCGATTCCCCAGACGTGGACGATGGTGCCGTTCTTCGCGGAGTACCACATGGTCATCTGGGCACCCCTGTTTGTGCCCTGGGTGATCGTGGTGCTTGCCGGCAGCTCCAACGCAGTGAACCTGACCGACGGCCTGGACGGGCTGGCCGCCGGTCTCACCTCCATTGCCGCGGCCACGTTTGCGGTGTTCGCCTACCTGATCGGGCGCTCTGACACGTCTCAATACCTGCGCTTCTTCTACCTCCCGGGCGCAGGCGAGCTGGCGATCTTCTGCGTCGCCCTAGCGGGGGCGGCGCTGGGCTTCCTGTGGTACAACGCCCATCCCGCCGAGGTGTTCATGGGCGATACCGGCTCGCTGGCCCTGGGCGGCGCCATCGGCGCGGCGGCGGTGCTGCTGAAGCTGGAGTTCCTGCTGGTGATCGTGGGCGGCGTGTTCGTGGCGGAAGCCGTCTCGGTCCTGACCCAGGTGGGTTACTACAAATACACGTTCCGACGTTACGGAGCGGGGCGCCGGATCTTCCGCATGGCCCCGTTGCACCACCACTTCGAGCAGCTGGGCTGGCCCGAGAGCAAGGTGATCATCCGGTTCTGGATTCTGGGGGTTCTGTGTGCGCTGTTCGCCTTCAGCACGTTGAAGATCCGGTGAGCGGCGCCCGTCGCGTCGCGGTACTGGGCCTGGGGCGCAGCGGAGTCGCTGCGGCGCGCCTGGCGCTGAAGCACGACCGTGAGGTGTTCGCGTCGGAGTCGGCGGACGACGTGCGTGCCCGGGATGCGGCGGACGTGGTACGCGCGGCGGGCGGCGAAGCGGAGACCGGTGGCCACACCGTCGCGGAGATTGCGCGCTGTGATCTGCTGGTGGTCAGCCCGGGCATCCCGCCGACGGCGCCTGTGCTTCAGGATCCGGGTGTGCGGGCCGTGCCAACCGTGTCGGAGCTGGAGTTCGCATACCGGCACCTGAACCGGCCGGTGATCGCGGTAACGGGCACGAACGGCAAGACGACGACGACGGCACTCATTGCACACCTGCTCACCGCTGCCGGTGTCGACGCGGTGGCTGCGGGCAACATCGGGCGGGCGCTCTCGGACGTGGCGGCGCAGGACGAAGTGGCGGCGTGGATCGTCGTGGAGGCCAGCTCCTACCAGCTGGCCGGCATCGACCGGTTCCGTGCGGACGTGGGGGTCGTGACCAACCTGGCTCCGGATCACCTGGACCGTTACGCGACCGTGGAAGCGTACTACGCGGACAAGCGTCGGCTGTTCGAGAACGCGGATGACGACAGCGTGTGGGTGTTGAACGGGGACGATCCGCGCGTGCTGGACCTGGCCGGCGCGGCGCCCGGTCGGCGGCTGGTCTTCCGGGTGGCCGGCCCACTGGACGCCGGCGTCGATGGCGCCCACGTGGAACACGACGGCACGCTGGCCCTGCGCATCAAGGACCGCGTGATGCCGCTGCTGAAGACGGACGAGCTGCCGCTACTGGGTGCGCACAATCGTGCGAACGCGCTCGCGGCAGCGCTGGCGGCGTTCGCGGTGCTGCAGGCGCCGGAGTCGCTGTCGGAGGCCCTGCGGACCTTCCGGGCGCCGCCGCACCGGCTGGAACCGGTGGGTGAGTCGCACGGCGTGTTGTGGATCAACGACTCGAAAGCGACGAACCTGGCGTCCACGCGCGTGGCTCTGCGAAGCGTGGACCGGCCGACCGTCCTGCTGCTGGGCGGCCGACACAAGGGCGAGCCGTACACAGGCCTGCTCCCGGACCTGGGCAGAGTGCGCACCGTCGTGGCGTATGGAGAAGCGGCCCGGCTCATCGAGGCCCAGCTGGGGGAGTATGTACCAGTCCGGCGCGTCGATGGGCCCTTCGAGGAGGTGGTGGCCGCGGCGGCAGAGCTGGCGCGCAGCGGCGACGTCGTGTTGTTGTCCCCGGCCTGTTCGAGCTTTGACATGTTCCGGGACTACGAAGAGCGCGGCGAAGCGTTCCGGCGGCTGGCCCGTCGCAGCAACGGCACGGTCGAGCGGAGCGCGGAGGTGGGCGGATGACGGCGCACGCGGTCCGGTCCGGTGTGTCGGCGTCCCTGGAACGCACGGCGCCGGTAAGCCGCCTCGGCAGGGGCTGGGAAGGCACGGTGCTGTTCCTCATCGCCATGGCGCTGCTGTCCTTCGGTCTGGTGATGGTTTACAGCGCCAGTGCGGTGATGGCCCAGGGCATGGGTCTGCCGGGGCACTACTTCGTGGTGCGGCAGGCGATGGGCGGAGCCGTGGGTCTGGTGGTGCTGGCGGTCGTGGCCCAGATGGACTACCGGCGCTTCCGTCGGCTGGCGTGGCCGCTGCTGGGCATCGTCATCCTGTCTCTGATGGTCGTCGTGCTGCCGGGGGTCGGCCGGCTGGCACCGACGGTGAACGGCGCACGGCGTTGGCTGGTCGTGGGCCCGGTGCGCGTGCAACCGTCCGAGGCGGCCAAGTTCGCGCTTATCGTCTGGACGGCCGCGCTGGCCGTCAAGAAGCAGGATGAGCTGCACAGCCTGACGCGGGGGCTGCTACCGTTTCTGCTGGTGTGGGGACTGGTGGCGGGCCTGATCATGCTGGAACCCAACATGTCCACGGCGCTGTTCACCGTGATGCTGGCCGCCCTGGTCGTGTACGCGGCGGGGGCGCGCATCGGTCACTTCCTCGTGCTCGCGGTGCTCGGCTTCCCGCTGGTCTGGACACAGGTCTCGCAGGTGGGTTACCGCTTCCGGCGCCTGGCCGCGTTCATGGACCCTGCCAAGGACCCGGCGGGCATGAGCTACCAGATCAACCAGGCGCTCATCGCGCTGGGCAGCGGTGGCGTGCTGGGACGCGGCTTCGGGCAGGGTCAGCAGAAATTCGGCTTCCTGCCGGAACCGCACAACGACTTCATCCTGGCCATGATCGGCGAGGAGTGGGGCGTGCTGGGCCTGGTCTTCATCGTGACGCTGTTCGTGGCGTTTGCCCTGGTGGGCTATCGGGTGGCGCGTCAGGCGCCGGACCTGTTCGGATCCCTGCTGGCGGCGGGCGCGACGAACCTCGTCGTGATCCAGGCCCTGCTGCACATGGCGGTGAACCTGGCCCTCGTGCCTACGACGGGCATCACGCTGCCGCTGGTCTCGTACGGACGTTCCAGCCTCATCATCTCGCTGGCCGCGGTGGGCGTGGTGATCAGCGTGGCGCGGGTGAGCGACCGGCGGCGGCGAGCCGGGGGTGCGGCATGAAGCGCGTGCTCTTCGCGGGCGGCGGCACGGGCGGCCACCTTTACCCGGCCCTGAACCTGGCGAGCGCCATGGAGGCGATGGAGCCGGTCGAGTGCCATTTCGTGGGGGCGCATCGGGGCGTGGAGGCGCGCGTGCTGCCGGAGCGCGACGTGGCGTATACGCTGCTGTCCATCGAGCCGATCCGACGAGATCGCGTCTGGCGCAACTGGCGGCTGGCGCCATCCGCGGTGGCCACGACGGCGGGCCTGTGGCGGCTGGGCCGGCGGTTCCACCCGGACCTGGTTGTGGGGACGGGCGGCTACGCCAGCGGCCCGGCGGGCTTCTGGGCGGTCGTCAAAGGCGTGCCGCTGGCGCTCCAGGAGCAGAACTCCTTTCCGGGGCTCACCACGCGCTGGCTGAGCCGGTGGGCCCGGCAGGTCCACCTGGGGTTCCCGGAAGCCCGGCAGTACCTGAAGCCGGGCGGTGCGACGGAGGTCTTCGAGTACGGCAACCCCATCCGGCCGCCGGACCCGGAGCTGAATCGCATCGATGCGCGGCGCACGTTCGGCCTGGAGGAGGATGCCACGGTGCTGCTGGTGGTGGGCGGCAGCCAAGGGGCTCGCAGCATCAACGAATCGCTACTGCAGGCCCTGGAGCTGGTGGCGGCCGGCACACTGGAGCGGCCGGAAGGTTTGGAGGTCCTGTGGTCCACGGGGCCGGCGCACCACCAGGCCATTCTCCGGCGCCTGGAAGCGGCGGGCGTGACCGGCTGGGTGCACGCGCTGGCTTACATCGACTGGATGCCCGGCGCGCTGGCCGCGGCGGACCTGGCCCTGTCCCGAGCGGGTGCCATGGGCACGGCGGAGCTGATGGCGTGGGGGGTGCCGTCGGTCCTGGTGCCGCTGGGCCGATCTGACGCCACGACATCTGTGGGACGTGGTGGGGGCGCTGGCAGGCGATCCGGAACGGCGCCTGGCCATGGCGGAGTTCGCGAAGGACCGGGCGCGGCCGGATGCGGCGGCGGCGATCGCACGGGAGCTGATGCGGCTGATGGAGTCGTGATGGTGAGGGAACGCGAAACGAATTCGAGCGGGCTCGACCTGCTGGCGTTGGCGCAGAGCGGCCCCGTCCACTTCATGGGCGTGGCCGGGGCGGGCGTGTCGGCGCTGGCAGAGCTGGTGGTGCGTTCCGGCGGCAAGGCGACCGGCTGTGACCTGCGGCCGGGGTCCGTGGGGGACGCGTTGCGTGCCATGGGCATTCCGGTGTGGCAGGGCCACGATCCGGCGCACGTGCACGACGCCGTGGCCGTGGTGGTCACCGCGGCGGTGCCCGCGGACCACGCGGAGCTGTCGGCGGCACGCGAGAACGGTCTGCCGGTTCTCAAGCGGGCCGCCGCGCTGGGCTCCGTGGTGCAGTCCGGCCGGGTGCTGGCGGTGTCCGGCACGCACGGCAAGACCACGACGACGGCGATGACGGCAGCGATCCTGGAAGCGGCCGGGATGGATCCCACGGCGTTCGTGGGTGGCCACGTGCCGGGTTGGACGGGCGGCCTGCGCGTGGGTAGCCGCGAGGTCTTCGTCGTCGAGGCGGACGAGTTCGACCGGTCGTTCCTGGAGCTCGAGCCGGAGGCCGCCGTGGTGACCTCCATCGAGGCCGACCACCTGGATGTGTTCGGCTCCATGGCAGGTGTGGAGGACGCCTTCGTGGAGTTCCTGTCGGCTGTGCCGGCGGGCGGACTCATCGCGGCCTGCACGGACGACGCCGGCGTGCGCCGTGTACTGTCGAGGCTGCCGTCGGAGCGTGTGCTGGGCTACGGCGTGGGTGATGGGGCAGGCCTGCGGGCGGTGGAGGTGCGGCGGGCGGACGACGGCGCGGACTTCGTCGTGCGACAGGACGGGACGGACCTGGGCCGGGTGACGTTGCACGTTCCCGGAATACACAACGTCCGCAACGCCCTGGGCGCGCTGGCCCTGGCGCGTCACGCCGGTGCCTCCATGGACGCCGTCCGCTCCGCCCTCGCCGGCTTCCCGGGCGTGGCGCGACGGTTCCAGGTCCTGGGTCGCGTCGCGGGGATCACCGTGGTGGACGACTACGCCCATCACCCGACGGAGATCACGGCCACACTGTCGGCCGCGCGGGAACGCTACCCGGGACGGCGGCTGATCGCCGTGTTCCAGCCCCACCTGTACAGCCGGACACGGGACCTGCAGGAAGATCTTGGACGGGCGCTGGCCGCTGCGGACCGGGTCTGGGTCAGTGACGTCTTCCCGGCCCGGGAGGCGCCGATCCCAGGTGTGACGGGCGCCCTGGTGGCCGATGCCGCGCGGCGTTCCGGCGCGGATGCGACGTACCTGGCGCATCCGGCCGCCCTGACGGGCGCGTTGCTGGAAACGCTGAACGACGGCGATGTGTGCGTGGCGCTGGGGGCAGGCGACATCGACCTGGTTGCCCGCGCCCTCGTGCAGGGCCTTCGCCGCCGGGAAGGAGCGGCGCGATGAGACTGCTACGCACGGCAAACACGCGGCAAACGATCCTGCTGGCCATCCTGGGCGTGGAGCTGGCCGTCGTCCTCTGGGTCGACGGCCCCCGCTGGCTCCGGCACATGGACATCTTCCGCGTGCGGCGCGTCGAAGTGGTCGGCAACAGCTACCTGCCCGCCGCCACGGCGCTGCGCGTGTCCGGCATCACGGCGGGGGACAACGTTTTCGACGACCTGTCGGTCGTCAGGGAACGGCTGCTGAAGCTCCGCATGGTGCGGTCGGTGAAGGTCCAGCGCCGCCTCCCCGGCACCGTCGTGATTCGCATCACCGAGGTGAAGCCGGTAGCCCTCGTGCCCACGCCGCAGCTCCAGCCGGTGGACGCGGACGGACGCGTGCTGCCCGTCGACCCGGCAGGCCTTTCCCTGGACGTGCCGGTGGTGGAGGTGGAGACGACGACGGCGCCCGACGGTCGCCTGCGCGACACGACCGCCGTGGCGCTGGTCCGTCTCTTGGCCCGCATGCAAAGAGAGGCGCCCCGCATCGCCGCCAGGGTGTCCGCACTGGAACGGCGCGCCGATCGCGTGACCGTGACATTGCGCCGCCCCGAGGACGCGCGGGTCGTGCTGCCGGCCCGGCCACAGCCGTTGCATTACCTCGAGCTGCAAGCCGCGTTGAACGACCTGGCCGCCCGCGGTGAGCTGGACCGCGTTCGGGCCATCGACCTGCGGTATCAGGACCAGGCGATCATCGCGTTCGGAATCTGAAGAGAGCGAGTGAACATGCGACCCATCCTCGTTGCGGGACTGGACATCGGATCGACCAAGACCTGCGCGGTCATCGTGGAAGTGAACCGCGAAGCGGAGGGCACGGGACTGCGCGTGCTGGGGATCGGCCAGACCCGCACGGGCGGGGTGCGCCGCGAAGTGGTGACAGACATCGAGGAGACGACGGAGAGCGTGCGCAAGGCGCTGCACGAGGCCGAGCTAATGGCCGGCGTGAAGCCGGACCGTGTGTACGTGGGCATCGCCGGCGACCACATCGATGCCCGTATCTCGACGGGCGTGGTGGCTGTGGGTGGTGGCGAGATCGGGCCGTCCGACGTGGACCGGGTGCACGAAGTCGCGCGAGCGGTGGTGGTGCCGTCTGATCGGGAAGTGCTGCACGTGATGCCGCAGGAGTACACGGTGGACGAGCAAAAGGGCATCCGCGATCCCGTGGGCATGGCCGGGACGCGGCTGGAGGCGGAGGTCTACATCATCACGAGCGGTTCGCCGGCGACGCGGAACCTGCGCAAGGCGGTGAGCCGCGCGGGCTACACGGTGGACGGGTTCGTCCACGAACCGGTGGCCACGTCGCGGGCCGTGCTGACGGAGGACGAGCGCGAATTGGGTGTGGCGCTGGTTGATCTTGGGGGTGGCACGACGGAGCTGGTGGTGTTCCACGAGGGGAAGATGCGCCACCTGTCCTCGATTCCTTGGGGCGGCTCGAACGTCACGAACGACGTGATGAAGGGGTTGACCATCTCGTTTGCGGAGGCGGAGCGGGCGAAGGTCCAGTGGGGCGTGGCGTCGACGCAGCTGGCGGACCCGCGGGAGACGGTGGAGCTGCCGGGTCCCGGCCCGGGCACCAAGCACCAGGTCCCGCGAGAGATGCTGGCCCACATCATCGAGCAGCGCATGGACGAGATCCTGGGCCTGGTGGCGCAAGACCTGGAACAGCTCGAAGAGTCGGGCGAGATAGGTGCCGGCGTGGTGCTCACCGGCGGTGGGGCCGAGATCACCGGCGCCGTGGACGTGGCGCAGCGCGTGTTCAGCCACCATGTGCGCGTCGGTGTGCCCGGCGAGTCGCTGGGCGGACTCGTCGACGCCGTCCGCAAGCCGAAGTTCGCGACCGCTGTCGGCCTCGCGCTGCACGGCGCGGAACAGGACCAGGAGGTCGTCCAGAGCGTGCGACTCGGCCAGGGCGCACTGGGCAGGATCCTGGACTGGCTGCGGGAATTCTTTTGATCGAATTCGAATTCGAACTCGAATTCGAATCGGAGGTGCAGCGAGCAGGTTGTTTCACCGCGGAAGGTGAGGGTGCCTTCCGCATGGACCCACAGAAGGGGGTGCGTAATGATGATCTTCGAATTTGAAGACGCGGCAACCGAAAACGCGCGCATGAAGGTTGTGGGCGTGGGCGGTGGCGGTGGCAACGCCGTGAACCGCATGATCGACGAGGATCTGGAGGGCGTGGAGTTCATCAGCGTCAACACGGACGCGCAGGCGCTGAAAAACTCCAAGTCGCAGCTCAAGATCCAGATCGGCAAGAAGCTGACGCGCGGGCTGGGCGCGGGCGCGCGGCCGGAGATCGGGCGTCAGGCGATTGCCGAGAACGGCGACGAAGTGCGCAAGGCGATCGAGGGCTCCGATCTGGTCTTCGTCACCTGCGGCATGGGTGGCGGCACGGGCACGGGCGCGGCTCCGGTGGTCGCGGAACTAGCGCGCGAGATGGGCGCGCTCACCATCGGCGTTGTGACCAAGCCGTTCCTGTTCGAAGGCAAGAAGCGCATGCGGCAGGCGGAGCAGGGCCTCGCCGAGCTGAAGCGCACGGCGGACACTGTGATCGTGGTCCCGAACGAGCGGTTGCTGTCGGTGGTCGGCAAGGGCACGTCGTTCCGTGATGCCCTCAAGAAGGCCGACGAGGTGTTGCTGCACGCGACGCGCGGCATCAGCGACCTGATCCACGTGACGGGTGACGTGAACGTGGATTTCGCGGACGTGCGGACCGTAATGGCGAACCGCGGCCCCGCCTTGATGGGTACCGGCTGGGCCAAGGGGGACAACCGCGCGGTGGAGGCGGCGCAGGAAGCCATATCGAGCCCGTTGCTGGACAACATCTCCATCGTGGGCGCGGCCGGCGTGCTCATCAACATCACCGGCGGCATGGACCTGACCATCGATGAGGTGACGACCATCGCTTCGATCATCCAGGAGGCGTCGGGCGAGGATTCGGAAATCATCTTCGGCGCGGTCCACGATGCGAACCTCGAGGGCGAGGTCCGGGTAACTGTAATCGCGACGGGGTTGGTGCAGGAAGGCGAGGAGCCGGAGGCGATGATCCGGCCGGCGTTCGCGGCCCGAAAGCCCGCCATGGCGGCGGTTGGCGGTGGCGCACCGGTGTATGCGGAGACGACGCCATTCCCGCGTCCGCCGCAGCGTCCCCTTGCGCGACAACAACTTACGGACCTAGATATTCCAACATTCATTCGTCGCCAGATGGACTGAAGTGGAAAAGCTGCCGGATGTTCGGATAAGAAGCCGCCGGGCGCTGCTGTTGGCGCTCGCGTCGCTCATCGCGGCCTGTTCCGGGAAGCGACCGCCTTCCCCGGATACGGTGCCGCTGGTGGCGGCGGTGTACGCCCCCAAGCCGGAAGTGGTGGACACGGCTGTCCTGCGATCGGGACAGACGCTGGACGGGGTGCTTGCACGCGGAGGCATGTCGCCGCAGCAGCGGGCGGACCTGGTGTTCGAGCTCCGGCAACACATCAATCCTCGACGTATCCTTCCAGGTACGGACGTGTCCATTCATCGCTGGGCCGATGACGGCTCGACCCGCGGGGTCGAGATCCGGCTCAACGCCGACAGCACGATACGGCTGGAACGCACCCCCGTCGGCTGGGATGGCGTTGTGCGCGTGACGCCCACGGTACTGGACACGGCGTACGTGGAAGGCACGGTCGGGGACGGCATGTCCATCTATCAGGCGTTGGTCGACGACGACGCCAGCGGCCTGCCTCGCTCCGAGCGCATTGCGCTCGTGACCGAGTTGGCGGACATCTACGGCTATCGGCTGGACTTCATTCACGATATCCGCCCCGGCGATTCATTCCGTTTGGCGTACGAGCGGGAGACGCGGCCGGACGGCACGGCGCGTCGCCGGCACATCCTGGTGGCGGAGGTGGTGAACCAGGGCGACAAGTACCTGGCCATCTACTACAATGCGCGGGGCAACGGCGGCGATTACTACGAGGCGGACGGGAAGTCGCTGCACCTGATGTTCCGGCGCTACCCGCTGGATTACGTGCGGGTGACGTCGTCGTTCTCGTGGCACCGGTACCACCCCGTGCTGCACCGATACCGTCCGCACCTGGGCACGGATTTCCATGCGGCGGTGGGCACGCCCGTGAAGGTGACGGCGGACGGGACGGTGCGGTTCGCCGGTCGGGACGGCGGCTACGGGATCGTGATCATGGTGCGCCACATGAACGGGTACGAGACCCGCTATGGACACCTGAGCCGCATCAGGCCCGGCATCCGGAGAGGCGTGCGCGTGCGGCAGGGTCAGGTGATCGGCTATTCAGGAGCGACCGGCCTCGTGACCGGTCCCCATCTCCATTACGAAATCCGCAAGAACGGGAGGGCGTTGAACCCGCGGCACGTCACACTGCCTGCGGCCCCGCCCGTTCCGAAGGGTAAGATGCCGGAGTTCCGCCAGGTCGTCGAGCAGCGGCTGGCGCTGCTGGACTCCCTGACGAACGTGCAGCGGCCTGTCCTGGCGACGGACTCCGCAGTCTCCGTGCATCCCGTCGCCAACTCCAGGCAACGGTAGTCACCGCCGGCACGCTTGCTCGCGTTGCCGGGTGTGCCCGACCTTTCGGCACGGCCTGACACATCTTCCGCACCGGAACGGGCATGAGCTGGCCTGGCCTGTATGCACTGTTGGCGTTGGCGGCCCTCGCCGGCGTGCTCCTCCTGTATCGACGATGGGAGCCGCGCGGACGTGGGCGCCTGCTGCTGGGTGCATTGCGCTGGGCGGCGTTCCTGGTGATCCTGCTGCTCCTGTTCAACCCTGTCGTGCCACGCCCGGCCCCCGCTGAGCCTGCCCGCGTCCTGCTGGACGGCTCCCTCAGCATGACGACGCCGGAGCGTTCAGGCGTCACCGCCTGGCAGGAGGCGGTGGCCCGGGCGCGCCAGCTGGGAGTGGGGGATGTGCTGGTGTTTGGCGGGACCCCGCATCCGGTGACGCTGGGAGCCCTGCCTTCATATTCCCCTGATGCTTCCACGAGCCGGCTGGAGCCCGCCCTGCGCGTTGCGGCGGAGCAGGGGGCCCGCCGCGTGCTGGTGGTGAGCGATGGCCGCATCGCGGACGCCGCTGCAGCCGAACGGCTGGCAGGCGAGATGGGTATTCGCCTAGACATGGCGCGGGTTGGTGGTGGCGCGGTGGATTACGGCCTTGCGGAGCTGGAAGCGCCAAGCTGGGTGGAGGCGGGCAAGCCGGTGACCGTTCGGATCGGCGTAGTGGCATCGGACGCCGCGCCGGATTCGGCGCTGTCCGTCGTTTTGCGGGAGGACGGGCGCGTCGTGGCACGGGGTTCGGTACGGCCTCCCACGGCTGGCCGGGTGGCATCGCTGACTTTCCGGTTCACGCCCGTGGCCCACGATGGGCTGGTCCGCCTGGAGGCGGAGCTGTCCGGCGACGACATCGTGCCGGACGATGACCGGCGGGTGGCATACCTGCGCGTCACCACGCGCCCGGCTGCCGTGCTGTTGAGCCTGCATCCGGACTGGGAACCGCGTTTCCTGGCGCCTGCGCTACAGCGAGCGCTGGGCCTACCGGTGGAAGGGTTTCTGCACGTGGGGGGAGAGCGCTACCTGCGGTTGGGCGAGGGCCGCGACGCCGGCCGGCCTGTTGCTGCCGGAACGGTGAGGCGTGCAGTGCAGGAGGCGGATTTCCTGATCGTGCACGGTATGGACGACGGGGCGCCGGACTGGGTGAGACGTGCGGTGGCGCGGGCTCGGCGGCTGCTGGTCTTGCCGGACACGGGGGCGTACAGCGCGGCGCCGGTGCCGCTGGGTCGGCCCGCGGGCGGGGAGTGGTATCCTTCGAACGATGTGCCCGCCTCACCGGTGGCGCCGCTGTTGACGGGGCTGAGCGTCGGCGGCCTGGCGCCTCTGACGGGCCCGCGCCTGCTGAGGTTGCCCGCGGGCTGGTGGACGCCGCTGGTACTGCGCCGTGGCCGGCGGGGAGTGGACGCGCCGATGCTGGCCGCGAAGGCAGTGGACGGACGCAGGATCGCCGTCGTTACGGCCGCCGGGACGTGGCGCTGGGCGTTCAACGGCGGCGCGGGCACGTACGACCGCGTCTGGTCCGCCATGGCCGGGTGGTTGATGGGCACGGAAGGGCCGGCGGAGGAACCGGTGCGGCCGGCAAACCGGGTTGTGGCGCGCGGTGCACCGGTTCGCTGGGTGGCGCCCGGGTTGGCACTGGATTCGGTGGCGGTGCGCATCGGCGGCTCCGTGAGCGTCGCGGACACCGTCGTGCGGCTGGTGAACGACACCGCGACGACGCGCGTACTGCCGCCGGGAAGCTACATCTACGCCGCGCGGGGCATGCGACGCGACACGGTGATCGCCAGCGCGTCGGGCCCGTTCAGTGTGGCGTCGTATTCGCGGGAGTACGCGGCGCCGGTGGTGGCGCTGCAGGTGAGCGCGGGCGGTGGTCCGACCCCGTGGGGTCAGGGCCTGCCCTTGCGGGCCATGGCCTGGCCGTACGTGGTGTTGTTGCTTCTGTTGATCGTGGAATGGACCCTGAGGAGGCGGTGGGGGCTTCGCTGATGGCGAGACTATACAGAAAGACGGAAGAGCGTCGGTCGCTGTGGGAGCGGATCCGGGACGTGGCGCTGACGGACGTGGGGGCGCTGGTTCGGGGCCTGGACCACCAGGCGCTGGAGCGTCTGGAGGAGCTGCTGATCGCGGCGGACTTCGGCGCGTCGGCCACGCTGAGGCTGGTCGATCACGTAGAGGCACTGAGCCGCGAGGGCAAGGTGCGCAGCGGGGCGGACCTGCACCGGGCGGTGGAAGACGAGATCGTGGCGATCCTGGAGGGCGGCGACCCGGACCGGTCGCTTCACCTGGAGAGCGGCGATCCGGCCGTGACGCTGATGGTGGGCGTGAACGGCGTCGGCAAGACGACGACGATCGGCAAGCTGGCCCACCAGCTGGGCCGGAAGGGTCGGCACGTGCTGCTGGCGGCGGCGGATACGTTCCGGGCCGGCGCCATCGACCAGCTCCAGGTGTGGGCAGAGCGGGTAGGCGCCGAGTTCGTGGGTGCCAAACCGGGGGCCGACCCGGCATCCGTGGCGTTCGACGCAGTAGATGCGGCGCGCGCGCGGCACTGTGACGTCGTCGTCGTGGACACCGCAGGCCGGCTGCACACCCAGGGCGACCTGATGGCCGAGCTGTCCAAGGTGGCCCGTGTGGTCGCCAAGAAAGTGGACGGTGCTCCGCATGAGACGCTCCTGGTGCTGGACGCCACCGTGGGTCAGAATGCCGTGCGTCAGGTGGCGCTGTTCAGAGAGGCGTTGCCCTTGACGGGCCTCGTGCTGGCCAAGCTGGACAGCACGGCGAAGGGCGGGGTGATCGTGGCGTTGCGCCAGGAGCACGACGTGCCGGTGAAGCTGGTGGGCACCGGTGAAGGCCTCGATGACCTGGAGCCGTTCGATGCCCGGGCGTTCGCGGCGGAGGTGCTGGATGTGTGACTTCCATCGACGATCAGGCATACGCGACAGCCTTTCCCCACGTCGCGAACCCCGCTGACGCGATGAGCGAACCGGCGCCCTTCTCGATCCTGGACCGCCCGGCGCAGTACCTCAAGGGCGTGGGGCCGAAGCGCGCGCAGGCGTTGGAACGTCTGGGGGTTCGCTCGGCGCGGGACCTGCTGTTTCACGTGCCGCGCCGCTACGAGGACGCGAGCACGGTGGCGCCCATCGGCACGCTGGAGGTGGGCATGGACGCCACCGCCATCGGGGCCGTGGTAAGCAGCGGCGTGATTCCCACGCGGTCCGGCCTGCGGATCTTCCAGGCGGTTCTGCGCGACGGGACGGGGATGATCGAGTGCTCGTGGCCGGGCCAGCCGTACCTGGAGCGCACCATCCGCAAGGGCGACCGGCTGCTGGTGACGGGACCGGTGCGGTTCTTCCACGGCCGGCAGATCCAGCCGCGGGAGTTCGTCGTGCTGGGCCGGGAGGATGATCTGAGCGATGATGCCGGCATGGTGCTGCCGATCTACGCCGCGACGGAGGGGCTGTCGCAGCGCATGCTGCGCAGCATCCTGGATGCCAACCTGGACCGGCTGGTGGAAGACGTGGAGGCAGAGGAGGTATTCCGGCCGGACTACCTCCGACAGCGCGGGCTGCCCGGCCTGCGGGACGCGCTGGATCTGCTGCACCGGCCGCCGACGGTGCAAAAGGCGGAGGCGGGGCGCCGTCGCCTGGCTTACGACGAATTGTTCTTCCTGCAGCTGTTGCACGCACGCACGCGGCACGAGCTGACCGAGCGGCAGGGCACCACGTTCCGGCGCAGCAACGAGCTGCTGCGCGCGGCGCATGAGACGCTGCCGTTTGCGCTCACCGACGCGCAGACACAGGCGATCCGGGAGATCTTCAGCGACATGACGTCGCCCCGGCGCATGAACCGGATGCTGCAGGGCGATGTGGGCTCGGGGAAGACGGTGGTTGCCCTGTTCGCCGCGCTATTGGCCGCCGAGAACGGCTATCAGACCGCGCTGATGGCGCCGACCGAGATCCTGGCGGAACAACATGCGCGCACGCTGCGCGAGCTCACAGCCCCCCTGCCTGTCGACGTGGCGTTGCTCACCGGTCGTCTTTCGAAGCGTGAACGGAGCGACGTTCTGGGTTCCATCGCCACGGGTACGGCGCAGATCATCGTGGGCACCCATGCCCTGATCCAGGAGGGCGTGGAGTTCCGCCGGCTGGGCCTGGTGGTGGTGGACGAGCAGCACCGTTTCGGTGTTCGGCAGCGCAAGGCGCTGGCGGAACAGGGTATCGCGCCGGACGTGCTGGCCATGTCCGCCACGCCCATCCCGCGGTCCTTGGCGCTGACCCTTTACGGCGAGCTGGATCTGAGCACGCTGGACGAGATGCCGCCGGGCCGGCAGCCTATTCGCACGGCGTTGCGCGAGGAATCGGCGCGAAGCGCCGTGTACGGTTTCATCCGGGAGCAGGTGGCCGCAGGCCGGCAGGCCTACATCGTGTACCCGCTGGTGAGCGAGTCGGACAAGGTGGACCTACGGGCCGCCACGGAGGAGTTCGAACGACTGGCGGGCGAAGTGTTCGCGGAACTGCGTGTCGGACTGATCCACGGTCAACTCTCGGGCGAGGACAAGGACCGGGTCATGCGCGCGTTCCTGGCCGGTGATCTGGACGTGCTCGTCGCCACGACGGTGATCGAGGTGGGTATCGACGTGCCCAACGCCGCGGTGATGGTCATCGAGCACGCGGAACGCTTCGGCCTCTCACAGCTGCACCAGCTGCGGGGTAGGGTAGGGCGGGGCGCGGATCGGAGCTACTGCGTGCTCATCGCCTCGGGCGGCGCTGAGGCCAGGGAACGGCTGCGGGTGATGGAGGAGACCGAGGACGGGTTCGCGATCGCGCGGGCCGACCTCCGTCTGCGGGGGATGGGGGAGCTGTTCGGCGCGAAACAGCATGGACTCCCGGAATTCCGGTTCTTCGACGCCGAACGGGACGAGGCGCTGCTGGTGCAGGCCCGGCAGGACGCGCGCGCCGTCATCGAGGCGGACCCGGGCCTGAGCAGGCCCGAGCACGAGCGGTTCCGGCAGGTGCTGACGGATCGCTACGGCGAACGGCAGCGACTCTACGAGACCGGCTGACGTGCCGCTCTGGGCGTGGCTGGTGGCCGATCTCGCGGTGCTCCTGGGGGCGCTGCTGCAAGGATCCGTTGGCTTCGGCGTCAACCTCGTCGTCGTGCCGGTGCTGCTCATCCTGGACCCCGACCTGGTGCCGGGCCCGGCGCTGTTCGCGGCGTTCGTGCTCACGGGGTTGGTGGCGCTGCGGGAGCGAGGCGCTATCGAGGGCCGAAACCTGGCGTTGCTGATCGGAGCTGCCGTACCGGGACTGCTTCTCGGCAGCCTGGTGTTGCGGCTGATCTCGGAACAAGGCCTGGCCATCCTGATCGGCGCGTTCGTGTTGTTGGCTGTCGCCGTGAGTGTGCTGGGCTGGCGCCCGTCCGACAAACGCTACACGGCGCTGATTGCCGGCGGGCTGGCGGGCTTCTTCGGCATCACGGCCGCCATCCCTGGACCACCCGTCGCCCTTGCGTACCAGGGAAGGGAAGGTGGCACGGTTCGGGGCATGCTGGGCGCCTTCCTGCTGTTCCTGAATCCAGTAGCCCTCGGCCTTCTGGCCGCGGTCGGGCGTTTCGGCCGCTCCGACATGCTGGCGGGTGGCGCCCTGGTGCCGGGCGTGGTCGTCGGGTTCCTGATCTCCTCAAGAACCCGACACTACCTGAGAGGCCGGCGCATGCGCTGGGCAGTGCTGGTCGTTTCCACCGCGGCGGCGCTGGCCCTGCTCGTCCAGGCGGTCGGATGAGAGGCGGTGGGGCGCGGCAGGGTGCGGCCTCATTCGTAACGAAGCGCCTCGATGGGCGGCAAGTGGGCGGCGCGGCGTGCGGGATAGGTGCCGAACACCAGGCCAACTGCGAGGGCGGCAAGGGCGGCGAGGGCAAGGGAGGGCCAGGTGAAGGCGGCGTCGAGCGGTGCACCCGTCCATCCGCGGATGCCGGCGGCGACCACGAAGGCGCCGCCCATGCCCAGCAGCACGCCGATGACGCTGCCGAGTCCGGCGATCGCCACGGATTCACCCAGGAACTGGAGCAGGATGTCCCGAGGCCGTGCACCGGCGGCCTTTCGGATGCCGATCTCCCGCGTGCGTTCGCTGATGGAAGCGAGGAGGATGTTCATGATGCCAATGCCGCCCACCAGGAGGGAGATGCCGGCGATGGCCGCCATGGCCAACTTGAACACCAGCATCGCCTGCCGCGCCTGGGATGCCCGTTGCCGGTTGCTGGACACGACCACACCGTCCGGGCCGAACCGGGCTTCCGCCCAGGCGTCCACCGTTCTGCGCACCTGGGGCACGACTTCCAGCGAACGTGCCCGCACCACGGCGGCCGGCAATCTGCGTCCGGCCTGACCCCAGCGCTGTCGCGCCCACGTCGTCAGGGGGACGTACAGCGTGCGGCCGTCCCCATCGTCGGCCAGCTGACCCACCACCTTCCATTGTCGACCGCCGGCTTGCAGAACGTGGCCCAGGGCGCTGCCGTCCGGCGCCAGAGACCGGGCCAGGGCGGCGGACACCACGGCCGTGCTCTGGTCCTGCTCGACATCCGCGTCGCTGAGAAACCGGCCGGCAGCCAGCGGCCACGGCAACGCGCCCTGCCCCCCGGGCAACATGGCGGTAACCTGGACGGCACCGAGTGCGGTATCGTGCGGGAACCGAACGAGCTCGGAGCCGAAGAGCATGAGGGCGGCTCCCGCCCGATCTCCCAGTGCGGTGCGAAGGGTCGCCATGTCCGAGGTCTGGATCCGGGCGGGACCGGGCTTCAAGACCAGCACGCCGTCGATCCGCGTCGTGGTCAACGGCGTGGCCGTGATCACCTGGAGGTCCGTGGTCTGTTCGATCTGATTCCGACCGTAGCGTTCCAGACCGTCACCCAGCGCCAGGATGGCCACCAGGGCCGCGACGCCGATGACCACGCCAAGGGTGGACAGGAATGTGCGCAGAGGGTTGGACCGCAGAGCGTCAAAGCTGACGGCGATAGACTCGGACGGTGGCAGGGCCATGATGACTCCCGTATCGGAAGTGGTCTGCGAACTCGGTCGCGTCGCGGCCCGGCGATCGCACCCGGACCCGTGCTGCCATACGTTATGCAGGGGTCACGTGATTCGTGCCGGGCCGATTGACACCCTTCCACAACTTCGTCTAACTTGCGCGGCCCGTCATGCCGCGCAAACGGATATCATCATCACGGTTGGCAAATGACGACGAACACGGAGATCAGGTCACTCGGTGAGCATGAAGGTGGCGACGTCACCGTCCGCGGCTGGGTGCAGACGACGCGCGTGCACGGCAAGGTAGCCTTCGTGGTGGTCCGGGACGGCACCGGCATCGTCCAATGCGTGGTGGTGCAGAAGCAGGCGTCGCCGGAGATGTGGAGCGTCATCGAGACGCTCACACAGGAGACGAGCGTGTTGGTGACGGGCACCGTCCGTGCCGACGACCGGGCGCCGGGCGGCTACGAGCTGGGCCTGTCCGACCTCCAGATCATTGGCCCCAGCGCCGACTTCCCCATCCAGCCCAAGGAGCACGGGGTCGAGTTCCTGCTGGACCACCGGCACCTGTGGCTGCGCTCGTCGCAACAGCGTGCGGTGCTGCGGGTGCGCAACGAGGTGGAGCAGGCCATCCAGGATTTCTTCTACGCGCGCGGTTTCGTGCGCATGGACTCACCGATCCTCACCGGCGCCATCGGAGAGGAAGGTACTTCGCTCTTCGAGACCGATTACTTCGACCAGCGGGCGTTCCTGGCGCAGACGGGCCAGCTGTATGGGGAAGCGGGCGCGGCGGCGTTCGGCAAGATCTACACCTTCGGGCCTACGTTCCGGGCGGAAAAGTCCAAGACCCGCCGGCATCTCACGGAGTTCTGGATGATCGAGCCGGAGATGGCCTGGTACGACTGCCCAGAGGAGCTAGAGGTCCTGGAACGGGACACGGCGCCGCTGGAGCGCGTCGTGCCGCCGTTCCCCCGGGTCGAGTACTCGGAAGCCATCGAACGGCTGCAAACGCAGGGTCACGAGATCCAGTGGGGCGACGACCTGGGCGCGCCGGACGAGACGGCCCTGGGCGAGATGTACGACCGGCCGGTCTTCGTCTACAACTACCCGAAGCAGGCGAAGGCCTTTTACATGAAGGAGAACCCGGACGATCCCCGCACCGTGCTGTGCGACGATCTGCTCGCACCGGAGGGCTACGGCGAGATCATCGGCGGCAGCCAACGCGAGGACGACCACGACCGGCTGCTGGCGCGCATCCGGGAGCAGGGGCTGCCGGAAGAGGCCTACGGCTGGTACCTGGACCTCCGGAAGTACGGGACGTTTCCCCACTCGGGGTTCGGCCTGGGCCTGGAGCGCACCGTGACCTGGATCTGCGGGCGTTCCCACCTGCGGGAGGCCATCCCGTTTCCCCGCATGATCAACCGACTCTATCCGTAGGCGGCGCCCGCTGGGTGCTGCAGGCGGGGGCGGTGCTGCAGGCAGGGGCGGGGGCACGGGTCGTTTGCCGTGCTGGGTCGTCCGGGGGGCAGTTCCCTCAGTCGCCGTCCGAAGGCGTGGGGGGCAGGGTCTTCACTTCATCCCACAGGGCGTCGAGCTCGGCGAGTGTGGCTTCGCCGAGGTGGACACCGCGGGCGTGCGCCAGGGCTTCCAGGGCGGTGAACCGCCGCGCGAACTTGGCGTTGGCCTCCCGCAGCGCGGTCAGGGCGTGCACGCCGGCAAGGCGAGAGAGGTTGACGACTGCGAACAGCAGGTCGCCGAGCTCCTCCTCCAGGGCAGGCGAAGGCTCGGCCTCGAGTGCTTCGCGGACCTCTTCCAGCTCCTCGGCCACCTTGTCGAAGGCGCCGCGGGCGTTCTCCCAGTCGAAACCGACCGCCGCGACGCGGTCCTGAATGCGATGAGCCTTGGATAGAGGGTCCAGGCCGCCCGGCAGGCCCTGCAGCAGGGACGGCTCGGTGTCGCGCTCGCGGCGCTGACCGCCTGCCTCTCGCTCACGCCGCTTCAGCTCCTCCCATGCCACGGCCTCGCCGTCGCCGTAGAGGTGGGGGTGGCGCCGGCGCATCTTGGTCTCGACGGCCGATACGACATCTTCCGCGCCGAATTCGCGACGCTCCTCCGCCAACACGATCTGGAACGCCACGTTCAGGAGCAGGTCGCCCAGCTCGGCCGCCAGGTGCGTGGCCGTCGCCGACGCTCCTGCCGCGGCGGCGCCGGACGCGGGCGCATCCGGCGCACCTTGCACATTCCGCGGGGCCGACGCAGCCAGCGCGTCAGCCACCTCGTGGGCCTCCTCCAGCAGGTACGGGACCAGGGACGTAGGGGTTTGGGCGGCGTCCCAGGGGCAATTACGGCGGAGGAACCGCACCAGCTCGAGCACACGCTCGAGATGCTGGGATCCCCCGCCGGGACCTTGATTTACGGCGTCGTCCGGTTGCGACAGGCTCATGGCGTGTCTATACTCCCTTTCTTTGTCGACCATGTCAATCGTGACCGATGCGCGCGCCTGGGTCGACGTGGACCTCGACGCCGTGCGCGCGAACTACCGGACCGTTCGGGACAGGGCCCGGCCGCGTGTCGGGGTCGTTCCGATGGTGAAGGCGAACGGCTACGGCCTCGGAGCGGCGAGCATCGTACGCGCGCTGGACCCGATGGGTCCATGGGGCTACGGCGTCGCTGCGGCCGCGGAAGGGGCGGCGTTGCGGGAGCTGGGTGTGGACCGGCCCGTGGTCGTGTTCAGCCCGCTGCCGCCGGGTGACGTGGCGTTGGCGGCGGACGCCGGGCTCACCGCGACGATCTCCGACCTGGGTGGGCTGAGTCGGTGGGTGGCGGCGGCGCGCTCGGATCGACCGCTGGATTTCCACGTGGAGATCGACACGGGCATGGGGCGGTGCGGTTTCGACTGGCGTTCTGTGGACGCGTGGGCCGGGGCGGTGGTCGAGCATGCGTCGGAGTCGGCGCGCTGGACGGGCGTCTACACGCACTTCCACAGCGCGGACGAGGCGGACGCGGCGCCATCGCGGCTGCAATGGGAACGTTTCGAGTCTGCGCTGGTACAGCTTCCAATCGGGCGCGAGACGCTGGTGGTGCACGCGGCCAACAGCGCGGCGTCGGTGCGGTGGCCGGAATATGGCTTGGATTTGGTGCGGCCGGGCATCTTCCTGTACGGCGTGCCCGCGACGGAGGACCGGGCAGCACCGCGGCCGCAGCCGGTGGCTGCGGTGCGAGCGCGGCTCGTTCTGGTACGGGACGTGCCCAAGGGCAGCACCGTGGGATACGGTGCGGACCATGTGGCGCAGCGCGACGAGCGATGGGGCACGCTGGACATCGGCTACGGTGACGGCTATCCGCGCGCCCTTGGCAACCGCGGATACGCGCTGGTGAAGGGTCGGCGCGTGCCGATCCTGGGACGCATCTCCATGGACCTGACGGTCGTGGACCTGACGGAGGTGGCAGACGCACAGGTGGGCGACGTGGTCACGCTGATCGGGACGGATGGTGGCGAGGAGATCCGGGTGGAGGAAGTGGCGAAGCAGGCCGGGACGATCGGGTACGAAATCCTGACGGGCCTGGGGCATCGTCTTCCGCGCGTGGAGCGGGGTGGTGGCTGATCTGGAGCGCGCGGCGCTGGACGCTCGGACCCGCGCCCACGCGCCCTATTCCGGTTTCCGCGTGGGTTGTGCACTGGAACTGGAGGACGGCCGCGTGGTGACCGGTGCGAACGTGGAGAATGCATCGTATGGTCTCTCCATGTGTGCGGAGCGGGTGGCGGTCGGCGCGGCGGTCGCGGCGGGAGCGCGGCGGTTTCGCAAACTCGTTCTGGCGACGGGTGGGAATGAGCCGGTGGCGCCGTGCGGTGCGTGCCGGCAGGTGCTGTGGGAGTTTGCCCCGGACCTGGAGATTGTGTCGGTGACGTCGGATGGGCGGCGTGCGACATGGACATTGCATGAATTGTTGCCCCTCGGCTTCGATCTGGAGCACGGGGACAAGGACTGAACGGTGAGCCGGCGCGTGGCGGTCGAGGCGCCGGAAGGCGTGGTGCGGTGAAGAAGATCTGGCTGGGCCTGGTTCCAGTGGCCCTGATGGTTCTCAGCAGCTGTGGCAAGGAAATCCCCACGGGGGTCGGGGGCGCCCTGGTCCAGGGCGACCTGCGCACGTTCGAGGTGGTCCTGAACGCCGCCGACTTCCTGGTGATGGACACGACGTTCGACGACTTCGAGCCGCCGGGCGGGGTGCCCTTCCTGCTGGTGTCCAACCAGTTCGAAGGCTCGTTCAGCTCGCACGCACTGCTGAAGTACGTAATGCCGACGTCGTTCACGTACACGGACACGACGGACAATAGCTTCACCGACACGCTGCCGCAGTTCACAGGCGGGACGGTCACCCTGTACGTGGATACCATGGCGGAGCAGCCGTCATCCGCCACGCATCTGTGGCTGTACCGGCTCACGGAGCCGTTCGACACCGGATCCGTCTCATGGACCACGCGCATCGACACCGGCACGGTCCAGGAGCCGTGGACGCAGCCCGGCGGAACGACGGGTGCGCTGATCGATACGACGTCGGTGTCCTCAGGGGTCGACTCGGTGATGTTCCACGTGGACTCCGCCACGGCCGTGCTCATGGCGGACACCGCGAACCCGTTCCCGGGCATGCTGGTGGAGACGGCGTCCGGGGCGAGGGTCCGGTTCTCTTCCAGCAAGATGACGGTCGACGCTCGGCCGACGGCCAAACCGGACACGATCATACCGTTGAGCACGGGCCAGCAGGCGGTGTTCATTTACGACACGACACCGCCGCCTCCGGGCGACTCGTTGTTACGGGTCGGCGGCATCCCGGGCTGGCGCACGATTCTCCGGTTCAAGAACCTGGAGAATGCGCAGGTGGACCTGGGCCCGGACTGCGGCCTGGCTTCGTGTGTCCAGTCCATGAAGGA
Organism: Gemmatimonadota bacterium; assembly: GCA_037388885.1. Classification (GTDB taxonomy): domain Bacteria; phylum Gemmatimonadota; class Gemmatimonadetes; order Longimicrobiales; family RSA9; genus JARRJS01. The sequence continues at coordinate 41,140 of JARRJS010000037.1, forward strand.
CGTGTTGGTCAATTACGCCGCCCTGGAGTTCACGCCACATTTCGCGGGCGGCTTCCGGCCTGAAAAACCGTTCCTGGTGGATGTCCTGTCGGTGCTGGAGAGTCCCGGCATCCCGCTGGTGCGGGCGCCGCTGAGCTCGTCACCCATGGGGGTCACGGGGGGGACGGGGGTCACCCTGGCCATCGGTCCATACACGACAGCTGCACAGGACAGTACCGTCCAAATTCCGGTGACGCTGTTCCTGCGTACATTGACGTCATCGTCCATCGCGGCGGCGGATCGACACACGGCGCTGGCCGTTGTGCCCATCAACCCGTCATCCGCGTTCGGCTACGCGGAGTTCATGTCGGTGAAAACGGCAGAAGCGCCCAGGCTGCGACTGGTGGTATCGGTCATCAACGCGGGGAGCTTCCGGTGAGGCGGATCGGCGTGCTGGTGGCGTGCCTGACGCTGTGGGCGGTTCCGGCGACGGCCCAGTCGCTGTTTTCGGCGACGGGCCTGGGGATTCCCCAGGACGCGACAGATGCAAGGGCGCGCATCCTGGGCGGGCTGGGCATCGGGTTACTGGGTCTGAACGCCTCGTTGGTCAATCCGGCGAGCCCGGCGGGGACGCTGCGGAAGGGCGCCTCCGCCGTCATGGTGAGCTCGCCGCGCACGGCCAGCCTGGGCAACGAGCGGGGCTACGCGACAAGCACCCGGTTCCCGTTGGTCCGGGTGGTGCTGCCCTTCGCCACCCGGTGGGTGGCTACGGCAGCCTATGGCGGCTTTCTGGACCAATCCTGGGCGATCCGTTCGGACCGTATGGAGGCGATCGGCCCCGACACGGTGCCTGTGGTGGACAACATCCAGTCGACGGGGGGCGTGGGGCAGTACCGCATCGGCCTGGCATACGCGCTGGGGCCGAGAATCGCGCTGGGCATTGCGGCCGGCGGGTACAGTGGCCAGCAGCAGATCATTCTGCATCGTCAGTTCACCGACACGACCACGCTGACGGAGGTGGAGAGTTTTCAGTCCCGGCTGGCGCGCAGCTACTACGCACCCCTGATCTCGGCCGGTGTGCGGTGGGATCCGGTAACGTTCGCTCGGTTGGGCGCCTCGGTGACCGTGCCGGGCAAGCTGTCGGTGAAGGTGGAGCAAGGTATCTTCGAGGACCGCACGGTGCCGCTGCCGGTCCAGGTGGCCGGCGGTGCGAGCGCCTACCTTTCGCCCGGGCTGCTCCTGGCGGCCTCGGCGCGTTGGAGTGGGTGGAGCGTGGCGAACGACGCCCTGACCACGGCGAACACGCCTGCCGGCGTCGCCGCGGCCCGGGACACGTGGGAGGTGGGGGGCGGGTTGGAATACGGGTCGGCGGCGCGCCAGAGCCGGGCCATGCCCGTGCGGGTGGGTTTCCGTTACGCTCAGTTGCCGTTCTCTTTCAATGGACAGGTGCCGTCGGAATGGGCGGTGGGGGGTGGCCTGGGGTTGCGGGCAGGCCCGAGCACCGACCCGCAGGCGCTGATCGACCTCGGGGTGGAGCGAGGTGCCCGGGGCAGCACGGCGAATGGTGGCTTGCAGGAGACGTTCTGGCGGATTTCCCTGTCCGTATCGTTGTTCAGTCGTTGAGGAAGCGGGTCGGCGTCCCGGTCGACCCGAGGTCATGAAGGCGACCCAGAGGACCATGGCAACGCGCCAGCAAGGCATGCAGCGTAAGGCGTACGTCGAAACGTACGGCTGCCAGATGAACATCAGCGATGGCGAGCTGATGCAGGGGATTCTGGCGTCGCAGGGGTATGCCCTGACGTCGAGGGCCGAAGACGCGGATGTCATCCTGGTGAACACGTGCGCGATCCGGGAGCACGCGGAGCAGCGCGTTCTGGGCCGTGTGGGCGAGCTTTATCGATTGAAGCGCGACAATCCCGATCTGGTGATCGGTGTGACGGGCTGCATGGCCCAGCGGATGGGCGAGGCTTTGCTGGAGCGGGCTACCTATGTGGATCTGGTGATGGGTCCCGACGGCTATCGCCGCTTGCCGGAGGTGCTGGCGCAGCTCCGGGGTGAGGCCGATCACGGATCTGCGGAGACCGCTGCAGCGCGCGACGCAGGGAGGATTGGCGGCGGATTGTCGCTGCCCGTTCTACAGAGTGTTCCTTCCTCAACCGAACCCCCGGCATCGGGGCGAGGGGCGGGCGCGGGGCTGCAGAAGGCGGTCCTGGACCTGGAGCCACACGAGAATTACGAAGGCTTGGAAGTCTCCCGGACCAGCGGGGTGAGCGCGTGGGTGCCGGTGCAGCGCGGCTGCAACTATCGGTGCACGTACTGCATCGTGCCGTACGTACGGGGTTCGGAGAAGAACCGCCAACCTGAGCGCGTGCTCGACGAAGTGCGCGGAGTGGCTGCGCAGGGCATTCCGGAGGTGACGCTGCTTGGCCAGACGGTCAATTCGTACCGCTACGACGACTGGGACTTCGCACAGCTGCTGCGAGCGGTGGCGCGTGTCGACGGGATCCGGCGTGTGCGCTTCACTTCGCCGCATCCGAACGACGTCACGCCCGAGCTGCTGGCGGTCATGGCGGAGGAGCCGCCCGTCTGTCGGCAACTGCATCTCCCGGTTCAGGCGGGCCACGACCGGACGCTCAAGCGCATGCTGCGGCGCTACACGGTGGCGGAGTACATGGCCCGCGTCGAGATGGTGCGCGCCGCCGTGGCGGACATCGCTCTGTCCACGGACGTCATCGTGGCGTTCCCGGGCGAGACGGATGAGGAATACGAGGCCACGCTGGACCTGCTTCGGGCCGTTCGCTTCGACGACGCGTTCCTGTACCGGTACTCGGCCCGCGACGGCACGCCGGCCACGCGCCTGCCGACGTCGGAGTTCATTGCGGACGACGAGGCGCAAAAGCGTCTCGAGCACGTCATCGAGGTGCAGCGGGGAATCCAGGCCGAGATCAACCGGTCGGAGGTGGGACGCGCCGAGGAGGTGCTGGTGGAGCGGGAAGCGCGGACCGCCGGGGACGTGCTCGGTCGAACGGAGCGCAACAAGGTGGTGGCGTTCCCCGGCTCACCGTCTCTCGTGGGGACGTTCCAGCGGGTTCGCCTCACGGATACGACGGGCGCGACGTTCATGGGCGTGGCCCCGTCGTCCGGCGAACGCGTGGCCTGACCGTTTGCACCCGGGCCGGCGGGCGGTGTGAATCGCCTGCCGCCGCTGGCCCGCGCCATGCCGGTCTTCGCTGGCGGTATCCTGCTGGGCTTCCGTGCGCCCGTCCCCTTTCGGGGCGGGCTTTTCATCATCTTGGGCCTGGCGCTGGCCGCGTTCCTGGTGTTGCTGGGCGCGCGGCGGCATCCGTGGCTGGCGTGGCTGGTGGCGGGCATCGCCGCCGGCGGCGGAGCGACGGCGAGCGCAATGCGCGGCTGCGTCGCACGTCTTCCGGACGATGCGTCTCTCCGGGTGCGCGGCGCGTTCGCCGCCGAGGCTGCCGGCGATGCCGCGCGCCCGTTCCTTCTGGAGGCGTTGCGTACCGGCGACCGCATGCGCAGGTGCTCGGAGACGGTGCGTGTGCGTGCAAGGCGGGCCCGCGCCATCGAGGCGGGCGTCGAGGTGGTGGCGGTGGGGCGGTGGTTGGAGACGCCGGCATCCGGTGCGTGGCCCCGGCGACCGGAGCGCATGGGTGTGCTGGTCCTGGATTCGGTGCGCCCGTTAGCGGTTCGCGGCCATCATGTTCTGCTGCGGGCGCGGGGCGCACTGCAGCGACGGTTGCGCACCCTGTTCCCGCGAGAGGCGGCCCTCGCGGAGGCGCTGCTGCTGGCGCGACGGGAGGGGCTGGATCCCGAGGTGCGGGACCGGTTCGCCCGGGCGGGTCTCAGCCACGTGCTTGCCATTTCCGGGCTCCACGTGGCTGTCCTGGCGGGATTGGTGCTGCTTGTAGGCGTTATGGTCGGCGCATCCCGGAACAGGGCCGCAGTTGCCGCGGCCGTGCTCACGGCCGCGTACATGGGCCTCCTGGGGGCACCGTATTCGGCCGTGCGCGCGACGATTCAGATCTCGCTACTGCTTGCCGCGCGCATACTCCAGAGACCCAGCCGACCACTCGGGCTCCTGGCGGCTGCCGCGCTGATTATCCTGGTCGCCGACCCCGTCGCCCTGCTGGATGTCGGGTTCCAGCTGTCGTTCGCGGCCCTGATCGGGATCATTACCCTTGGACCACGGCTGCAGGCAGCCCTGGCCAGGATTCGCCCGGCCTCCATCCGGGGAGCGGTGGCTGTCTGCGTCGCCGCCAGTGCGGCCACCACGCCTCTGGCGGCGTACCATTTTGGCCGCATCGCCCCCATCGGCATCGCTGCAAGCTTGGTTGCCGTGCCGCTGGTGGGTCTGGCGGTACCCGCCGTGCTGATTTCACTGCTGACGAGCCTTGCGGCGGTACCAGTGGGCGATTTCCTGGCGAGTGGTGCCGAAGTGCTGTTGGGTGCGCTGCGGGTTGTCGCCACGGTGGCGGCCGGCCTGCCGTTCGGTCACGGGTACGTGACGCGCGCCACGGCTCTGTTCCTGGCGGCACTGGTGCTGTTCGCGATGGCCGGCCGCGCCACGCTGGGCACCGGGGCGCGACGCCGCCTGGCGGCGCTGGTGCTAACGACGTTCGTCCTCTGGCCTGCCGTTGCGCCCTGGCTGGACGACGGTGCGCTCGAGATCCACATGGTGGACGTGGGCCAGGGCGATGCCGTGGCGATCCGGTCCCCGGCGCACCGTTGGATCCTGGTGGACGCGGGACCGCGCGACGAACACTACGACGCAGGCGAGCGGCGCGTGGTGCCCTACCTGCTGCGCCACGATGCCGGGCGCCTGTCCCTGCTGGTGTTGACGCACGCCGATGCGGATCATATCGGCGGTGCGGGGGCGGTGCTGCATGCGTTGAAAGTCGACGCGGTCATGGACCCCGGGCTCGCGGCCGGCAAGCCGCTGTACCTCTCGACCCTTGACTCCGCCCAGCAGGACCACGTCCGCTGGGTGCCCGCCCGGGCAGGCCGGCAGCTGGACTTTGACGGGGCCGTGCTTCACGTGCTGTACCCCCGCGAAGTGCTCGACGGGACGCGGAATCAGAACGATGTCGCCGTCGTGTTCCGACTGACGTATGGCCGCTTCTCCGCGCTGTTCATGGCCGATGCGCCTGCGTCGGTCGAGGAGCAGCTGGCAAAGCGCTACGGCGCCGACCTGGGTGCGGAGATCATCAAGGTTGGCCACCACGGCAGTGCCTCCTCGACATCGCGGGCACTGCTGGATGCGGCCCGGCCGCAGCTTGCGCTCATCTCGGTGGGTCGGCGCAATCGCTACGGGCATCCGGCGCCGTCCGTGCTGGCTCGTCTGAGACGCTGGTCGGTTCGGATCTTGCGGACCGATCGGGACGGTTCGATCATTGTGCGCGGGTTCGAGAATGGCCGATGGGAGAGCAGAACGAGTCGCTGATGCGCTGCCGGCGCACAGGGACCGCTGCGGCGACGGGAGGCGGGCGACAGACCTGCCCGGAGCGGAGGCTGAGGCACGGAGGCGAGCATGACGAGCACACCCGTCATCACCATCGACCGGCACATCCTGGAGGAAGAACGCCGGCACCCGCAGGCGACGGGCGCCTTCAGCGACATTCTCTACGACATCGCGCTGGCGGCGAAGATCATCTCCCGGGAAGTGAGCAAGGCCGGGCTGGTGGACATCCTGGGTGCCACGAACAAGACGAACGTCCACGGCGAGATCGTGAAGAAACTGGACGAATACGCCGACGACGTCATGTATCGCACACTGGACCATACGGGCCACCTCTGCTGCATGGCCTCGGAGGAGCAGGAAGAGGTCATCGAGATCCCGGAACGGTTTCCCACCGGCAGCTATGCCCTGCTGTTCGATCCGCTGGACGGCTCGTCCAACATTGACGCCAACGTGTCCATCGGGACGATCTTTTCCATTCACCGGAAGATCTCGAAGGGTCCGCGCGGGTCGCTGGAGGATTGTCTCCAGCCGGGTCGGAAGCAGGCGGCGGCGGGATACGTCATCTACGGGTCTTCGACCATGCTGGTGTACACGACGGGCGCCGGCGTGCACGGCTTCACGCTGGACCCGTCCATCGGGGAGTTCCTGCTGAGCCACCACGATGTGCGGCTCCCGGATCCGTCAAAGAAGGTCTACAGTGTGAATGAAGGCTACTACAGCCGCTGGTCACCGGCGCAGCAGCGGCTTGTGGACCATCTGAAAGGCGTGGACGGCGGCAGTAGGGAGCCCTTCTCGCAACGCTACATCGGGTCGCTCGTCGCCGATTTCCACCGTACGCTCCTGTATGGCGGGTTGTTCATGTACCCCGGCGAGCGGGACCGGCCGCAGGGGAAGCTGCGGCTTCAGTACGAGGCTTCGCCGTTGGCGTTCATCTGCGAGCAGGCGGGCGGTCGCGCGACGAACGGGAAGCAGGACATCCTGGACATCCAGCCGGAGCACCTGCACCAGCGTACACCGCTGTTCATGGGCTCGACGCGGTTCGTGGAAATGGCCCACGAGTTCCTGGGCGAGAAAGCGACGGCCACGCAAGCCGCCCCGCCCATTGTCGACTGATCAGCTGGCCGCCCGGCCGGCGTCTTCCAGTTCGAATTCCTTGGTCAACGCGTCGATCTCGGCGCGCACCTCGCCGACCAGGCGGGCACGCTCGCGGTAATGCAGGAACCCGCTCTCGAACCCCATACGCGCGATATCCGTGAGCTCGGCCCATGTGAATCCCAGGTACTGGTACGCGCGCCAGTACTCGTCGGTCACGGTGGTCGCGCTCATCAGGCGGTTGTCCGTGTTCAAGGTCACCACGAGGCCGGCGTCGTAGTACCGCCGCAGCGGGTGGTCCGCAAAGCTGGCCACGGCGTGCGTCTGCACGTTGGACGTGAGGCAGATCTCCAGCGGGATGCGGAAGTCGTTGACGTACCGCATCAGGTCCTCGTCTTCGAAGAGCCGGGTGCCGTGGCCGATCCGGCGAGCGTTGCAGTAGTGCAGCGCTTCATGAATGGACTCGGGCCCGTAGGCCTCGCCCGCGTGGATCGTCGTGGCGATGTTGGCGGTGCCTACCCGGTAGAAGGCTTCGCGGTGCTTGCGCGCCGGGTAGTTGTACTCGGCCCCGGCGAGATCGAACGCTACCACACCTCGGTTCTTGAACGCGACCGTGAGGTCCGCCAGCTCGCCGGAGGTGTGCGGGCTCATGTTGCGGATGCCACAGATGATGATGCCGGTCCGGATGCCCAGCGTGTCCTCGGCGCGTCGCAGCCCGCGCAGGGGCGCTTCCACCGCCTCTTCCAGGTCGAGGCCTTCCAGCACGTTCAGGATGGGCGAGTAGCGGACTTCCATATAGCGGACGTTCTCGGAGGCGGCGTCCTCGGCCAATTCGTAGGCCACACGCTCCAGCGCGTCCGGACGCTGCATGACGGACAGAGTCACGTCGAAGCGTGAGAGGTAGTCGACGAGATTCCGCGCGTCCTGGACATGCATGTGTTCGCGCAACTCGTCGGCATCCCAGGACGGCATGTCCTTGCCATGCTCCCGCGCCAGCTCGATGAGCGTGGTGGGCCGGATGGACCCATCGAGATGGACGTGCAGGTCCGTCTTGGGGAGGCGCAACAGCCGTTCGCGGGTGACGGTCACCATGGGTGCCCCCGGCGGACCGGCGTCGGTGACCGTGCACCGACCGGCTGTCCCGATGCTTGCCACGGCCCCGGAGCCGCTGCCTGTGGCACCCGCGTCCGTCCCGCGCCCCCCGCGTTTCCCGCCGCACCCGACGGGGCCGCGGTATGGAAGCGCGGCCGTGCGGGAGCGCGAACAGGCTGCGGCACGTGTTCCAGGTACCGCACCAGCGCCTCGAGGTCATCGAGGCCCATGTCCTGTCGCACGATTGCGTCCCTGAACATGTCGAATCCGGAGCCGCCCTCGGCCAGGAAGCTGTTCACGGTGACGGTGTAGAGGCCGTCGTCGCGCACAGGCCGGCCGTCCTCCAGCTGCAAGGTCACGACGCGGCTGCCCGCCGGCCGTGCGGGGTCGTACCACGCTTCGATGCCACTCACCTGAATGCGCGGGTTGCCGGATGCCAGGCCATGCTCGATGGCGGCGCGTAGCTGGGCGCCGGTCAGCTGGAGGCGCACGAGGCCGTTTCCGAACGGCTGCACCGTCTGGAGCTGGCCCCAGGTCACCGGCCCCGCCCGGAGGCCCGTGCGGATGCCGCCGTTATTCGTGATGGCCGCCTGGGCATCCGTGGTGTAGCGCTGCGCGTCCGCGATGAGCCGGCCCAGGGCATAGTCACCGGGCCCGCGGTCCAGATCGCTGGCGAGGGTAGCCACCACCCGGTCCACCAGCGGTGCGATGGAGTCGGCGAACGTCTGGACGATGGCAGCTATGGCGCTGTCGGGCACCACCCGGTCGTCGTAGGCGACAGGGACGCCGCGGATCCAAACGTGCACGCTGTCGTCCGCCGTCTTCTCCAGGTCGACGACGGCGTAGCGCTGGCCGCTGGATGCGGCCTCCACCAGTGGAATGCCGTTCACGCGGGTACGCATATAGCGATGCGTGTGAGCGCCCACAATGAGGTCGGGCCGGCTATGCACGGCCCGGGCGGCGTCTACCAGGGCTCCGGTGCACTGGACGCCCGTCGCGTCGCAAGCCGCGCCCTCGTGTGCCAGCACAACGACGAAATCCGCGCCCTGCGCCCGCAGGACGGGCACCCAGCGGTCGATGGCCGCCGGCAGGGACCGGAACTCCAGGCCCCGGACGTTGGACGGCGACGTTTCCTCGGGCGTCGTTTCCGTGGTCACGCCCACGATGCCGACCCGCACGCCGTCGAGGTCGATGGTGGCGGTGTCGCGGTCCCAGGACGGGGCGGTATCGGTGCCGGCGACGAAGAGATTCGCCGACAGCCACGGGAAGGATGCGTCGGCCAGCCGCTCGCGTAGCACCGGAACCGTCCAGTCGAACTCGTGGTTGCCCAGGGCCGCGGCGGCGTAGCCCATGGCGTTGTACACTGCGATCGTCGAACGTCCCTTGGTCAGGCCGGAGATGGGCGTGCCCTGCATGAGGTCGCCCGCGTCCACGAGCAGCGTGGGTCCGTTGAAACCCTGCTTTTCCGCCCGGAAGTATGCCGCCAGCGTGGCCACGCCACCCACTTTCCGGTCCCCGGCCCAGTCGTAACGCCTGGGCAGCAGCTGGCCGTGGAGGTCGTTCGTCGACAGGACACGCAAGCGCTTGCGGGGAGCCACGGTAGCCGGTTGTGCCTCGGCCGGCGCCGCCATCTCGCGCAGCGCCTCCGTCCGCGCGGCAGCAGGAAGCAGCTGCCAGTTCTCGTGGAAGTAGTCCTCTGGTCGGATCTCACCCTTTGCGCGCACCTCATCGATGAGCAGCTGACGGATCTCCTGCTGCCGATCCTGCACTACGGGCGCGTCCGCGAGCATCGAGTACCCGCCACCTCCGCCCTGGCGGTAGTTGTTCAGCGCCAGCGTGAAGGTCTGGTCGGGCCGGACCGGGGCACCCTGGTATGTGAGCGTCGTGACGCGTTGACCTACGGGCTGGCGCAGGTCGATGACGTAATCAACGCCGCTCACGACATCGAAGCTGTAACCCGGCACGTCGCCGGCCACCACCGGAGCCTTCCCCGTCCAACGCCGGTAGTACTCCGCCGATTTCTCCAGGTAGGCTCGCAGCTGGGCGCCGGTGATGCGCACCACCTTGAGCGTGTTGTCGTAGGGGTAGAGCGCCGCCAGGTCCGCCACCGTGATCGGGCCTTCAGGCAGCACGGCCCGCAAGTTGAAGGCGGCCGTGGACGCGAGGTCCGCCCCCGTCGTGCGTCGCTCGACGTCGTTGATGAAGTCGATGATGGGCGTATCGCGCACCCGCGCGTCCCGGGCGTCCATGCGGCCACTCGAGCGGCCGACCACGGAACGTGTGTAGACCAGCGTGCGCTCGTGGAACCAGCGCAACGAATCGAGGAGGGCGGTGTCGGGCGCCACGGGCCGAAGGATCCGGCCGTGTGCGGCGATGGTGTGCCAGACGCCGGGCGCCTGCCGCTGAAGCCGCACGGTGGCCACCGCCAGGCTGCGGGCGAAATTACGTGCCTGCAACAGCAGCACGCCGTTGATGGAGGTGTCTGCCACCTCGCGGTGGGTGTGGCCCATGAAGATCACGTCGACGCCCGGGACATCCCGGGCGAGGGCAGCCGATGCGTTCTCCGGGGGCAGGCCGGTGTAGCTGCTGCCTGCCAGGCCGCCGTGGGACAGCACCACGATGAGGTCGGCTCCCTGCGCGCGCAGCGATTTCACCACCGGCCGCACCGACTTCACGACATCGGCGAAGGACAGGCGTCCTGCCACGTTGTCGTGATCCCAGATCTGGACACCGGGCGGCGTGGTGGCCGTGACGCCGATGAGCAGGGTATCGCCGGGTCCCGCCACGTACGGGAGCAGCGTGGATGGTGGATACGCATGCGTCGTATCCCCGGCCTGCAAGATGTTCGCGGACAGGAACGGGAACGTGGCTTCCGAGAGCAAGTGGTTGAGGTAGGCCAGCCCGTAATTGAACTCGTGGTTGCCGATCGCCGAGGCGTCGTAGCCCACCAGGTTCATGGCCCGGATGATGGGGTTCGGGCCCAACGTGTCCACCCGGGCGGCTACGTAGGCCAGGGCGTTGCCCTGGAGCAGGTCGCCCGAATCGAACAGGAACGTCCGTCCCGGGTTCGCAGACCGAACGCTGTCGATGACCGGACGCAGCGCGGCCAGGCCGTTGGGCGTGGCGTGGCCGGTGTAGTAGTCGTAGGGGACCAACCACCCGTGGACGTCCGTCGTGCCCAACAGCACCAGGTCCACCTGGCCGGGCCCGGGCGCTTCCACCGGCGCCGTCGGGCCCGGGGCGGGAGCACCGCGTCCCGTCGCAGATGCGCAGGCGCTGCTACCGAGGAACGCGGCGACTACAACGAAGGCGAGCGGCCGGATACCGGCCGCTCGCTATTTCCTGGAAATGCGCATGGCCGGCATTTTAGACCGCCGCCGCCGGCCCCGCAAGGCGATCAGGCTTCGACTGGCACGCGCTCCGCTTCATGGCGCGTCTGCGCGGGCTCCGGCTCCTCGGCGAGGGCGGCGTGAGCCGCCGCCAGGCGAGCCACGGGAACGCGGAACGGCGAGCAGGAGACGTAGTCCAACCCCGCCTTGTGGAAGAACGTCACCGACTGCGGTTCGCCGCCGTGCTCGCCGCAGATGCCGACCTTCAGATCCGGGCGTGCTGCGCGCCCTTCCTGCGTGGCCAGCTTCACCAGTCGGCCGACGCCCGGTTCGTCCAGGACCTGGAAGGGGTCGTCGGCGAGGATCTGGTCGGTAACGTACAGGGGCAGGAAGGTGCCGGCGTCATCACGCGATATGCCGAACGTGGTCTGGGTGAGGTCGTTCGTGCCGAACGAGAAGAACTCCGCCACGCCGGCGATATCGCCCGCGGTGAGGCAGGCGCGAGGGAGCTCGATCATGGTGCCCACGAGGAACGGGATCTCGACGCCCGACTCCTCGAACACCTTTTGTGCGGTAGTGCGGATGAGCTTCTCCTGGCGCTTCAGCTCCGCCACGTCGGCGACCAGGGGCACCATGACCTCGGGTCGCACTTTGACACCCGCCTTGCTCACGTTGACCGCCGCCTGGAACATGGCGCGGGCCTGCATCTCGGTGATCTCCGGGTGCGACATGCCGAGTCGGACCCCGCGATGGCCGAGCATCGGGTTGGACTCGCGGTGCTTCTCCAGGCTGGCGCGCACGTGGTCCAGATCCACGTCCAACCGTTCGGCCAGGTTGTGGATCTCTTCCTCACCTCGCGGCAGGAACTCGTGCAGCGGCGGGTCCAGCAACCGGATGGTCACCGGATAGCCGTCCATCGCCCGGAAGATCCCCTCGAAATCCTCCCGCTGTATGGGCCGCAGCTTTTCCAGGGCACGGCGCCGTGCAGCCTCGTCCTCCGCCAGGATCATCTCACGCACCGGCCAGATGCGCTCGCCCTCGAAGAACATGTGCTCCGTCCGGCACAGACCGATGCCCTCTGCGCCGAATTCCCGCGCCTTGGACGCGTCGTTCGGGGTGTCCGCGTTCGTGCGCACCTTCAGCCGACGACGGGCGTCCGCCCATTCCATCAGCCGGCGGAACTCGTCCGACATCTCGGGTTCCACCGTCGGCACTTTGCCCTGGAGCACCCGACCGCCTGTGCCATCGATCGTAAGCCAGTCCCCTTCGTTCACCGTCAGATCGCCGACCTGGAAGGTCTTCCCGACCAGGTCCACGTCCAGGTCGCTCGCGCCCACGACGCACGGCTTGCCCATGCCACGCGCCACCACCGCCGCATGTGACGTCATGCCGCCCCGCGAGGTCAGGATCCCGCGCGCGGCGACCATGCCCGAGAAGTCGTCCGGCGACGTCTCCTCACGCACCAGGATCACGTCGACACCATCCGCCGCACGACGCTCCGCTTCCTCCGCCTGGAAAACGACCTGGCCTGAAGCGGCGCCGGGCGATGCCGGAAGGCCTTTCGCCAGCATCTCCACCTCGGCCTTCGGGTCCAGACGCGGGTGCAGCAGCTGGTCCAGCTGCATCGGATCGATCCGCAGCACCGCCGTTCTCTCGTCGATCAGACCCTCGTCCACCATGTCCACGGCGATCTTCACCGCCGCCGCCATCGTGCGCTTCCCCCGCCGCGTCTGCAGCAGGAACAGTCGACCACGCTCCACCGTGAATTCCAGGTCCTGCATGTCCGTGTAGTGGTTCTCCAGCTTCTGCTGGACTTCCATCAGCTCTTTGTACGCTTCCGGCAGCTGTTCCTTCAATTCATCGATGGGCAGCGGATCCCGGATGCCGGCTACCACATCTTCCCCTTGCGCGTTGATCAGGAACTCGCCGAAGAACCTGTTCTCCCCGGTGCCGGGGTGTCGCGTGAACGCAACACCTGTCGCGGAATTCTCGCCCATGTTGCCGTACACCATCGCCATGACGTTGACGCCGGTGCCGAGGTTTTGGTCGATACGGTGCACGCGGCGGTAATCGCGGGCCCGCTGGTTGTTCCAGGAGGCGAAGACGGCCTCGATGGCGCCCCAAAGCTGGGCCTGCGGATCGTCGGGGAAGGGTTGTCCGGTCTCGTCGAGCACGAGCTTCTTGTACTGTTTGACGACATCTTCGAGAGCGTCGGCGTCGAGGTCCATGTCGTAGCGTGCGCCCGTCTCCGACTTTTTGCCGGAGAGGATCTTCTCGAAGTCAGCGTGCTCGATGCGGAGCACGACGTCGCCGTACATCTGCACGAACCGGCGATAGGAGTCGAAGGCGAAACGGCGGTCTTCCGCCTCGCGAGCGAGGCCTTCCACCGTTTCTTCGTTGAGGCCCAGGTTGAGGATGGTGTCCATCATGCCCGGCATGGAGATGGCGGCACCGCTGCGCACCGACAGCAGGAGGGGCCTGTCCGGGTCGCCGAATCCTTTGCCCTTCTCCTTTTCCAGCCTGCTCAGACTGCGGGCCACTTCCGCATCGAGCCCCTCCGGCAGACGTTCGTGCCGCATGTATTCCCTGCAAACGTCGGTGGAAAGAGTAAACCCGGGAGGTACCGGCACGCCGATGCGGGTCATCTCTGCCAGGTTGGCGCCCTTGCCGCCGAGTAGCTGCTTGTCTTCCTTGCCGCCATCGGCCTCGCCACCCCCGAAGTAGTACACGTAGCCTGCGGACATCGGATTATCCTCCGGGCCTTACACGGTGATCGTTCTTGTTTCAGGTCCGTCGTGACGATCAGCTACTGGAAACAACATTGAAGCCGCGCTCGAGATCCACGAGAGGCGCGGAATATTCGCCCGAGAAGCAGGCGGTGCAGAAGGTTCCGAATTCGCTTACGGCGTGTGTCATGCCCTCCAATGACAGGTAGCCGAGTGAGTCCACGTCCAGGTGTTTGCGAAGGTCTTCCACGGACATCTGGGCGCCTATCAACTCTTCCCGGGTCGGCATGTCGATCCCGTAAAAACACGGGAATCGTACAGGCGGACTGCCGATCCGCAAGTGCACTTCTCGTGCCCCCGCCTCCCGGATGAGGCGAACCAGGCCCTTGCTCGTGGTACCGCGCACCAGCGAATCATCTACCACCACGACTCGTTTGCCGGCCAGCACTTCACGCACTGCATTGTACTTGATGCGCACGCGAAAATCGCGCCCGGCCTGCGTGGGATGGATGAAGGTGCGGCCGACGTAATGGTTCCGGATGAGGCCCAGCTCGTAGGGAATGCCACTTTCCTCGCTGTACCCGAGGGCGGCGGAGTTGGACGAGTCCGGAACACTGAACACGCAGTCGGCGTCGGCGGGTTGCTCGCGAGCAAGCTGCCGGCCGAAGGCGCGGCGTGCCCGGTCCACGCCGGCGCCGAAGAGGCGGGAATCGGGGCGGGCGAAGTAAACGAGCTCGAAGATGCACGGGGCGGCGGGATGCTGCTGGCCGGTGCTTTTCAGCGCCGTAACCTCGCCGTCCCGGATGCGGATCATTTCGCCGGGCTCGACATCCCGGATGTACTCGGCATGCAGGAGGTCCAGGGCGCACGTTTCGCTGGCGACGACGTAGCCGGCGCCCTTGCGGCCCAGCACGAGCGGTCGGAAGCCCCAGGGGTCGCGGGCGGCGAACAGGGTGTCGCCCACGGTGATGATCACGGAGAACGCGCCTTCCAGCCGCGAGAGGGCTTCGGTGATCTGCTCTTCGGGCGTGGGGCAGCGGGAGCGGGCGACGAGGTGGACCATTACCTCGGAGTCGATGGTGCCCTGGAAGAGAGCCCCCTCGTTCACCAGCTCTTCCCGGAGAAGGTGCGCGTTGGTGATGTTGCCGTTGTGCACCAGGGCCAGATAGCCCTGCCGGTACCGCACGACGAGCGGCTGGGCATTCTGCAGGCCGGCGCCACCCGCGGTGGAATAGCGCGTATGCCCCAGTGCGACGCGGCCTTTCAGGCTGTGAAGTGTGCGTTCATCGAAGACGTCCGCAACTGCACCCGTGGCCTTGTGAAGACGCGTTTTGCCGTCCTCACCCGCCGCGCTGATGCCGGCCGCCTCCTGGCCGCGGTGTTGTAACGCGTAAAGGCCGAGGAACACCGTTTCGGCCGCGTGGTCCAGTCCCGTTACCCCGACAATGCCACACATGATCTATGGATACCCCTGGAAGCTCGTGCATTCTCCATCGGGCCTGTGACGACTTCGCAACCGGCGTCCGGTGGGGTGACGCGGATTTCTCCCTGGTTTTGCTTCACGGAGTCTCCTCCGTGGTCGTGGACGGTTCCTCATCACTGCTGCGGCGCCTGGGCCGGCGCCGCGGGATCCACAGGCGCGCCGGCGGCGCAAGCTCTTCATAGTCGAGGGGTCGCAGCTCCGCGTCCGCTTCATCCAGCTCATCGTCGTCCACGAGCAGGTCGCGTTCCGGAAGCCGCTCGAAGAGCCCCAGCACGAACGCCTTCACCACGCCGTATGACACGTACAAGCCCAGTGCCGGGAAGAAGAACTCCGACGGAATGGTGAGAACCGCGGTCAGCACGGCCAGCAGCATCACGAGCGTGACAATGCCTTTTCTGGTGCGGAATCCGAACTTCGGCACGACCGGGTACAGCACATGGCTCATCATCAGCAGGGCCAGGACGACGAGCAGGGCCGTCATGATGGCCGGCCACGGCAAGGTGGAAAGATACTCCTGGAACAGGTGCGTGCGGCTGAAAGGGTAGAAGGTGGCCAGCAGCATGCCGGCCGCCGGGGAGGGCAGGCCGTGGAACGCGACCTTCGCATGGCCCGCCTGCTCGATGTTGAACCGGGCCAGGCGGATGACGGCGCCGGTGATGTAGAAGAAGGCGGCGATCCAGCTCCAGACCCCTTCGGACAGGAAGAGGAAGTAGATCACCAGGGCGGGTGCGACACCGAAGCTGATGACGTCCACCAGCGAGTCGAGCTCCCCGCCGAACCGGCTGCCGGTCTGGGTGACGCGGGCGACGCGCCCGTCCAGCATATCGGCGATGCCGGCGAACACGATGAGCCATGCGGCGCTGGTGAATTCGCCGTGCGTGGCCGACACGATGGCCCACATCCCGAAGAACAGGTTGGCCAGCGTCAGGGCGCTGGGGACGATGATGACACCGCCTCGCAAAGTGCGCCGTGGTCGTTCCATCAGCCGCCTCCTCGCAGGAGGGCCCCCAAGATCGCCAGCGACGTCAGCACGTAACCCAACAGCCACAGTGTCCAGCGCCGACGCCAGATGGCGCCGCCGAACGCCAGCAGGCCCAGCAAGCCACCCAGGCCGATGACCAGCCTGGCAGCGGTCACGCGGTCGATGCGTCGGAAGCCGGCTGGAATGCGTCCAGCTCGGACCCCGTCAAACGCCGGAAGATCCGCAGGTAGCGCTCCGTCGTCGCTTCCACGACGTCGACCGGCAGCTCGGGCGCCGGCGGTGTCTTGTCCCAACGGCCCTCGCGGGTCAAGCCTTCCAGGTAGTCCCGAACCGGCTGTTTGTCCAGCGACGGCTGGGAACGTCCCGCCGCATAGCTCTCCGCAGGCCAGAACCGTGATGAGTCGGGTGTCATCACCTCGTCGATGAGAATGGGTCGGCCGGTGTGCATGCCGAATTCGAACTTGGTGTCCGCGAGGATGATCCCCGCTTCGGCGGCAACGTCACGGCCGCGTGAATAGAGGGCAAGGCTGACGTCGCGCAGGTGATCGGCTACCTCGTTGCCCAACTGCTCCCGCATGGTGGAGAACGTGATGTTCTCGTCGTGTCCGGTCTCCGCCTTGGTCGCAGGCGAAAAGATGGGCGGCTCCAGTCGGCTGCTGTTCTGAAGGCCCTCCGGCAGGCGCTCTCCGGCCAATGTGCCGCTCTCCCGGTACTCCCGCCAAGCGGAGCCTGAAAGATAACCGCGCACCACGCATTCCACCGGGATCGTCTTCGCACGCCGGACGAGCATGGCGCGGCGCTCCCATTGGGCGCGGGATTCGGCCAGCTCGGGCACGAGCTCCGCGATCCGGTCCGGATCGGCGGAGATCAGGTGGTCCGGGGTCAGGTCCCGGACCCGCTCGAGCCACCAGGCAGTGATCTGGGTCAACACCTCCCCCTTGCGGGGGATCGGGGGCGAAAGCACGACGTCGAAGGCGCTGATACGATCCGTCGCCACCAGCAGCAACCGGTCCTCGCCCACGTCGTAGATG
>JARRJS010000038.1:0-87566 GCA_037388885.1 Gemmatimonadota bacterium
GGCGTGAACCGGTCCGGGAATGTAACGGTGCCCCGCAGCCGACCGTCGGCGTCGAACACGTCCCAGGTGGGCGAGCCCACGTCCTGGGCGTTGAACTCGCTGGTTTCCCCGCCCACGTCTTCCGCTGTGCGTATGTGCTGTACCCACAGGCTGCTATCCGGTCCGCTCAGGAGGTTGGCAAACGCAGGGTAGTAGTCGGCGAAGCTCACCGCCGATACGAGCTGCGTGATCTGCTGAGGTGGCACGCCTGCACGCTGCCACATCTCCCTGAACATCTTCAGGAAGGCCTGCCGGTCGGCTTCGCCTACCGGCTTGCGTTCGGACGGTCGCTCGATCACCCGTTCGAGCCCACCATCGGGATCGTATACCTCGACGCGGTAGGTCGAGTTGATCGCCGAAGCGATCCGGCCGCCCGGCAGCAGCGTCCACACTGCTTCGGGCTCGAACATGCGGATGTGCGGTCCACCCGCATCGAACTGCACCGCCTCGCTCGCCTTCAGGTGCATGACCGTGTCCTGGAGCGTGCCATCGGTGGAGCGCGACAGGATCAGGTTGACCGGCGGCGCTGCACTGGGCCGGTTCGGCACGGGGATCGTCTGGACCTGCTGCAGGAACGTGTTGTGGCCCGTGATTTCCCACCGAGCCGACACACCCTGGTCCAGCGGGATCGGGAACGTTCCTGCGTCGCTGCCGTCCGGCGCATAGCGGCTCATACGCTGGAGCAGGAGGTCCGCCACGAACACGGTGTCGCCCTGGCCGATCAGCACGGCCGCCGCTCCCCGGCTCAACTCGCCCGGCCCGTTGCCGGGGCGGCCCACCGTCCGCACGTACTTGCCCTGTGCGTCGTAGACGCGGACTTCCTGCGCCATCTGGTCGAGGACGTAGATGTTTCCCGCGTCGTCCACGTCCAACCCCACGACCTGGCCGAACTGGTACTCGGGGTCGCCCGCGGATGTCCCGACGCGCAGTGCTTCTTCGAACTGCCAGGCCCCGCTCCCGCCCCAGGCTCCGGGCCCGGAGTTCTCGATGATCGCGACCCCCGCGCTGTCGCGCACGGCACCGCTCGATCCGTTGCCGCCACCGCACGCTGCCAGGGGCACGACGAGCAGCAGGCCGGGTATGATGGTCCGTTTCATGCTCGCTCTCCGACAATCCGGAAGATGAAGGGGGCCCGTCGCACCGTTCCGTGTGACGATCTGCGCCGGGCAGCCACGACCCCTCGCACGGGTCGGGCGCAAGCATATATTATAGCGCCACGCCGTGAAAGTGGCGAAAAATCAGAGCTTCCCGTCACGGGGCATCCATGACCGCTGCGGAAATCAGACGACGGTTCCTTCAATACTTCGAACGCAACGGACACGAGATCCGGTCCTCATCCAGCCTGGTGCCTGCGGACGATCCCACGCTGTTGTTCACGAACGCCGGGATGGTCCAGTTCAAGCGCGTGTTTCTGGGTGAGGAGGACCTGGGCATCCGACGCGCTACCACGTCCCAGAAGTGCTTGCGGGTCAGCGGCAAGCACAACGACCTGGAGGAGGTGGGTCGGACCGCGCGTCATCATACCTTCTTCGAGATGCTCGGCAACTTCTCGTTCGGCGACTACTTCAAGCGCGATGCCGTCCGCTTCGCGTGGGAGTTCATGACGGAGGAGCTGGGCCTGGAGAAGAAGAAGCTTTACGCCACCGTGCATTATACGGACGACGAGGCGGCCGAGCTCTGGGAAGAAGTCGCCGGATTGCCCAAGGCCCGCATCTACCGGCTGGGCGACAAGGACAACTTCTGGCAGATGGGCGATACGG
The DNA here is from genome assembly GCA_037388885.1 of Gemmatimonadota bacterium. Classification (GTDB taxonomy): domain Bacteria; phylum Gemmatimonadota; class Gemmatimonadetes; order Longimicrobiales; family RSA9; genus JARRJS01. The sequence continues at coordinate 1,800 of JARRJS010000038.1, forward strand.
GCCCGTGCGGACCCTGCTCCGAGCTGCATTACGATCTGCGCGCGAAGGGCGCAGGTACGGACCTGCCGGAAGACGAGTTCGTCGAGCGGGGAGAGGCGGGTGAGTTCCTGGAGCTGTGGAACCTGGTGTTCATGCAGTTCGACCGGTCGGCGGACGGAGAGATGACGCCGTTGCCGCGTCCGTCCATCGACACGGGCGCCGGCCTGGAGCGCATCGCGAGCGTGCTGCAGGGCGTGCGTTCCAACTACGAGACTGACCTGTTCCGGTCGCTCATCGAGCGTGCGGTCGAGGTGGTGGGTCGGGAGTACGACCCGGGTGAGGGGGGCGTATCGTATCGTGTCCTGGCGGACCACGCCCGCGCCGTCGCCTTCCTGTTGGCCGACGGGGTCTTCCCGACAAACGAAGGCCGTGGCTACGTGCTACGCCGCATTCTGCGGCGGGCGGTGCGCCACGCCTGGCTGCTGGGCCGGCGCGAGCCGACACTGGTGGAGGTGGTAGACGAGGTCATCACCCGCATGGGTGACGTCTACCCCGAGCTCGTCCAGCGCCGCGAACACCTGGTCCGGGCGACCCGCATGGAGGAGGAGCGCTTCCTTTCGACCATCGATGCGGGCATGGAGCGCTTCGATGCGCTGGCGCCGGCCGGTGGCGAGGCGGGCGCGGTCATCGCCGGCGCGGACGCTTTCCGTCTGTACGACACGTTCGGGTTCCCGCTGGACCTGACCCAGCTCATGGGGGAGGAGCGCGGCTACGAGGTGGACACCGAAGGCTTCGAGGCAGCGCTGGAGGAACAGCGGGAGCGATCCCGGCTGGACCGGGCGCAGTCGGAGCGGGATGTAACGGACAGCCTGGCCCAGGGTTGGGAGGAGCTGGATCCGGGCGCCGAGCAGGAGTTCGTAGGCTACGAAACGACGCTGGCCGAGACCGATGTCACGGCCTTTCGTCGCGAGGACGGGCGCGTCGCCCTCGAGCTGCGCCGCAACCCATTCTACGTGGAATCGGGTGGTCAGATCAGCGATGCCGGCACGGTGGAGGGCGATGGCTGGCGCATGGTCGTGGACGACGTCCGGCGGGTGGCGGGCCGGGTGGCCGTGATCGGCGACGTCGAAGGCGATTTCCCCGAGACGGACCGCCCGTTCCAGGTGCGGGCGGAAGTGGCGCAACCTCGCCGGCACGACACGGAACGCAACCATACGGCGACGCACCTGCTCCACGCGGCGCTGCGCAGCGTGCTGGGCAAGCACGTAGTGCAGCGCGGGTCCCTGGTGGCGCCCGATCGGTTGCGCTTCGATTTCTCGCACCCGGAGCCGATGACGGCGGCGGAGATCCGGGAGGTGGAGGAACAGGTGAACCGGGCGATCCTGGAGGACCACGCGGTGCGGGTGCGCTTCATGCCGCACGACGACGCCATCGCCGAGGGCGCCATGGCGCTGTTCGGGGAGAAGTACGGGGACGTGGTGCGGACCATCACGGTTCCGGGCGTCAGCATGGAGCTGTGTGGCGGCACGCACCTGCGCCACACGTCGGAGATCGGCCTGTTCCGGATCGTGTCGGAGACCGGCGTGGGTGCCGGCGTTCGGCGCATTGAAGCGGTGACGGGACCGGAGGCGTTCCATCGCGCGGTCGAGCAGGAAGATGCGCTGCTGCGGGCGGCGGCCATGCTGAAATCGCCGCCCGACATGCTCTTGCACCGCATCGAGCAGCTGGCGGAGGAGAACCGCGAGCTGGAGCGCCAGCTTCGGGAGGTCCGCCGGGAAGGGGCGGCGGACCTGGTGGGTGAGCTGGTGGACACGGCGGCCTCCGTCGACGGCGCGCGCGTCGTGGCGCGGGAAGTGTCGGTGACCACGCAGGACGAGCTGCGGGCCCTGGGCGATCGGCTGCGGGAGCGTCTGGGCAGCGGCGCCGTCGTCCTGGCGGCCAGCTACGATGACAAGACCGCCCTGTTCGCCATGGTGACGGATGACCTGATCGGCCGCGGCGTGCGCGCGGACGAGCTGTTGCGGAAGGTAGCGTCGCTCACCGGCGGATCCGGCGGCGGCCGCCCTCACATGGCCCAGGGCGGTGTTGGCGATCCGTCCCGCGTATCCGACGCGCTCGCGCAGGCGCCGGCCATCGTCCAGGAGCTGCTGGGCAAGTCCGGATGACGACGCCGGATACCTGGTTGACGAGGCGTCAGAGCGGCGTGCCGACTTCGCTGGCGGAGCGCATGCGCCGCTACTTCGATCGCTCCGCGTCCGATGCGCTTCCGGACCGCCTGGCCCATGCCGGTCTGGACGCGTTGGAGGTGGCGCTGCAGCGGCCGGACGAGCGCGCGTCCGCCATCGACCTGCTCGCGGCGGACGCGCTCCTGACCGCCGCGTTCGAGGCGGCGGCCGAAGAGGGCGTGGCGGCCGTGGACCGGCTCGCCGCTGCCACGGCGCCGGCCGCATTCGCGGAGCTTCTCACGGAACAGCCATGAAGAGTCCCCTGGTGGATCAGGTCACCGGACAGCTGGCTGCGCTCGCCGACCTCGCCGGTCGCGTGGGGAAGGACGAGGCCGGCCGTGTGGCGGAGCTGGCGGAACGGGTACTGGCGACGTTCGAGGCGGGTGGCAAGGTGATGTTCTGCGGCAATGGCGGATCCGCGGCGGACGCCCAACACCTGGCCACCGAGTATGTCGTGCGGTTCCGGCGGGAGGGTCGGGCGTTGCCTGCCCTGGCGTTGACCACCGATACCTCGCTGTTGACAGCTTCGGCCAACGACCACGGGTTTGACCAGGTCTTCGCCCGACAGGTGGAGGCGCTGGGCCGACCCGGAGATCTGCTGGTCCTGCATTCCACGTCGGGCGAGTCGGAGAACCTGTTGCGCGCCGCGGACGCCGCAGCGAAGGCCGGCGTGAGCACTATTGCGCTGCTGGCACGGGGCGGTGGGCGGTTGCGCGAGCGCGTGGACGAAGCGCTCGTACTGCCGACGGACACGGGCGCCCGCGCCCAGGAGCTGCAGCTGGCCATCGGCCACATCATCTGTGACATCGTCGAGGAGCGACTGCGGACGGGAGAGAAAGGCTGATATGCTGGGCATCGACCTGTCGGGCAGGCGGGCGCTGGTGACGGGAGGATCTCGGGGCGTCGGCCGCGCCGTAGCTCTCATGATGGCCCGGGCCGGCGCGGATGTGGGCATCTCGTATCGTTCCCGTACGCAGGAGGCGGAGGACGTGCTGCAGCAGCTGCAGGCGGCGGGCGTCAAGGCGTTCGCGGAGGCCGGCGACCTGGCGGAGCCGGGCGACGTGGATCGACTGTTCCGGCGCGTGGAGCACGAGTTCGGCGGGCTCGATCTGTTCGTGGGCAACGCCGGCATCTGGCCACCCGAAGCCGTTGCGGTGGCCGACATGGAGGACCGGCAGTGGCGTCGGACGATCGCGGTGAACCTCGACTCCATCTTCTACACGACGCGGGCGGCGGCCAAGCTCGTGACGGACGCCGGTCGCATCGTGCTCGTCAGCTCCACCGCCGGCCAGCGAGGCGAAGCCTTCCACGCCGACTATGCTGCGACGAAGGGCGCGATCATCTCGCTCGTGAAAGGCATTGCCGTCGAGCTCGCGCCGCGAGGCATCACCGTCAACGCCGTGGCACCCGGCTGGATCGACACGGACATGTGCGACCTGCCGTTCGCCGACGGTGGCCGCGAGCGCATCGAAGCCGACATCCCGCTGGGTCGGGTGGCGTCCCCCGAGGATGTCGCCGCGCCGATCCTGTTCCTGTGCTCGACACTGGCGCGGCACATCACCGGCGAGATCCTGAACGTGAACGGAGGGGCGATCCTCTGTGGCTGAGGCGGACGAGCTGAGACAGGCGTTGCGCGATCCGTTGCTCCTGGAACGGGAGCTCACCGACTGGATCCGTGCGCAGGTCCGGCAGGCCGGCCTGGACGGGGTCGTGTTCGGGCTCTCCGGCGGCATCGACAGCGCCACGGTGTGCGGCCTGGCGGCGCGGGCCCTGGGTCCCGATCACTGCCTCGGTCTGATCATGCCCATCGGCTCCGACCCCCACGACGAAGCCCTGGCGGTCGAGGTGGCTCGCCGGTTCGGCGTGCCCACGGTACACATCGCATTGGAATCCGCCTTCGACGCTGTGCTTTCCACCCTGGAAGCCGGACGTTCCAGCGCCGGCGGCAACGCGGTCCAGACTCCTCCCGAAGACGACGATGCCGCCCACCTCGCCCGGGCCAATGTGAAGCCCCGGCTGCGCATGCTCACACTCTATTACCACGCGAATCTGCGGAATCGGCTGGTGCTGGGGACGGGCAACCGGGACGAGTTCGCCGTTGGCTACTTCACCAAGCACGGCGATGGCGCGGCAGACGCCTTCCCGCTGGCGGACCTGCTGAAGACCGAGGTGCGGAGCCTGGCCCGGCACCTGGGCGTGCCGGGTGAAGTGGTGGAGCGGGAGCCGTCGGCCGGTTTGTGGGCCGGCCAGACGGACGAAGCGGAGCTGGGCGTCACCTACGAGCAGCTGGACCGGTACCTCGCCACCGGTACGTCGGGCGACCCGTCGACGGACGCCGCCATCCGGGGTCGCCACGAGTCGGCCCGCCACAAGACGACGCCGGCGCCCATCGCGCGGCCGGACTCCGACGCATGAATGTGGACGCGCTGGAACGGGCGGTGCCGGCGCCGGTGCGCCGGATCGCCCGGCGATTGGAGGACGCAGGCCACGAAGCGTGGGCGGTGGGCGGTGCGGTTCGCGACGTGCTGCTAGACCTTCCGGCGGGCGACTGGGACCTGGCGACCGGCGCACGGCCGGACGAGGTGCAGCGCCTGTTCCGGCGGACGGTGCCCATCGGCGTCGAGCACGGCACGGTGGGCGTGCTGGAGCGGGGTGTGCTGTACGAGGTGACCACGTTCCGGCGCGACGTCGAGACGTTCGGCCGACACGCCGTGGTGGAGTTTGCCGACAGCATCAACGAAGACCTCTCCCGGCGGGACTTCACCTGCAATGCCCTCGCCTGGCGTCCGGCCACCGGCGAGCTGCGGGACCCGTTCCACGGCCTTGAGGACCTGCACGAGGGCCGCCTGTCCACGGTGGGCGAAGCCGCGGACCGGTTCGCGGAGGACTATCTGCGCATTCTGCGGGCGCTGCGCTTCGCGGGTCATTTCGAGCTTCACATCACGCCCGGCACCTGGAGTGCATTGTGCGCGGCCGTGGAGGAGTTGCGGTCGCTCTCGGCGGAACGCGTGCGCGAAGAGCTCTGGAAGGTGCTGGGTCGCACATGGCGCGCTTCCCGCACGCTGCGCCTCTACGGCGACGCCGGCGTGCTGGGTGTCCTCTATCCCGAGCTGGTGCCGGTGCGTGGGCTCGACGAGCGGGATGACGTGCGGCCGTGGGACCGGTCGCTGAGAGCGGTCGATGCGCTGCCGCCCCGGCGCACCCTGCTCCGAGCGGCCGCGTTGCTCCACGCCCTGGGCATGCCGTCGGCACGCACACGCGATCTGCGCGGCGGCTGGCGCTACACCGGCCACGAGGTGTTGGGCGCACGGCTCGCCGGCGAGGTCATGGTACGGCTGAAGGCGTCCAACGCGGACACGGAGCGCCTGACGCGGCTCGTGCGCCACCAGCGAGACCTGTTCCCGCCGGACACGCTGGAGGCAGGCGTCCGTCGCTGGCTGCGTCACGTGGGCGCCGACCTCGCCCACGACCTGTTTCGCCTGCGGTTCGCACTCTGGCGCGGCGTCGAGACGGAGGACCAGCCGGCGGACCTGCTGGAGCGTTGGCGCATGGCCCACGCCGTGCTGTGCAGCCGGCCCGTGCTGGGCGTGACCGACCTGGCCATCGACGGCCATGATCTGCGGGCGCTGGGCCTCGAACCCGGCCCGCGCTTCGGCGAGATCCTGGCAGAGCTGCTGGAGCGTGTCACGGACGAGCCCGCTCTGAACGAGCGTGCCACGCTGCTGGAGCTGGTGCTCGCCGAGTTGACCCGATCGTGAGCGAGAGCCGGTGAGCGAGCTGGACCTGTTCGGGCATGAAGCGGACGGCCGGTCCGGACCGGGGGAGCCGGGTGCCGACGCGCCGCTGGCGGCGCGTATGCGGCCGCACACGCTGGACGATTTCGTCGGGCAGGAGCACCTGCTGGCCCCGGGCAAGGCCATGCGGCAGCTGATCGAGAAGGACGAGGTCGGCAGCCTGATCCTGTGGGGTCCACCGGGGACCGGCAAGACGACGCTGGCCCATATCATCGCGGAGCGCACGCAGTCGGTGTTCGTGCCGTTCAGCGCGGTGACGGAGGGCGTGCCGCGGGTCCGGGAGATCATCAAGCAGGCCGCGGTGCGCAATCGTGCGGGTGGACGCCACACCATCCTCTTCTGCGACGAGATCCACCGCTTCAACAAGGCCCAGCAGGACGCCTTCCTGCCCCACGTGGAAGCGGGCACCATCTCGCTCATCGGGGCCACCACCGAGAACCCGTCTTTCGAGGTCATCGGGCCCCTGCTCAGCCGGTCCCGCGTGTTCGTGCTGGAACCGCTGCGGCCGGAGGACCTGGCGAAGATCGTGCAGCGCGCGCTGGAAGACCGGGAGCGGGGCCTCGGCGCGCTGGAGGTCAGCCTGGACGACGATGCGCGGCACGCTCTTGCCATCGAAGCCGACGGCGATGCGCGGCGGGCATTGAACGCGCTGGAGGCTGCAGCCGCCCTGGCCGGGGCGGGCGGCATCATCACGGTCGACCACGTGCGCGAGGCCTTGCAGCGCAGGTTCGCCCACTACGACAAGGGTGGGGAAGAGCACTACAACCTGATCTCGGCCCTGCACAAGGCGGTGCGCGGCAGCGACCCGCATGGCGCGCTTTACTGGCTGGCTCGCATGCTGGACGGCGGGGAGGACCCGCTCTACGTCGCACGTCGCCTGGTGCGCATGGCCATCGAAGACATCGGCCTTGCGGACCCCGACGCGCTGCGCCTCGCCGTGGCCGCGCGCGACGCGTACCACTTCCTCGGGTCGCCGGAGGGCGAGCTGGCGCTCGCGGAAGCGGCTGTGTACCTGGCCACCGCACCTAAGTCGAACCGGGTGTACGTGGCGCTGGGGCGGGCCATGAGTGCTGCGAAGGAAACGCCGGCGGCGCCGGTGCCGCTCCACATCCGGAACGCGCCCACGAAACTCATGAAGGAGCTCGGCTACGGACGGGATTACCACTACGCGTTCGAGTCGGAACAGCACTACATCCCGCAGGAGTATCTTCCCGACGCCGTGCGCGGGCAGCACTACTACGAGCCGAGCCGGTTCGGCTTCGAGAAACGCATCGCCGAGCGCATGGAATGGTGGGACGCCCGGCGTCGTGAAGCCGACGGCACGTCGGAGCCGTCCGGGGAGTATAAGCACTCAGACAATCAGCCGGAGGAGAACGGGACGTGATGCGGGGCAAGATCGGAGTGGCGGGAACGCGCGTGGTGGTGACACTGTTCGTGGCCGGGCTGGCGGCATGCGTGCCGACGCTGCGCCGACCGGAGGTGCGGCTGGTGAGCGTGCATATCACCAGCCTCGGGTTGACGGGGGGCAACGTCCAGGTCCGGCTGCGGGTATACAACCCGAACGCGTTTGCCCTCGACGCCCAGGGCTTGAGCTACAACGTGGACCTGGCCGAAGACTCGAGCGGCGATGCCTGGATGAGCCTGGCACAGGGCACGTACGACCAGGCCGTCCGGGTCGAGGCCGAGGACAGCGCGCAGGTCGAGATTCCCGTCGAGGTCAGCTACAGCGGACTCGGGGGTGCCTTCCGTTCTCTGCTGCAGCGAGGCAACTTTGATTATCGGATTCGTGGCAGCGTGGACCTGAAAGGGCCGATCAGAAAGAAGATTCCATACAGTCACAAGGGCATCGTGTCCATGAGTGGCGCCAGCTGATCGTGGGCACGTTCGCCGGCTGCACTTGTTGGCCGTGGCGTCCGGCGTCCAGGGAGAACAACGGAACGAGAAACAGGAGAAGCCCATCAATCGCACAATCGAAGTAGAACAGCCGCAGGATCGAGCCGTCCTGGTGGGGGCACCCACACGCGACGTATCCCCCGGGGCGGCGGATGAGCACCTTGAGGAGTTGCAGCGCCTGGCGGATACGGCAGGCGCCGCCGTGACCGACGTGCTCAGGCAGCGTCTGGAGACGCCGCATCCCAAGTACTTCATCGGGGAAGGGAAGGCGCGCGAGCTGAAAGAGACCGTGCACGCGGCCGGCGCCGATGTCGTCATCTTCGACGAAGACCTGTCGCCCGCGCAGGGCAAGAACCTGGAAGACCTGCTCGGCGTCCGCGTCATGGACAGGACCGAGCTCATCCTGGACATCTTCGCCACCCGCGCCCGGACCAACGAGGCGCAGATGCAGGTGGAGCTGGCGCAGCTGGAATACCTGCTGCCACGTCTGAAGCGCATGTGGACCCACCTTTCGCGCATTCGCGGCGGCATCGGTCTGCGGGGCCCCGGTGAGACCCAGCTCGAGACCGACCGGCGCATTATCAGCCGCCGCATCTCCGACCTGCGCGACAAGCTGGAAGTGGTCGCGCAGCGGCGGGCGACACAGAGAAAGGGCCGGTCCAGCGAATTCCAGGCGGCACTGGTGGGCTACACGAATGCCGGAAAGTCCTCCATCCTGCGCACATTGTCCGGCTCGCACCTGTTCGTCGAGAACCGGCTGTTCGCCACGCTGGACCCGGCGACCCGCCAGGTCCATCTGCCCATGGGTGCCAAGGTGCTGGTGAGCGACACGGTCGGCTTCATCCGCAAGCTGCCCCACGACCTGGTGGCTTCCTTCCGAGCCACGCTGGAGGAGGCGTTGGGAGCGGACGTGCTCTTGCACGTGATCGACGCCTCGCACCCGGGGTGGGAGGAACAGAAGCAGGTCGTGGAGGAAGTGTTGAACGAGATCGGCCTTGGTCACCGGCCCGTCGTGCTGGTGTTCAACAAGGTCGACCAGCTCACCCACTCCGAGGAAGCGGCGCTACGCGTGCGGGTACGTGCCCTGTTCTCGACGCCATCCGTGTTCGTTTCCGCGATGGAGGAAAACGGTATGGACGAGCTGCTGGCCCGCTTGGAGGAGGAGGTGCGGGCCCAGCGGCCAGAGGTCCACGTGGTGATCCCCGCGGCCGATGGCGAGGCACTGGCAACGGTGTATCGGGAGGGGGAAGTGATCCACCAGGAACAGCGGGACACGGTCATCGATCTGTTCGCACGGCTCCCACGCCCCATCCTGGGGCGGTTGCAGCAACGCGGCGGCGTCGTGATCCACGGGGCGGCGTGAGCGAGCGGGTCGTCATTGTCGGCCCGGGCCGCATGGGCCTCGCTCTCGGGGCCGCGCTCGTGCGCAGCGGCGCTGTCGAATGGTTGATCTACCAGGGCCGTGGACCGGAAGCGCCACCGCATCCACTCTTCGATGGCGGGGCACAATACGTCCTCGGACCAACAACCGTGCCCGAGGACGCGTCCATGCTCCTGCTGGCCGTTCCGGACGACGCGCTGCCCGAGGTGGCGCACCTGATGGCACGAGCCGGCCGCGCGCCGCGCGGCTGTTCGGCGTTCCACCTGTCGGGCGCCCTGTCCACCGACCTGCTGGCGCCGCTGCACGAAGCCGGCTACGCCGTCGGCTCCATCCACCCCCTGCAGACGGTGGCGGACGCCTGGTCCGGCGCCGACCGGATGGCGGGCGCGTCCTTCGCCATCGCCGGTGAGCCGCTGGCCATGACCGCCGCACGGCGGCTCGTTGATGCCGTGGGTGGCCGGGCCATCGTCGTACCGCCTACGCTCCGGCCGCTCTATCATGCGGCGGCCGTGTTCGCGTCCAACTACCTGGTAGCCGTGACCGGCGTGGTCGTCGAGATGTTTCGCCAGGCGGGAGTCCGGGAAAACGACGCGGTGGCGGCCATTCTGCCCCTCATGCGCGGAACGCTCGAGAATCTGGAGGACCTCGGCCTCTCGGCGTCTCTGACCGGGCCCGTGGCCCGAGGCGACGTGGACACGGTGCGCCTTCATCTGTCGCGGTTGTCCGGTACGGAGCGCGCACTATATTGCGCCCTGGGGCTGGTCACGCTGCGTCTGGCCAGGGCCGCCGGCCTGGACGAGGAACGGGCGGCCGACCTGGAATCGTTGTTGTCAACCGGCTGATGCGTCTCCATATCAACATCGACCACGTCGCTACGGTTCGGCAGGCTCGCCGCACGGACGAGCCGGACCCGGTGCGTGCTGCCGTGCTGGCGGAGCTGGGTGGCGCCGATGGCATCACGGTGCATCTGCGCGAGGATCGACGTCATATCCAGGAGCGTGATGTTCGCCTGCTGGCGGCCACCGTGCGTACCGGCGTGAACCTGGAGCTGGCGGCGGTGGAAGACGTCCTGGCTGTGGCCACCGAGCTGCGCCCCATGGAGGCGACGCTCGTGCCCGAGAAGCGGGAAGAGGTGACGACGGAAGGCGGGTTGGCGCTGATACAGCCAGGCGACCGCGCTCGCATCGGGGATGCAGTCGCTCGGCTGAAGGACGCCGGCATCCGCACATCGCTGTTCATCGATCCGGAGCCGGAAGCACTGCATGCCGCCGTGGAGCTGGGTGCGGATGCCATCGAGCTGCATACCGGCGAGTTCGCGGAACGGTGGAAGGTCCGACAGGACGTCGGCGAGCAGGTGGCGCGGTTACGACGGGCGGCGGCGCTTGGCGTTTCCCTGGATCTGGACGTTCACGCGGGACACGGGCTCACGTACGAGAACGTCGCCCTCATCGCAGCCCTGCAGGACGTTCAGGAGTTGAACATCGGGCACACCGTGATCAGCCGGGCCCTGTTCGTGGGGATGGAGGAGGCGGTGCGGGAGATGGTGCGGCGGATCCGTGAGGCTCGCTCCAAGGTTGAAGGAGGGTAAACAGTGTCGCACCTGTTCGCGTTCTTCCGGGAGGAGGCAGCGGAACAGCTGTCCGGCATGCGAGCCAGCCTGCTGGATGGCGATGCGGAGGAGTTGTACCGGCAGGCGCGGGTGTTGCGCGGCAGTGCGCAGCTGGCTCGCCAGGAGGTCGTTCGGCAGCTGGCGGCCCGGATCGAAGCGACGGCGCAGCGGCTGGCGCACGGGGAGCTCCACTGGGATGCCGGCGTGCGCGCAGAGCTGAGCGACGCGACGGCCGAGCTCGAGCGCCGGGTCGGCAACGCACGGGAACAGCAGGATACGATGCAATCGGAGGATGACGTGGCGGAGCAGGAGGTGGTTCCCATCACCAAGTTGTCGTACGCGGGCGACCGGGCGCTGGATCGCGCCGTGGAGCTGCGTGCGCGGCTGGAGCAGCATGTCGCCGATCCCGATGGCGTCGAGCTGCTGGCTGAGCTGTACGACCTGATCGAGCTCGGCAGGACGTGAACGAAACGACGGGCGCGCCGCAGGCCCGCGGTCCGGTCGGCGCTCGATTCGATTGGAAGGCCGTGCTTGGCGTGCTCGTCAGCATCGGCCTTCTGTATTACGCGTTGCGGGGTGTCGACTTCCACGATGTCGCCGGGCGGGTCTTGCTCGCCCATCCCCTCCTGCTCCTGGTGGCCGTAACCGTCAACTTCCTGGCGTTTCCCTTGCGCGCACTCCGCTGGCGGGCCCTGCTGGAGCCGGTGCGCGTGACAGGCTTCGGGAACCGGTTCGCCGCCACGTGCGTGGGCTTCATGGCCAACAACCTGCTGCCGGCCAGAGTCGGCGAGTTCGCCCGCGCCTACGCCCTGTCTCGCCTCGAGCCGGTGCGCATGACGGCGTCCTTCGGATCTCTCGTTGTGGAACGGCTCTTCGACATCATCGTCGTCGTGGCCTCGCTGCTCCTCGCCATGACGCTGCCCGGCTTCCCCGCCATGAACGCCGCCATGCCGGAGGTGTGGCGCGCAGCCGAAACCATCCTCGCGCTGTTCGCCATCGGCTTCGTGGTCGTGCTGGTGATGGTCACGTGGCCCGAACGTTCGGTAGCGGTTTTCGAGACGGTTGCGCGGCGGACCTTGCCACACGCCGTGCGCCGCAAAGTCATCGACCTGCTGGAAGGCTTTCTCCAGGGGCTGACGGCCGTGCGGCAGCCGATCCTGGTCATCCGCATCGCTGTGTGGTCTGCGGCGGTCTGGGGCGTGAACGCCCTTTCCTTCTGGATCGGCTTCCACGCGTTCGGCATCGACGTGCCGTTCAGCGGTGCTCTGTTCCTCCAATCCATCATCGCGCTCGCCGTGTCGTTGCCGTCCGTTCCCGGGTTCTTCGGTATCTACGAGGCCGCTGTGCGCGTCGGGCTGGTGGGCATCTGGGGTGTGGGGACTACGCCGGCCATCGCCTTCGCCCTCGGCTTCCACATCACCACGTTCATCCCCGTGACCCTGTTCGGTCTCTTCTACGTCTGGCGGCTCGGGCTCACGTGGTCGGAGGTTGGGCGGAGTGATGAGGCCGTAGATGAGGCGGTGGAGCGGAGCACGTGAGCCAAGCGTCTTTGACGATGGAGGCTCCGGCGAAGATCAACCTGTGGCTTTCCGTGTTGGCCCGGGAAGCATCCGGGTATCACCAGATCGAGACCGTGTTCCACGCCCTGGACCTCGCGGACGAGTTGTCGGTCACGCTGGCGGACCGGGGATTCCAGCTCCGCGTGGAGGGTGGCGATGTCGGCCCTTCGGACGACAACCTGGTTACCCGGGCGACGCGAGTTTTTCAGCAGAGATGCGGAGTCCCGGGTGGCGTGCAGTTTCGCCTGGTGAAGCGGATCCCTGCGGGCGCCGGCCTGGGCGGCGGTTCCAGCGATGCGGCCGCCGCACTGCTGGCCTTGAACACGCTGTGCCATGTGCCCCTCGTACGGGATGAGCTCATCGCGCTGGGTGCTACCATCGGCAGCGATGTACCGTTCTTCCTGTGCGGCTCCGCCCATGCCCTTGCCTGGGGTCGCGGGCAGCGGCTTCTGCCCCTGCCACCCCTTCCGCAGCGCCCCGTTCTGCTCGTCGTGCCGCCCTTCGCCAGCCCGACGGCGGAAGCATATCGCCGTCTGTCCGACGTGGCCACGCGCCCGGCACCCGCCGGGGCGCTGAGCCACGCCGCACTCCTGCGCTGGGACGATGTGGCCGCCAGTGCCGGCAACGACTTCGAGCGCGTCGTACTTCCGGAACACCCGCCCCTGATGGCCGTTCGGGACGCGCTGAAAGCCGACGGTGCGGCGCCAGCACTCCTGACGGGCAGCGGGTCGGCCGTGTTCGGCGTCTTTCACGACGACGTCTCCCGCGAGCGCGCCGCGGCGGACATCGGTCGCGACTGGCCCGACTTCCAGCTCGTCCACACACGCACCGCAGGCGACTCATAAGACCGCCGCCGGTTGAAAGGCTTCGCTCCTCGGCGTAACTTCCCACGGCTTCCCGATACGGTCCCCCCTGGTGTAATCGGCAGTCACGCCGGCCTTTGGAGCCGGAAGTCCAGGTTCGAGCCCTGGGGGGGCCGGCTCGGGTCACCCCTCGGGCTTCATGGGCCGCGTTGTAGCGCCTCGGTTCATCCGCGTCTTCGCTCTGGTGCGTTCCACCACGACCGTCTATCTTGCAAACCGCTCCTGAGATGCCGGACGGCCACGTCCGGTGCCGACCCCTGGAGCATCCAAAGTCATGGGATTCCTGCCGCCGGAGATTTCATTGCATTACGAAACACCAGATGGCACCCAGGCATCCATACCGGACTGCCTGGCGTTTAGCCTGGAACGGTACTTCGATTTCCGAAGGCCGGTGGAATTGCGTGCAACGTCCCACACAGCCGTGCTGGAACGCATCCGCCCCACAGTCAGTGAAGCGTGTCAAACCCACTTCACTGCATTCCTGCGGCAGCTCCGCTCCGAGGGGTCGCTCACGCTGCATCGCTGAGCAGTTCGCGGTGAGCGCGCGCGGCGCGCAATACAGTTGACACCCGGAACGTTTCCGATACCTTACAGGCCTGTTGCTCAGGCTATTGGAAAACTCGCACCCGTACGTGCATGTCGGATCATCAGGTCCGCGGACCGCTGCTGCTCATGGCCGGTACTGCGAATCGGCCGCTGGCGGAGGAAATCGCGGAATCCATCGGCATTCCACTCGGGGATGTGACGATCTCGCGCTTTGAGGACGGCGAGATCTTCGTTCGTATCAATCAGAACGCGCGGGGGCGCGACGCGTTCATCATCCAGCCGACGCCACCGCCGGCGGACAGCCTGATGGAGCTGCTGCTGATGGTGGACGCAGCGAAGCGGGCATCGGCGGCGCGGGTGACGGTGGTGACGCCGTATTACGGGTATGCGCGCCAGGATCGGAAAGACCAGCCGCGCGTGGCGATCGGTGCGAAGCTGGTCGCGAACCTGATGGAGGCGGCGGGCGCGGATCGGGTGCTTGGCATGGATTTTCATACGCACCAGATCCAGGGCTTTTTCGACGTGCCGGTGGATCACCTGTACGCGGCGCCGGTGCTGACCCGCTATTTCCAGGATATGGACCTGGAAGACCCGGTCGTGGTGGCGCCGGATGTGGGTGCGGCCAAGATGGCGCGTGGCTTTGCCCGGCGGATCAACGCAAATTTTGCCATCATTGACAAGCGTCGTCCTGCGCAGAACGTGGCGGAGGTGCTGACGGTGGTGGGCGAAGTGGAGGGTCGGCCGTGCCTGATCGTGGACGACATGATCGACACGGCGGGCACGATGACCAGCGTGATCGAGGCGCTCAAGGAGCGCGACGCGACGGAAATCTACGTGGCCGCGACGCACGCGCTGCTTTCGGGCCCCGCTGTCCAGCGACTGGAGGCGGCGCCCACGGAAGCCGTGGTGGTGACCAACACGCTGAACGTCCCGAAGGAGAAGCGGTTCCCGAAGCTGAAGGTGCTGTCCATCGCACAATTGCTGGCGCGAGCGATCCGCTACACGCACTCGAACGAATCAGTGAGCCAGCTGTTCGACTGAAGGGAGAAGGGAAGGTATGACGGAGACGGTGACGTTGAAGGCCTTGCCGCGGAAGGAAAGGGGCAAGGGTCCCGCACGCAGGATGCGGCGGGATGGCCGGATTCCGGCCGTGGTATACGGGCGCAACGAGGAGACGCGCTCCTTGAGCATCGATGCCCACGAGTTCGACAACCTGATGCGGCACGTATCGCTGGAGAACACCCTGATCGATCTGTCCATCAAGGGTAAGCGCGGCAAGATCCGGGCGCTGGTGGGCGAGGTGCAGGTGAACCCGGTGAAGGCGGAAGTGCTGCACGTGGATTTCCTCCAGATCCAGGCGGGCCAGAAAGTGCACGTGCAGGTCCCGATCCGCCTCGAGGGTGCAGCGGAAGGCGTCAAGGAAGGCGGCGTGTTGCAGCACGTGCTGCACGAGGTGGAAGTGCGCTGCTCCTCCGATGCGATCCCGGAAGAATTCACGGTGGACGTGTCCGCGCTGGTCATCGGCGACTCCATCCATATCTCCGACATGGCGTTTCCGGACGGTGTGGAAGTGCAGGTCGACGAGGATCGGACGGTGTGCCTGGTGGCGGCGCCGCGCGTGCTGGTGACCGAGGAGGAGGAAGAAGAAGCGGCCGAGTTGGAAGAGGGCATGGAGCCGGAGTTGGTCGGTCGGGAAGAAGGCGAGGAAGCGGAAGAGGCCGAGGACGAGGAGTCCAACGCGGAATCCTGAGTGAAAGTCGTGTGTGGGTTGGGCAATCCTGGCCCGGAATACGACGCGACCCGGCACAACGTCGGGTGGTGGCTCGTGGACCGGATTGCCGCCGATTGGGGGCTCGGTCCGTTCCGAGGTGAAGCACAAGCGCTGATCGCGGCGGGCCAGGTGGGTCCGCATCACGTACTGCTGGTCAAACCTCGCACGTACATGAATCGCAGTGGGGCGGCGCTTGCCCCGTTCCGGCACGTCGACGGCTTCGATGTCACCCGCGACCTTCTCGTGGTGGTGGATGATGCCGTGCTGGACGTGGGACGCGTCCGGTTCCGGCCCGCAGGCAGCGCCGGCGGGCACAACGGCCTGAAGTCGGTGGAATCGGCGCTGGGCACTCGGGAGTACGCCCGTTTGCGGATCGGCGTGGGCACGCCGCCGGATGGCGTGGACCTGGCCGATTGGGTGCTGTCCGGATTGCCGGCGGAGGAAGAGGAGCGAATCGTCGCGTTGCTGCCGGACCTGGCCGCGGGTGTGCGGCTCTGGTTGGACGAGGGGATTGAGGCGGCGATGAGTCGGTACAACAGATAGCAGACCAACTGACAAACAGCGGAGGCGTTCGTGACGGACTTACTGGCGTGGACGCAAGGGGCCGCAGTGCTGGGGCTGGTGGGGTTGGCCGTAGCGCTGGGCCTGTTCTTGTATGTGAGGTCTCAACCGACCGGAACAGATTTGATGCGGGAGATTGGGAACGCCATCCACGAAGGTGCGATGGCGTTCTTGCGTCGGGAATACACGGTGCTGGCCGCGTTCGTGGTGGTGGTGGCGGTGCTGCTGGGTTTGGCCATCGGCCCCTACACCTCGTTCGCATACGTCACCGGCGCGCTGTGCTCGGTGCTGGCCGGCTTTTTCGGCATGTCCGCGGCCACGCGCGCGAACGTGCGCACGGCTGCGGCCGCGAAGGAGTCGGGGCAGGGGAAGGCACTACGGGTCGCGTTCTTCGGCGGGGCGGTGATGGGTCTGTCGGTGGGTGCCCTGGGACTGTTGGGCATCGGCATCTGGTATTTCGTGTTTGCGGCGCACGCGCAGGGTGAGGGGTTCCGCGCGTTCTCAGAGATCATCAGCGGGTTCGCCATGGGGGCCAGCTCCATCGCCTTGTTCGCGCGCGTGGCAGGCGGCGTCTATACGAAAGCTGCCGACGTAGGCGCGGACCTGGTGGGGAAGGTGGAGGCGGGCATTCCGGAGGATGATCCACGTAACCCGGGCGTGATCGCGGATAACGTCGGCGACAACGTGGGCGACGTCGCCGGCATGGGCGCCGACATTTTCGAGAGTTATGTCGGCAGCATCATCGCCACCATCGCTATCGGCGCAACGAGTGCGCTCTACGCGACGAACAGGGCCGAAGCCGTCGCTTTGCCCTTGCTTGCTGCCATGATCGGCCTGGTGGCCTCTCTGGTCGGCATTGCACTCATGAAGGTCTTGGAGCGTTCCAACGCGGCGGCTGCACTGCGCAACGTGACATTCATTGCCGCCATTTTGTTCCTGGTGGCCATGTACTTCGTCGTGCGCGGCATGGGCTTCGAGATCTTCGACCCGACGACGGCGCAATCCTATTCCGCCACAGGTCCGTTCTGGGCGATCCTGTCCGGCACGATCGTGGGCATCGCGGTGGGCCTCATCACGGAGTTCTACACCGCGGCAAGCCCCATCCGGCGGATCGCAGACGCCAGCCTCACCGGGTCGGCCACCAACATCATCCACGGCCTGGCCGTCGGTATGGAATCCACGGCGCTACCCGTGTTGTTGATCGCGGCGGCCATCGGCGTCTCGTACCACTTCGCCGGACTCTATGGCATCGGCATCGCGGCCGTGGGCATGCTGGCCACCGTCGGCGTGACCATGTCGGTGGACGCTTACGGCCCGGTCGCGGACAACGCGGGCGGCATCTCGGAGATGAGCGGGTTGGGTCCGGAGGTCCGCAAGATCACGGACAGTCTGGACGCCATCGGCAACACGACGGCGGCTATCGGCAAGGGCTTCGCCATCGGCTCGGCGGCCCTGACCGCCCTGGCGCTGTTCAGCGCTTACGCAACCGCCGTGGGTCTGCACAACGGCGGCCTGGACATCATCAATCCGGAAGTGACCATCGGGCTGCTCATTGGCGGCACCATGCCGTTCTTCATCTCGGCGCTTACCATGACGGCCGTGGGCCGTGCGGCGGAAGGCATGGTGAACGAGGTGCGCCGGCAGTTCCGTGAGATCCCGGGTATCATGGAGGGCACCACCAAGCCGGACAGCGCACGCTGCGTCGATATCTCCACGCGCGCCGCGCTAAAGGAGATGATCATTCCCGGCCTGACCGCGATCATCGTGCCGGTCGTCGTCGGCTACTTCAGCGTCCGCGCACTGGGCGGTCTGCTTGCCGGCGCCACCGTCACCGGCGTGCTCATGGCGCTCTTCATGGCGAACGCCGGCGGGGCGTGGGACAACGCCAAGAAGTTCATCGAGGGCGGTGAGCACGGCGGCAAGGGCAGCGAACCGCACAAGGCCGCCGTCGTGGGCGACACCGTGGGCGACCCGTTCAAGGACACGTCGGGTCCGTCGCTCAACATTCTCATCAAGCTGATGAGCGTCGTGTCGTTGGTGCTCTCTCCGTGGTTCGTGAAGGTACACCACCTGAACGTGCACGGTGATGTCACCGCGGTTGTCGAGCTCATCCGGACGGCCTTGCACGCGGTCTTCGGATAGGTGGCAGGTAGCAGGTAGCAGCTTGGAGCCAGCTGGGAGCGCGCCGCGTGGACGGTCCCCGGCGGGACCGCTGCCCGCGCGGCGTACGCCTTCGGGCTCCTGGGGCCCCGGCAGGATCGCTGCCGACGGGGCGCACGCCGGCGCGCCCGCCACGGCCCGTGCGGCGGTGCCGAAATGGCCGGCAGGCCCGCTGCGAGCATGGATCCGCTGGCATGCTGGCCTGCCACCTGCAAGCGGGTCGCGGTTGAGACCGCGACCCGCGCCCTGTTGCCTGACCATGGCGGCTGCTATCGGATCGCCTGGCACGCGGCCTACACTCTTTGACCCCGACCCCTGACCTTCATGGCCGATCTCAGCTTTGGCGCAGCCATCGAATTCGCCCGCGACCTGATCCGCATTCCCAGCCCGCCCGGCGGAGAGGGCGAGGTAGGGGACCGCTTGCTGCGGGAGTTGAATCGGCTGGGGTTCGACCGGGCGTGGCGTGACGATGTGGGCAACGTGATCGGCGTGGTGGAGGGCCGGGGCGAGGCGCGGCCGGTCATGCTGAGCTGCCACCTGGACATCGTGGATCCCGGCGACCAGAACGCGTGGGAACACTCGCCTTACGGCGCCGACCTGGCGGACGGCTACCTGCACGGCCGGGGCGCCATGGACATCAAGGGGCCGCTGGCTCTCCAGACTTACGCCGCCGCCCATTTCGTCGGCGACCGGCCGCCGGGCGACGTGATCGTCGCGCACACGGTGCTGGAGGAGCGGGGCGGCTGGGGCATGGAGCACCTGCTGCAATCGGGCGCCGTGAAACCGGGTGCGGCCATCGTGGGGGAATCGACGCACGGCGACGTCACCATCGGACACCGCGGTCGCGCCGAGATCGTCGTCTCCCTGCACGGCCTCGCGGGGCACGCCAGCGCGCCCGAGCGTGCGGCGAACGCCCTGGACGGCCTACCCGCCGTGCTGCAGGCCGTGCGTGACTTTGCCGCGACGGAGTTGACGGCCGAGGATCCCGTTCTGGGTCGCGCCACCCTGGTCGCCACCCAGGTGGACGTACTGCCTGACAGCCGCAACGTGATCCCTGATCTCGTGCACGTCTATCTCGACTGGCGCGTCCTGCCGGGCTTTACGCCCGCGTCGTCGGCCGACGCCGTGCGCACGTTCCTGGACGAACGCCTCCGGCTGGAGGACGATCGGCTGCGCGTGGAGGTCGCGTGCGCCACCGAACGGCAGCACACCTGCACCGGCCTGGAGGAGGATCGCGAGCTGTTCACGCCGGGGTTCCTGTTGCCCGACGACCACGCCGTCGTCCGTGCAGCCGCCCAGGCCGTCGGCCGGGCCACCGGTCATGCGCCCGCCGTCCGGCCCTGGGCGTTCGCCACAGACGGAGGCCATATCTGTGGCGTACACGGCATCCCGACCATCGGCTATGCGCCCGGCGAGGAACGACACGCCCACACCAACATCGAGCGCCTCAGCCTGGCCGCCGCAGAAGAATCGTATTTCGTCTATCCCCAGTTGATCAGCGCCCTCTTCTCGGTATTGCCGAAAGCCTGAATGCCGGGGCCCGGCCGATGGGTCCGACCCGGTTCGCGGGCGTCCAGGAGGTGGAAAATCGTCTTCGCGCTCTTCCTGTCGGCCTGTCACCCCGGCAGGGACCGGCGAACGACGGTGGGGGTCTCTCCGTCGCGGGCGAAGGGTGGTGGGCCGGCTACGATCCGTGAATCCGCTTGGTGAGTGCGGGCACTACGCCCATGGCCCGCGCCCAGTGCGCGAGCTGTCCGCGGTGGTGCTCTTCGTGGGCGATGCCGTGGTTCATCCAGGCGAGGCGTGTGCCCAGTTTGCCGTCGAAGCGACGGATGTGCTGCAGCATGGCCAGCTCGCCGGCGTCGCGGATCCTGTGCAGACCCTCTTCGCCCGTGCTCCGCAGCAGCTCTGCGAGCCCGTCCCGACTGGCCGACTCCGGTAGCAAACCTGCGTGCTCGCGGATATGCTCGGGATAGCCCTGGCGCGTGAAGTCGCCAACAGGGTTGCTGAGCTCACCGGCCATCACCTGACCCGATGCCACGATGTGCAACACCAGCTCGGTGACGGTACGCGCGCCGGGTGCGGGGCTGAAGTCCATCTTGTCGGCGGGCATGTTCTCGAGCTCTGCCACCACGCCTGCCCGGGTGTAGTCCCAGGCTTCCAGCGCTTCATCGAGCAACGTCTTGTATTCCATGAGACCATCTCCGGCGTGGGGCGCAGCGCGCAGCCCGCTCGGGAGCGGTATCCGGACGGGATTGCGGCTACACGAGGTTGCACGAATAGGCTACGTTTCGTGGTCGTACTGTCGCAATGCGTGTACCAACCGGCGAGACGCAGTGCCGAATCTGAAGCTGGGGATCGTAGGACTGCCGAATGTCGGCAAGTCGACGCTTTTCAATGCCCTCACCGCCGCGGGGGCTGCGGCGGAGAACTATCCGTTCTGCACGGTAGACCCGAACGTCGGCGTCGTGGATGTTCCGGATCCGCGCCTGGATCGGCTCTACGACTGTGTCCAGCCGAAAGCGCGCGTGCCGGCGACGGTCTCGTTCGTGGATATCGCCGGCCTGGTGGAGGGTGCGTCCCGGGGCGAGGGTCTGGGCAACCAGTTCCTGGCACACATCCGGGGCGTGGACGCCGTCGTGCATGTCGTCCGCTGCTTCGAAGATGCAGACGTGGCCCACGTGCTGGGCACCGTCGATCCCGTGCGGGACCGCGGCATCATCAGCACCGAGCTGGCGTTGTCGGACCTCCAGTCGGTGGAGCAGCGCCTGGAGCGCGTGGAGAAGGTGGCTCGCAGTGGCGGGCGCGAGGCGCAGACCGAGGACCGGCTGTTGCGCCAGCTGCACGACGTCCTGTCGGAAGGGAAGCCGGCGCGCCTGATCGAGGCGCACAGCGAGGAGGAGGCGGGCCTGCTGAGCAGCTACCAGCTGCTGACAGCCAAGCCAGCCCTGTACGTGGCCAATGTCACGGAGGCGGAGTTCCTGGGCGACGCTCATGAGAGTGCACACGTCGCCGCCTTGCGCGCGGCCGTCGACGGGGATGACGAGCCCGCCGAGGTCGTCGAGCTGGCCGCACGCCTCGAAGCGGAGCTGCTTGCTCTGGACGACGACGAGCGGGCGCAGTACCTGGCTGAGCTGGGCCTCGAAGAACCGGGCCTGTATCGTCTCATCCGGGCCGGGTACCATTTGCTCGGCCTTATCAGCTTCTTCACCACCGGGCCGAAGGAGGTCCGCGCCTGGACCATTCGCGCAGGCACGCGCGCCGCGCAGGCCGCTGGCGAGATCCACAGTGACTTCGAGCGCGGCTTCATCCGTGCCGAGACCATCGCCTGGGACGAGTACCTGGCCATGGGCTCGGAGAAGGCGGCGAGGGAGCAGGGTCGCATCCGCAGCGAAGGGCGGGACTACGTCGTTCAGGACGGCGATGTCATCCTCTTTCGCTTCAACGTTTGATGACCCGTGAACGTCCAGCAATAGCGCTGAATTCGTGCGCTGGTGTGTCCGATTGTGTCCCCGCGCCCGGTTTTCACGACGCGCGCTCCCCGGCCTGCATGACACGCAGCACGGCTTCCGGATCGGCCCGCTGGTAGACCTCTTCGAGCGCCGTGGGCTCAACCCAACCACCGGCCGCGGCGATGTCCTAGGCGGCCAATCCCGTGCGCTCCTGCGCCCACAGGCGCCGGAACATGTGCCAACCGCCCCGGTCGACGTGGGGCAGCTTCGCCGGCTTATCCGCCCGACGCAGGCAGTAACCCGCCATGAGTTTGTCGAGTGGCTTGCCGCCACCGGCGTGTGCAAATCCCCGCAAGCACAGCGCGAGGTCCCGAGACGAATCTTACCAAGCAGGCAAGGGGATCTTTAAAGCGAGACCGAGACCGACAGCCGGCGGACTCAACGGCTTCGAGACCGGCTCCCATCGGCTGTACCTGATGATCGGCCAGAGGACCAGGCCGAGGGGTAGTCCCACGACGGCCCCTGCAAGCGCGCCGACGGCGAGGCCGGCCACGGGACCCGGGCAGAGAAACTCACCGTTACAGGACGCCCCGCCGACGACCCCGACCACGGCGCCGGTCACGGACATGACGCTCATGGTGATCAGGAGCGTCCGGCGGCTCGTGTATGATTCAGTCTTTTCCTCGATCGTGGACACGTCGGCCAGGGCGTAGCTTATAGGCTCGAGGCCGTTCGGGGACTCAAACGTTATGCTGTCGCTCGTGATCGCGAGGAGCACCCCCATCCGTCGAAATCCGTCTTGGTGAGTGATCCGGACGGTCTGACCAGGCGTGAGGCGCGTGAGCACCTGGCCGTGAAGGCCGGTGGCGAAGAGCGATCCGAGCCCTGCCAGAGCGAGGGCCAGCAGCGTGCGCGAAATGGGACCTCCCGGGTTGAAGTGAGGCTGGTCGTCTATCCCATTAGGTAGGTAAACCGCTTCAAGGCAGGATCAATTGGGCGAACGAATCGGCATCGAGGACGGGGCCGTTTGACACGTGTTGTGAAGTTCCCGGCTTCCCAGGCAATTACCTTAATGAACGGCCAACGTGTGACCAGCCTCAACCCCACATGGCCCACCTCCCCGGAGGCCCGCATGTCTGGAACCTTCCTCGCACGCATCGCGTTGTTCCTGTCCGTCGCGGCAAATCTGCGACGAACCGCACTACCGCTGGACGGAGAAGACGGACCCAAGTCTCTCGACGAATACGGCCCAGCGTGCGACCGTCTGGGCGATGTTGAACCAGTGGAACCCTTTGGAATTCACGGGCTCGGACGATTACGGGTGCGCCGACCGGGAGGGGCTCGAGAAACGGGTTTGCAGCGTCCTCGGTTGGGTCCGGCGGGTCAAGACGGGCGAATCGGACGGGACCGGCACATCGAGATCACGTCGCGGCGCAGCAGTCCCGTCGGCGAGTGCGTCGTCGTCGAGATCCCGCCGCCTGAAAACAGCGCCCTATGCGATATCGCCCGGACATCCCTCAACGACCACATCGCGGTCGGAGGCGCTACGATGGATTCAGGCGGGACTTGAGCACGCCCGTGCGCATCCGGATCATCGGAGCTGCATTCTTCGACGGCGAGCACCGGGGAGGTGCCAACCACAGGGATGAGACGCGCGGCGATCATGGCCGGCGCAACAGCTCCGTCCGCACCCTATGGGAGAGTGGGGCTTGGGCGCGGGCACCCACAGGAGTCGATGAGACGCATGTGTTTGAGGCGCCCCAGGGGCGTGTCCCTGGTCCCAAGAAAAGCTTCACCAAGAAGGCAACGGGATCTTGACTGAGAGACCGAGACCGAGGCGCGGGTGACTCTCCGGCTTCCCGACCCGCTCCCACCTGCTGTACCTGATGATCGGCCAGAGGACCAGGCCGAAAGGCAATCCGAGGGCCGCGCCCCCGAGTACGCCAGCGGCCAGGCCCCCTGCGGGACCCGGGCAAAGAAACTCGCCGTCACAGGACACCCCGGCGATGGTGCCGAGTAAGCCGCCGGCCAGGGCCGTGACGCCCATGGTGATCAGGATCGTCCGGGCGCTTGTGTACGATCCGGCCTTCTCCTCGATCGTGGATAGGTCGTCCAGGTCGTAGGTCCAACGCCCCAGTCGGTCCTTGATCTCGATCGTCCCGTGGTCAGTCGATATGGAAAGGATCTCGCCCGTGCGGTGGCGGCCCGTCTCGTCCGTTATCCGGACGGTCTGACCAGGCGTGAGGCGCGTGGGCACCTGGCCGTGAAGGCCGGTGGCGAAGAGTGATCCGAGCCCTGCCATGGCAAAGACCAGCACCGTGCGCGACATGGGACCTCCTCGGGTGGAGTAAGATAGGATCTTCGATGGTTGCCGGATGCCGGCACCTGCCCGGCACGTAGGTCCATCTTCCCGAGTAGGTAGGCAAACCGCGTCAAGGCAGAGTCAAGCAATAGCACCGCGCGGGGCCGCATCCTGACCCATCCTGCCATTCCCGCCCGCCGCACGTCGCGCAAACTTGGAGCTCACCACCACCCGGAGGCGAACGTGGGCCCACCTGGAGCTGCGCGACCTGCCCGTTCAGGGCGGAACCCGGCGGACCGGATTTCGCAGCAGACGGCGCCGCGTGCCGCATCGGGCTTCCGTCCGGATGTTTCGCTTCAACGTGTAGGGCGCCGGCGCGTTGCACCGGCTGCAGGTGGCAGGTATCAGGTCCACGTTCGCGGCGTGCGCCGGTTCCCGGCCAGGGCGCCACCCTTCGCGCGGTAAGCTTTTCCGTCTTCGCCTTGCGACGAATGCGTACGCCGGTGACCGGGCGCTCAACGCCCAGCCCGCTTATCCAACAAGCACAGAGCTGCCACCTGCGACCTGCAGCCGCCGCGGCGGAGCCGGGGCGGCGCCCTGTGAGCCGCGGCGGCTGTATACGCTGCGAATCCGCGTGCCCCGGCTTTACGAAAACCGCCCGGAACGATATACTTACAGGCTTTCTATCCTGCCCCGCGCAGCGACGCGGGGCCGAACGAGACCGGGGGAGGAAACGCGTGAAGGATTACGAGATCGTCTACATCTTCGACTCGATGCTGGACGAGGAGAAGATTCGCACCAAGCTGGACGGATACCACCAGCTGATCACCGGGGACGGCGGCGAGATCACGGCCGTCGATTTCTGGGGCAAGCGTCAGCTCGCCTACCCGATCGCCAAGAAAGCTGCGGGCAACTACGTCGTCGTGCAGTTCCGCACGGGCGCGGAGGCGCTACCGGAGTTCGAACGGCGTCTGAAGCTGGACGATGAGCTGTTGCGCTACCTCATCGTGCTGAGCGAGGGAGAGCCGACGGCGCCCATGTCGCTGTCGACCCGGGAGCCGTCGTCCAGAGACGACGACGAGGACGACGACGATGAGGAGGAAGACTGATGGCGGGCCGACACAAGAACTGCCCGTTGTGTGAATCGGGCATCCGGCGCATCAACTACAAGGACGAAAGCACGCTTTCGCGGTTCATCACCGACGCCGGCAAGATCCTGCCGCGTCGTCTGACGGGCATGTGTGCACGGCATCAGCGTCAGGTGGGCACGGCGATCAAGCGGGCGCGCTATCTGGCCCTGGTGGGGTACGCGAACACGGGCGAGGGCTGAGTACGTGACGACTGGCGGACGCTGGCCGGCGGTGGTCGGCCTGTCGCTGGTCGTGATCATGCTGTCGGTAGTGCAACCCGCGCTACTGGTGTTCGTGCCGCTGGGTTTGCTGTTGGTCGCCATCCCTTCCCGGCCACTCCGACTCCACCTGGTGGGGCTCGGCATGCTGCTGCTGGCATTGACGCTGATCGGTGCGCACGCCGACATGTTGTGGTATGCGCAGCGAGGCTGGGTGCTGGTGCTGGGGGCCTGGTTCGTGGGAATGGTGGTGACGTGGCCGCGGGCGAGTTTCATCTCCCGGGCGTTGGCGGCGGTGACGGGGTCGGTCGGTACGGCTGTGGTGCTGTTCGTGGTTCGACGGGGCGGCTGGCAGCAGCTGGACTGGACCATCGGCCAGAGCTACCGGCGAGAAGCGGCGACGGTGGCCGTTCAGATGAACGCGGGCAGCCTGGGGAAGGAGTTTTCCGGCGCGATGATGCAGGCGGCGGCGTTGCAGGCGCGCTTGTACCCGGCGCTCCTGGCGCTGGCATCGGTGGCTGCCCTGGGCCTGGCATGGTGGGCGTACCGGCGATTGGTGGCGCGCGAGTCGCCGCTGGGCTTGCTGCGTGATTTTCGGTTCAGCGACGAACTCGTCTGGGTGCTGATCGCCGGCCTGGCGCTGGTGGTTGCGCCCTTGGGCGACGTGGCGGCGCGTGCCGGCGTGAACGTGCTGGCGTTCATGGTTGCGCTCTACGCGCTTCGCGGATTGGCAGTGCTGCTGGCGCTGGTGGGCATGCCGAGCATCGTTGGAACGATCGTGGCCGTGGTGGTCGCGCTGCTGCTCTACCCGGTCGTGATGACGGGGGCGGTAGTGCTGGGAATCACGGATACATGGCTCGACCTCCGGACCCGCATGCGGTCCGGTACGGAGCAAGGGGAGTGAGGACATGAAGACGGTGAAGCTGATCCTGCGTCAGGATGTCGAGAAGCTCGGGGAAGCGGGCTCGGTCGTGAGCGTGCGCCCGGGTTACGCTCGGAACTACCTGTTGCCCCAGGGCATGGCCTACGAGGCGACGGACGCCAACATCCGGCAGCTGGAAGAGGAACGGGAACGCGAAGAGCAGCGTGCGCGCCGGGACTTCCTCGAAGCGCGGCGTCGCGCTTCCATCCTGGAAGATGTCTCGCTGACGTTCCACGCGCGGGCCGGCGAGGAGTCAAAGCTGTTCGGATCGATCACGACTGCGGACATCGCGGAGCAGCTGAACCAGCAGGGCCACGATTTCGAGGTGGACCGCAAGCAGATCGACCTGGCCGAGCCGATCAAGGCACTGGGTGTCTACAACGTGGTGATCAAGCTGCACGCGGATGTCCGTCCGGAGATCAAGGTCTGGGTGATCAAGGAGGAGTAGGAGGAGTCGTCCCTGCCCTTCGCCGTTGTCGGTGATGTCGGCGTCCCATTACATTGCAGATTGAGTGACATTCTGCGCCCGCATCCGCGGGCGCAGGAAGTCGTCCCCTACGTCCGGGAGTGGATGCAGAGCAACGAAGCGGAGCGTCGCGAGGCCGTGTTCGACCTGACGGAGGCAGCTGAGCTTGCCCGCGCCGTCGAGCTGGCACAGGAGCGAAAGGGCCGCGACGTCGTTGTGCTGGACCTTCGAGGCATTTCGAGCGCTACGGACTACTTCCTGATCGTGAGCGGCACGTCGGACATCCACGTCCGATCGGTGGCCGAGCACATCGTAGAGGAGCTCAAGAAGGATCACGTCCGACCGGATCACGTGGAGGGCTTGCGTGGCGGTCGCTGGGTCCTCATCGACTACATCGATTTCGTGGTTCATGTGTTCCACCCCGCTGTACGCGAGTTCTACCAGCTGGAACGCTTGTGGGGTGATGCACCCGCGCTGGTCCCGGACGCGCAGGAGTTGTAGACGCCGTCGCCGGAGCATCCCATGAGGCGCAGTCTGTGCAGCGCGGCCCTCGCCGGGGCTCTCCTCGCCTTCGCTGTCGCACCCGCACAGGCGCAGTTTGGACGCAACAAGGTGCAGTACCGCGCGTTCAACTTCCGGATCATCAAGACTGAGCATTTCGACATCTACTTCTATCTGCGGGAGCGTGAGGCAGCGCTGGACGCTGCGCGTATGGCGGAGCGTGCCTACGGCCGCCTTTCGCGGCTGCTGCAGCACGAGTTCGACACACGCAAGCCCATTATCCTTTACGCATCCCACAGCGACTTTCAGCAGACGAACGCGCTGCCCGGTCTCATCGACGAGTCCACCGGCGGAGTCACGGAGATCCTGAAGAATCGGGTCATCGTGCCGTTGACGGGGTCGTACGCCGATTTCGAGCACGTACTGACGCACGAGCTGGTGCACGCGTTCCAGTTCGACATCCTGTTCGGCGACGGCATGGTGACCGGTGCGCAGCCGACGCTAAGGGTCCCGCTGTGGTTCATGGAAGGGATGGCCGAGTACCTGTCGCTGGGCCGGGTCGACGCGCACACGGCTTCCTGGTTGCGGGACGCGGTCACCGCCGGCTACATCCGCGACATCGATGAGATGAACCGGCGGGACGACTATCTGTCCTATCGCTTTGGCCAATCGCTGTGGGCGTTCATCGGCCATCGTTGGGGGGACGACGCCATCGGCGTGGTGCTCAAGAAGCTGGCCCGCATGGGGCTGGAACGGGCGTTCGTGTCCACGTTCGGGCTGACGCTGGCGCAGCTGAGCCAGGAGTGGCTGGCGTCGGTGCGCACGACGTATCTACCGGAGCTCGTACAGCACGAAGCGCCGACGCGCTACGGCGGGCGGCTGACCCACCATGAGAAGCTGACCGACCCGTGGTACCTGGCCCCGGCACTGTCGCCGGACGGCACGCTGATCGTGTTCGCATCCCAGCGGCAGGGCTTCTTCATGGACCTGTGGCTGGCGGACGCCAACACCGGCCAGGTGTTGAAACGACTGGTGAAGGGGTCGCGCAGCTCGGGCTTCGAGTCCCTGCGGTACCAGAACTCCACGTCGGTGTTCTCGCCGGACGGACGGCTCGTGGCGTTTGCGGCGGAGACCGGTGGGCGGGACGCGCTCTACGTCTACGACGTCCGGAAGCGGAGGATGGCCTATCGGCTCCAGTTCGACCTCAACGGCATTGAGAACCCGAGCTGGTCGCCGGACGGGCGGCGCATCGTGTTCACCGGCCTTGACGGTGGCCTGAGCGACCTTTTCGTAACGGACCTCCATGGCCGTCTGCAGCGGCTCACCCACGACCGGCACGCGGATCTGATGCCCAGCTGGTCGCCGGACGGAAGCCGGATCGCGTTCGCTACGGACGGGGGCCCTGATGCCGATTTCGGGGACCTGCGTTACGGCAACTTCCGTATCGCTCTGCTCTACGTTGCCAGCGGTCGCGTGGAGCTGTTGCCGGGACAGGACGTGGGAAAGAACATCGACCCGGTCTGGTCGCCGGACGGCCGCAGCCTGGCGTGGGTGAGCGACCGGACGGGCATCAACAACCTCTACCTGTACAACCTCGACGACCGGTCCCTCTTTCAACTGACGGATGTGCTGTCGGGCATCATCGGCACGAATCGCCTGACTCCTGTCCTCAGCTGGTCGCGAGCCGGCCGTCTCGCCTTCGTGTATTTCGAGCACGGCGGTTACAACCTGTATACCATTGCCGACCCGCTGACACTGCCG
Organism: Gemmatimonadota bacterium; assembly: GCA_037388885.1. Taxonomy (GTDB): domain Bacteria; phylum Gemmatimonadota; class Gemmatimonadetes; order Longimicrobiales; family RSA9; genus JARRJS01. Next base: position 30,893 of record JARRJS010000038.1, read on the forward strand.
CGCCGTCCCGTGTGGCCAGCCCCCGCGGTGATCGTGCAGCGTGATTCGGGCAACGAACGCGCCGCCGCCGGTGTCGTCGGCGATGCGGACGTGGCCGTGCCGGCGAGCGGCGTGGGTGAAACGCCGACATCGACCGGTAAGCAGACGTCGTCTGCACCGTCCTCGGGGCTCGGCCGGCCCACGAGCGACGCAGCGTCCTGGCTGCGGCAGGATGGAGTGGGCTTTAGCGCAACCGAGGTCCGACCAGGGTCCGATGGACGCCGCGGCGGGCGGCGTTCCCTGGTGGACGTACTGGACAGCGCCGGCACCGTCCTGCCGGACACCAGTGCCTTCGACATCGTCCGTTATCATGTGAAGTTCACACCGGACGTGATCGGGCGGCCGACCATTGGCGCGACGGTGGGCGGTTACTACGGGAACGGATTGTATGGCGGCAGCCACATCTCGTTGTCGGACATGCTGGGCGACCAGAACATTGTGTTGGCCGGCAACATCAACGGCTCCCTATCGGACGCTGTGTTCTTCGGCAGCTACGAGTACCTGAAGCGGCGAGTGAACTACGGCGTGACGTTCCAGCAAGTGCCGCTCTACCGGTACCGCGGATTGCAGTCCTTCACCGTGGAAACGAACGGTGTGCGGCGCAACGCGCTGGCGCAGGTGTTCATCCGGGACGTGATCCGACAGGGCACGTTGATGGCGCATTATCCGTTCAGCCAGTTCCAGCGCCTGGAGCTGGGCGCGAGCGCGATCTACTTCAAGCGCGACTACCTGTTTCGGGGCATCCTGACAGATACGAACAGACCGCTGATCCGGGACGAGCGCATCGGCGATGTGGCGTTCGCGCAGCCGACCGTGGCGCTCGTGTTCGACAATGCGCTGTTCGGCTGGACGGGCCCGATCTACGGCACACGCTACCGCCTCCAGGTTTCGCGAGCGTACGGTGGCTACAGCTTCGACGAGGGGTACCTGGACTTCCGCAACTACTGGAATCTCAAGCGGGTGGTCGTGCTCGCGAGCCGGTTTGTCGCCCTCGTGCGCCAGGGCCGTGACGCCGACCGCTTCTCCCTGTTCTGGGGTGGCCCCTACTTCATACGGGGCTACGACGCCACCACGTTCGATCCGGGCGGGCCCGAATGCGAGCAGGATCACGTGGCAGGCGGCGCCTCTGGGGCTGTATGCCCGGCCCGCGACCAGCTGATCGGCTCCAGCGCCGCTTTCATGAATCTCGAGCTGCGATTCCCGATCATCACGGAGCTCCAGCTCGGGTTCCTTGGCACGTTCCCGCCCGTCGACGCGGTGGCGTTCTTCGACGGCGGCCTGGCCTGGGACAACCACGCCTGCCTGCGCTCCGATTACGACCCGGCCGCGCGCTGTGATTCCACGAAGCCGGTGCGCGTCGTCTGGCGACGGAAGACCGGGCAGGACCCGTATCTCTTCCGGCAGCCCGTGTACAGCTATGGACTCGGGTTGCGGTTCAACGTCTATTACGCGGTCATCCGGCTGGACTACGCGCTCCCGCTGAACCGACCGCACAGGAACGGCGTCTTCTCCGTGTCGTTCGGACCGTCGTTTTGAGCGTTGCCAATGCCCGGGGTTGGATCTTTTTCGGCGGGGCTCGGTCCCTTATCATTAGCCCACTGCGGGGCATGAACCGCACTCGTCGCTGTGGACACCCGATTCGCCTGTGAAAATTCACAGAGGTCCCGTCCCATGAGCCTGGATGCACGGCCCGCTCCGGCGGTCTTCGACCCGGAGGCGGACGAACTCCCGGCCGTGCTCCGGCAGGCTGTTTCCGGAGATGCTGCGATCGTGTTCGTGGTCGCCGGGCCGAAGGCGCGGGAGGGCGGTTGGGCGGCGCGCGTCGCCGTTGCGGCGGCAGACGCGGCGGCGCGCCGACGACGGGTGATCCTGGCCGACTTGAGCTTCGAAGAACCGGAGCTGAACGCCGTGCTCGGCATGCGCAACAGGGAAGGCCTCGCCGACGTGTTCCTGTTCGGTGCTTCCCTGGAGCGGGTGGCGCAACGTGCCGCGGGCCACACGTTCCAGCTGGTGCCACCGGGTGCGTACGTGCCTGACCCGGAGGAGATCCTTTCGTCCTCCCGCTGGTTCCGGCTGGCGCCGGAGCTGGCCGACCTGAACACCGTCATGCTGGTCTATGTGCCGGCAGGAGCCGCGGGATTGAGCGATCTGGTGCGCCACGGCCCCGTGGTGGTGTTGAACCGGGCCGGGGATGAGCCGGAGGCCGGACTCCCGGACGGGTCTGAGATCGTGGCAACAGTGACGCCACCCGAACCGGACGCCGAGGATGAGGCAGCGGTGGCGTTGTCGGATGGCGTGGAAGGGGACGAGTCGGCTGCAACGGAGCGCGCGGCCGCCCCGGAGCCGGAGCCCCGCGACGCCGTGACGGATGCCCGGAGCGCGCCGGACGGGCTGGAGGCAGATGTGGGTCTTGCGCCGAGCACCGGGGTACCGGTGGAGGAATGGGTGGACGAGGTGTCCCCGAAATCGCCGGACGTGCCGGTGCCGGGTTCGCCGGTGGATGAGCTCACGATTCCACCGGTGCTCCGGCCGCGGAGCCCGGAACGGCGCCGCCCGTCGCCCGTCCTGTGGTTCCTGCTGGTGATCGTGCTGGCCGTGGCCGGGTGGTACGCTTACACGCAGTACTTTGCACCGACCGGCCAGGCATCGGCGGCGCCGGTCCTGGGCCGGCCGATCGAGACGGAAGTCCCGGTCTCGGTTTCCATTGAAGTGTACGAAAGCCTGGACGTGGCGCAGCGGCGCGTTGCCGCGCTGAGGGCCGCGGAGCCAGACCTGGAATTTTTCGTGTCGCCCGTGCTCAACGACGGTGTGACGTATCAAATCGTGATGGCGGGCCCCGTAGCGAACGTGGATGCAGGCATGGCATTGATGAGACGATTGGTGCAGGACGGGTACAAGACGGCCGAGGAGACGTGGTCGGTGCGGCCGACCACCCTGGCCTTCAGGATCCAGGACTTCGACACGCGGGCAGCGGCGGTAGCTCGGCGAGACCAGCTGGCGGCGAAGGGTGTGCCCACCTATGTGGTGGAGGTGCCGTATACGGTGGGTCCGTCGCACTATCGGCTGTACGCCGGGGCGTATGAGTACAGGAGCGAAGCGCAGGTGATGGCGCAGCTGTTGAAGTCCGTGGGCATCAACGCTCCCCTGGTCCCGCGCACGGGACGGCCGGTGGCATGAAGCTGCGCAGGCTTACCCTCCACGGGTTCAAATCCTTCGCCGATCGCACGGAGATCCAGTTCCACGAAGGCATCACGGCCATCGTGGGGCCGAACGGGTGCGGCAAGTCGAATATCAGCGACGCCATCCGGTGGGTCCTGGGCGAACAGCGCCCGACGGCCATTCGCGGCGCGCGCATGGACGAAGCCATCTTCCAGGGCACCCAGGCACGTCGCGGATTGAACCGCGCCGAAGTGGCCCTGGTGGTGTCGAATGGCGATCGTCTGCTTCCCCTGCCTCAGGACGAGGTGGAGGTGCGCCGCACGGTATTCCGGGAAGAAGGCAGCGAGTACGAGCTGAACCGCGAGTCGGTCCGGCTGCGCGACATCCTGGACGTATGCCGTGACACCGGTCTGGGCACCAACGCCTACGCCGTGATCGAGCAGGGCATGGTGGACGCCATCCTGTCCGAGCGGGCGGATGAGCGCCGTCACCTGTTCGAAGAGGCGGCCGGCATCGGTCGTTACAAGGATCGCCGCAAGACTGCGCAGCGGCGACTCGATGCAGGGGAGGGCGACCTGGCGCGCCTGGAGGATGTGATCTCGGAGGTCGAGACCAAGGTCCGCAGCCTGGCCCGGCAACGGCGGAAGGCGGAACGGTTCCAGGACCTGCGGGCGCGTCGTCTGGGCCTGGATGTCGCCGTCGCGGCGGCGGACCTGGACGGCGTGGCGGAGACGCTGGCAGAAGCGGAAGCCCGGCTGTCGGACGTATCGAAAGACGAACCGTCCCGCCGTGCCGAGTTGAGTGCGGCCGAGGCGGACCTGGAGCAACGCCGACTGCAGGCGGCGGACGTGGCGCGCCAACGCAACGAGGCGGCGCAGGAGCTGGATCGGCTGCGGCGGCGTATCGCGGAGCGTGACCGGGAACTGGCCGTGGCCCAGGAACGACGAGCCCATGCACAGCGTCGTCTGCAACAGATCGAAACGGACCGGGACGAGCTGCGGCGCCGCATGGCCACCTTGCGTGACGAGATCGATCGGCTGGAAGTGGAGGGGGGCCGGCGCCGGGAGGAGTTCGAGGCTTTGGCGCAGCAGGTCGCGGACGTTCGGGACCGACAGCGCACCATGCGCGAGGAGCTGGCCGCCGCGCGGCAGCTGGAGGAGAAGGCGCGCGTGAGAGAGGAGGAACTGGCGCGGCGCATCACGCAGCTGGGCGCCGACGCGGCGGCGGCCGATGCGCGGGCGGCGGACGCCGCGGAACGCGGCGAGCGCCTGGAGCTCGAGGAAAGCGAGTTGGCCTCCGAGCTGGCACGCCTGGACGAGCAGGGCGACCTGTTCGCGACTCGAACGGAAGAACTCTCCGCTCGCCGTGATGATGTGAGAGCCGATCTGGACGCGTGCCGGGAGCAATTGCGGGCGCTGCGGGCGGAGGAGCAGGAAGCGAAGCGTGCGTTCCAGGAGGCTGAAGATCGTGCGAGCCTGCTGGCGGCGCGGCTGGCAGCGGTGGAGGCCCTCGAGCGCGACGGTCAGGGCTTCGCACCGGCCGTGGTGGCCGCTCTGGAGTCGCGCGAAAAGCTGGACGGCCTGCTGGGGCCGCTGGCTGAATTCCTGGATCTGGACCGACAAAGAGCGGCGGTGGTGGAGGGGGCTCTGGGAGCGTTCCTTCAGGCGTTGGTGGTGGAGGACGATGCTGCAGTCGAGCGCGTCGAAGCATGGCTGCAGAGCGATGACTCGCGGTCGGGCGTGCTTGCGTTGCTGCCGAAGGACACAATTCCCCGCGTGCATGCCCTGCTCGAAGCCATCCGGTTCGTCGGACGCCCGAGTGCGGAGCCGGTCCTCATCGGCCGCCGGGAGCGGTTGGCCACGTTGCGGGGGGAGGCGGAGGAAGCAGCGCGCCTGCGCGATGCCAGGGCGGCCGCCCGCAGCTCTCTCGCCGAGCGCGCGAGCGGTACGGAAAGCGAGCTGCACGAGCTGGAATCGACCGTGCAGGCCGTGGAGCTCGAGCTGCGACGCCTCGAGGCCGACGAAGCAGCCCGCACCGACCAGCGGGCCCGGGCCGAGCGGGCGCGGGACGAACTGGAACGACGGCGCTCAGGCCTGCGCGCGGCGGCGGAGCAGGCTCGGGCGGAAGCCGTTTCCGCACGGCAGGAGCGGGATCGCCTGGCGTCGGAGCTGGAGACGCGGCGACAGGACCGGGAGCAGGCCGCCGATGCGCTGCGCGAGCGCCAGGCCGCGTGGGAGACCGTGCGCGACGAAGAGGCGGAGCTGCGCATCGCCCATGCCCGGGAAGAAGCCGCCCTCGCCGAGATGGACCGGCGGCGTGTCGGTGCGGCAGAAGCCGTCGAACACGCGGAAGGCCGCATCCGCAGCCTGGACGCGGAAGAGGAAGAGCACCACCGTACCCTGGTGGAGCTGGAAACGTTACGCACGGAAGCGGAAGCGGACCTGGAGCGGCTCTTCGGCGAGCGGGACACTTCATCGGACGCCCTGTCGGCGCTGGACGAGCAGCTGGCGGAGGCGGGCAGCGCAGCGGACGTCCTGGAGAAGCGTGCGCGCGAGCTGCGCAGCGCAGTGGAGTTGCGCGGTGAGGAACGGCATCGGCTGGAACTGCAAGTGGCCGAAGGCGCGGCGGTGCGTCGACGGGTGCATGAGCGGCTCGAGCTGGAGTGGGGGAAATCGTTCGAGGAGCTGGCCGGCCAGATCGAGCCGGCGGAAGGCGCACCCGATGCGCTGCGTGCGGAGCAGCAGCAGGTGATCCTCGACCTGGAGCGCCTGGGCCCCGTGAACATGCTGGCGGTGGAGGAGTACGAGGAAGAGAAGGAGCGCCTGGGTTTCCTGACCGGCCAGCGTGACGATCTGGTGCAGGCCCGCGATGACCTGCAGGCGGCCATCCGGCAGATCAACCGTACGGCGCGCCAACTCTTCCACGAGACGTTCGAGCAGGTCCGGCAGCATTTCCAGCACACGTTCGGGACGCTGTTCGAGGGCGGCGAGTGCGACCTCCGGCTGGAGGACCCCGAAGACCCGCTGGAATCTCCGGTGGTCGTCTCGGCGTCGCCGCGGGGCAAGCGCACCCAGCGGATCCATCTGCTGTCCGGCGGTGAGCGAGCCCTCACGGCTCTGGCCCTGCTGTTCGCCATCTACCTGGTGAAGCCGAGCCCATTCTGCGTGCTGGATGAGGTAGACGCACCGCTGGACGAGGCCAACATCGGTCGGTTCCTGGCCATGCTCCAGGAATTCAAGAGGGAGACCCAGTTCATCGTGATCACCCACACCCCGCGCACCATGGAAGCTGCAGACTGGATCTACGGCGTCACCATGGAGGAACCGGGCATCAGCACCATCGTCGGTGTGCAGATGGACGAGGTGCTGGCCATGGAAAGCGTGGACTAGCGAGGCGCGTCCGAATCGTGCGGATTACGATTGTGGGATCGGGAACGGCAGTGCCGGAGCCGGACCGGGTGTGCTCGGCATACCACGTTGCCGTGAACGGCATTCGCCTGCTGATGGATGTCGGGCCTGGAACCGTTCACCACATGGCCCGGTTCGGCATCAACTGGAAGCGGATCACTCACGTGGCCCTCACACACTTTCACAACGACCACATCGGCGACCTGCCCTACCTGTTGTTCGCGTTGCGCTGGGGCATGACACCGCCACGCGCCGCTCCGCTGCACGTGGCAGGGCCGCCCGGCACGCGCGAGCTGATCGATCGAATGGGCGCCGTATTCGGCAGCCATGTGCAGGAGCCGGACTTTCCGCTGGACATCCACGAGCTGGACGACGGCGATGCGCTCGACCTGGACGGCGGGGCTCGCCTGCTGGCCTGCCGTACCCAGCACTCCGGTGCGTCGCTGGCCTACCGCGTCGAGACGTCGGATGGCACGGTGGCCTACACGGGCGACACGGGCAGCGACCCCGCCGTTACGCGCTTCGTCGCTGGCGCGGACGTGCTCATCGCAGAATGCTCCCTGCCGGAAGAGGAGGCGATGGACGTCCACATGACGCCTTCCCGCCTGGCGGATCTGGCGAGAACCGCGCAGCCCGACCGACTCGTCGTCGTGCATGTGTACCCGCAGCTTGCGGGTGTCGACCTGGCCGCGCTGCTCAAGGATCACGGCTGGGCCGGAGCCACGGTTCGGGCGTCCGACGGCATGAAGCTGCGGATCGGCGTTTCCGCGGACTCGCTAGACGATTCTGTCGTGCCGGGCTAGTTTATTCAATCTGGCCGCTCGTATCCTGCGGGCCGTCACCACACGAGAAAACGAGAACCATGCTGGTCGTCATGCACCACGAGGCGGACGACTCGGACGTCCGCCGCGTCATTTCCACCATCAACGAGATGGGCTACGAAGCCCGGCCGATCCCTGGCAAGCAGCGGACGGCGATCGGGCTGATCGGCAACGACGGCAAGGTCGACAGCGGTCGCCTGGAGGCGCTCCCGGGCGTGGTCCAGGTGATCCACGTGACGCAGCCGTACAAGCAGGTTTCTCGTGAGTGGCGCCCGGAGCCCACGGTCATCGAGTTGAGCAATGGGACCCGGATCGGGGACACGGATATCGTCGTGATGGCCGGCCCGTGCTCGGTGGAGTCCCCCGAGCAGATCACGGAGATCTCGCATCGGCTGCGTGCCGCGGGCGTCACCGTCATGCGGGGCGGTGCATTCAAGCCACGTACCTCGCCGTATTCGTTCCAGGGCCTGGGCGTGCGCGGCCTGGAGCTTCTGGCCGCCGCCCGCGAGGCCACCGGCCTGGCGATCGTCACGGAAGCGCTCGAACCGGACATGGTCGACATCGTGGCCGACCACGCCGACATCATCCAGATCGGCGCACGCAACATGCAGAACTACCCGCTGCTTCGCCGTGCCGGGCAGAGCGGCAAGCCGGTGCTGTTGAAACGCGGTCTGGCCGCGACCATCAAGGAGCTGCTGCTTTCGGCGGAGTACATCCTGGCCGAGGGCAATGACCAGGTGATCCTGTGCGAACGCGGGGTACGCAGCTTCGATCATCACACGCGCAATCTGCTGGACCTGACCGCGATCCCCGTGGTGAAGTCGCTGTCCCATCTTCCCATCATCGCCGATCCCAGCCATGGCACGGGACTGCGATCCAAGGTGGTGCCCATGGCCCGTGCTGCGGTGGCCGCCGGCGCGGACGGCCTCATGATCGAGGTGCACCCCGACCCGGATCATGCCCTGTCCGACGGCGCCCAGTCCCTCTATCCGGAACAGTTCGAGGAGCTGATGGGACAGGTGCGCGTGATCGCCGAAGCCATCGGCCGGGCGCTCAACCCGTCGCTGGTCAGCCGCGTGCCTGCCTGAGGCCGGGGTTCCGCGGGGCGACCGGGCCTTGCGCGGCGCCGGGACTCGCGGGCGGAGCGCCGGACCGTCCACTTGTGCGCCTTTCGGCTCGCCACGTCCCGGTCTGCCATGGTCGGGACCCGCACGTCGGGACATCATTTGCGCAGGATGTCTGTGGCGGGAGGGAACCATGACGGGGGCACACGAGCTGGGCCGGCGCGGGGAAGCGCTGGTGGCAACCGCGCTGGCGAAGCATGGCTGGCGGATCGTGCACCGCAACTACCGTTTCGGCCACCGCGAGATCGACCTCATAGCCCGTCGCGGCCGGGTCGTTGCCTTCGTCGAGGTGAAAACGCGTGCCGGCGTGGGGTTCGGCGACCCGCTGGAAGCCGTGCACGCCCTGAAGCGGCGGGAGATCGAGAAGGTGGCACGCGCCTGGATCGCGCGCCACGGCGCCGCGTCGGATCGCTACCGGTTCGATGCCGCCGCCGTCCTCTGGCCTCCCAGTGCGCCGCCCAGGATCCGCTACGTGAAGGACGCCTGGCGCCTTTGAGGGGCGTCAGTTGCGGCGGCCGTTGCCGGCCGACCCGTCGCCGGCCTCGGCCAGCAGCTCTCCCACGCGTATCATCCCGCGGCCCCGTTCCATCAGCACCTCGGCCAGCCGGTTCACGAGGTCCGGTGGGGTGGTCGCGGGCCGGCGGCGATACCCTTCCAGCGCATCGTTCCCGATGCCCAGTGCCGTGGCCAGCTCGCTTTCGCGACCCAGAAACAGATCGGTGGCACGCTTGAAGTCCAACGGCATGTCTCCTCCTCGATCGGATGGGCGTTAACCGAACAGGCGCCGGTGATCCGCCAGCATGCATCGGTCCTGAACCACCTCGATGCCGGCTTCTGCCAGCTCCCGTGCCGCCGCATCGTTCCGGATGCCGAGCTGGAACCATACGTATCTCGGCTTCACGGCCAGGATGTCCGGCACGTGCGGCGGGATGTCCTCCGGGCGCCGGAACACGTCTACCAGGTCGATGTTGCCGGGCACGTCTGCGAGGGCCCGGAACACCGGCTGGCCCAGGATCTCGGTCACGTCGGGGTAGTAGACCGGGACGGGAACGATCTCGTAGCCATGCTTCTGCAGGTACGCGGGAACGTAGTAGGCCGCGCGATCGGCACGGCTTTCCGGCTTGATACCCAGCACGGCGATGCGATGCGCGTCCTGCAGGACACGGCGCAGTCCGTCGTCGTTGTCGACCAGCTCCTTCTGCCAATCCTCCATCGTTCTCTCATGCGGTTGTGTGACGGAAAGTTGCGGCCCATCCGGGGTTGACCCCGGCCAAGCCGGCTCGTTACCTTTGCAACGCGTCCCAGGCCCGCAGGACGCGAGCGCGCGAATCCCGTCAGGACCCCGCAGGTAGCAGCGGTAAGTGACGCGGACGTCGCTGCGGTCAGCCTGGGGCGCCTTTTTTTCTGCAAGCGCTGCGCCCCGCCATTTCGGGGTTGCCGCCAACCGGACGGTCCCGTAAGGTCAGCGAGACCGCGCCCTGAATCAACAGCGAGACCCAATGACGCGCACCGCCCTCGCCCGGCTGTATCGTCCCCGACGGTTCGGTGAACTGATTACGCAGGAACACGTGTCCGACACGTTGCGCACGGCGGTACTGCGGGATCGCGTCGCCCACGCCTACTTGTTCACCGGTCCCCGCGGCGTCGGCAAGACCACGGCCGCGCGCGTGCTTGCCATGGCGCTGAACTGCCCGAATCGCGGGTCGGACGGTGAGCCTTGCGGGGAGTGTGAATCCTGCGAGCGCATCTGGTCCGGCCGCACCTCGCTGGATGTCGTGGAGATCGACGCCGCGTCGAACCGCGGCGTGGACGATGCCCGGGACCTGCGAGAACGCGCCATGTATGCCCCCACCGAGGAGGACCGCTTCAAGGTCTACATCATCGATGAGGCACACATGCTCACGCGGGATGCGTGGAACGCCTTGCTGAAGATCCTGGAGGAGCCGCCGCCGCGAGTGATCTTCGTGTTCGCGACGACCGAGCCACAAAAGATCCAACAGGCGGCGCCGCCCGTGCTGTCACGCTGTCAGCGGTTCGATTTCCGGCGGATCAGCGTTCCGGCCATCGTGGAGCGACTGAAGCAGGTGTTGGCGGGCGAGGGAGTCGAGGGGGACGAGGAGGCGTTGCTGCTGCTGGCGCGGCGAGCGGAGGGCGGTATGCGAGACGCCCTGTCGCTGCTGGACCAGGTGTTGTCGTTCGCGGACCGGCGCCTGACTACGGAGGACGTGCGCCAAGTGCTGGGTCTGGTGGGTGAGGACGTGTATCTGGAGCTGTTCGACATCCTGTCCGAGCGGCGCGTGGCGGACGTGTTCCATTTCGTGGAACGGCTACTGGACGAAGGCTACGACCTGACGGAGTTCTATCGCGGCCTTGCGGACATCCTGCGGGTCATGCTGGTGACTCGCCTGGAAGGATCGGCTGCAGCGGAGGTACGGACGGACCTGCGACAGGCGTTCGCGGAGCGCGCTGAACGGTTCGCCGTGGGCGATCTGCTGCGGATGCTGTCGCAGGTGGCCGAGCTGGACGCTGACGGCCGGTTCCGCAAGAGCAACAACCCCCGCATCATGCTGGAAGCGCTGCTGCTGCGTTTCGCGCACCTTTCCAGCACGGTGGAGCTGGAAGACCTGATCCGCGCTGCCGGTGGCACGGGTGGCGAGGGTGGGCCGGTAGGTCCGCCGGCCGGCCAAGGGCCTGCGCGGTCGAATGCGCCCCGAGCATCACGGCCGGGGAACAGCGGAGCCCGCTCGTCCGGAGAGACCGGAGCGGGTGCGGCGGATGCGTCGCCGACCGCCGTTGCCGCGTCGACGCCTGCAGATCAGGGAGATCCGGCCGGGATCGGTGGGACTCGAACGCAGGAGGAGGTCACAGAGGCCGGTCCCGTGGCGGCGGCGCTCCGCGACCTGATGGAGAGCGACGGCTTACCCCCGGGACTGGGCCCGTTCTTCCGTGTGGCCCGCGTTGCCGAAGAGGAACAGGGATGGGCGGTGATCGAGTTGCCGCCGGGTCCGGCCCTGGAGCGCCTGGCGGAGGGCTCCCCAGCGCTGCGCGCGTTGGAGACGGCGCTGAAGGACCGTGTCGGTGCGCCGCTGCGCTTGGACGTCCGTGCACCGAAGGAAGCCTCACAACCCCGGGAGCGCCTCACACCGGAAAAGGTGAAGAACGACCGGCTGGCGCGTATTTCCCGCGAGGAACCCGCCCTGAGCCGGGCGGTAGAAGAATGGGACCTGGAAATCGTGGAATGACGGCGTCAGCGCGGTGCTCCGCGTCTTGCGTCGCCGAAACCGGGCGGCCTATCTTGGACGCCGCGCGAGGGAGGAAACGCGAGTCTTCATGACGAACCTGCAGCAGATCCTGCAGATGGGCCAGCAAATGCAGGCCCGTCTTTCAGAGATTCAGACGGAGCTGCGCAAGCAGACCGTGACGAGCTCCAGCGGTGGTGGCATGGTCACAGTCACCGCAGATGGGCAGGGCAGGGTGCGAGAGGTCCGGATCGACCCGGCGGTGGTGGACCCGGCCGACGTGGAGATGTTGGAAGACCTGGTGCTGGCGGCGGTCTCGGAGGTGCAACAGCGTGCCAGACAGCTTTACGAGGAAGAGATGAAAAAGCTGACTGGTGGCATGCCGATGCCGTTCCAGCTTCCGAATCTGCCCTGAGCCCTGCATGGGAGCCATTGAGGACCTGACGGGGGAATTCGCCAGGCTGCCGGGCATCGGCAGGAAAACGGCGCTACGCCTGACATATCACCTGCTGAAGCGGCCACCCGAAGAGACGCGGCGGTTGGCGCGGGCGTTGGACGGCGTCGCCGACCGGGTGCGACGCTGCTCGCGCTGTGGCAATCTGACCGAAGCCGATCCGTGCGAGCTGTGCACGAATCCACGTCGCGATCAAACGACGATCTGCGTCGTGGAAGAGGCTTCCGACATCGGAGCCATCGAAGGAACGGGCGAGTACCGGGGTCTCTACCACGTACTGGGCGGCCGCCTGTCGCCGCTGGACGGGGTAGGGCCGGATGAGCTGAACATCGAGGCGCTGCTGCAGCGGTTGCAGGGGGAAGAAGCCGGGAGTGGGGTGGCGGAAATCATCATTGCCACGAATCCCAGCGTGGAAGGCGAGGCGACGGCGCTGTATCTTCAGAAACTGGTGCACTCGCGCGGCATCCGGGTGACCCGGCTGGCGCGTGGGCTGCCGGTGGGTGGTGACCTGGAATACGCCGACGGCGTCACCATTGCAGAGGCGCTGTCGGGCAGACGCGAGCTGTAACGAAAGCCAATGAACTCACGGAAGATCCTGAAGACGGTCGGGTGGATCGCTGTCGCGGCGGGCGCCGCTGCGATGGTTGGTGTGCTCGTCGTCCGAGACCAGTTCAGCCGGCATCGTCGCGACCTGTTCAGCGCGCGCCCCCTCCGTCGCATGGCCGCGCTCGGCTACATGGCGGGCCGGGAGCCCAGCGTAGAGGGTGTGCAGGTCCTGCGGGACTACATCGCGTGGGAGCCGCGACCGCTGATCCGGCGGCGCGCCGTCCAGATCCTGGAACGCATGGAGCGTGACCTGGAGAAGACGAATCCTCGTGGTCCCCGCGGACCGGTCGTGAGCGGGGAGCTGGCTGGATGAAAGACTCGGAAGGCCTGCGGTCCCTGGGCCCGGAAGATATCGAGCAACTCCAGGAGCTGTTGTCGACATTCGTCGATGAGGCGGGCGCCCGTTGCGTGCTCATGCTCGACCGCACGGGCCATCTGCTGGTGTCGGTCGGTGACACGCCGGACTTCGACGAGACGACGTTCGCCTCGCTGGCTGCCGCGGACTTTGCGGCCAGCGACCAGCTGGCGGGACTGCTCGGAGAGGATGAATTCACCTCGCTCTATCACCAGGGCGTGGCCGGCTCCATGTATCTGGCCGACGTGGCGGGACACGCCATCCTGGCTGCCGTCTTCGATCACAGCACGACGCTCGGGATGGTGCGGCTCAAGACGCGCAGGGTGGTGCCAGAGGTCGTTGGGCTTCTGAACGAGCTCGTGGGACGTCCCCCCGCGCCCGGCCAGGGTCTGGATGCGAGCTGGCTGAGCGCGGCCGCTGATGAGATCGATCGCCTGTTCGCAGGCTGAGGGGGGGACGACGATCGCATGTCGATGATCAACTATGCCAGCCGCGAGATCAACTGCAAGATCGTCTATTATGGTCCCGGGCTGTGCGGCAAGACGACCAATCTCGAGCACGTCTACAACAAGGTGAACCCGGAAACGCGCGGCAAGATGATCTCGCTGGCGACGGAGAGCGAGCGAACCCTATTCTTCGATTTCCTGCCGGTGGACCTGGGCGCCATTCGAGGGTTCAAGACACGGTTCCACCTTTACACGGTGCCTGGCCAGGTGTACTACAACGCAAGCCGGCGGCTGATCCTGAAGGGCGTCGACGGCGTGGTCTTCGTCGGGGATTCACAGGTGGAGCGCATGGATGCCAATATCGCGTCCATGCAGAACCTGTATGAGAACCTCGCGGATTACGGCTACGATCCGCGCCAGCTGCCCATGGTCCTGCAATACAACAAGCGGGATCTGTCGGACATCGTGCCGGTGGAGGAGCTGTCTGCCCAGCTGAACCCGGCCTCGCTCCAGGAATTCGAAGCCGTGGCCACCCAGGGGGTGGGGGTTTTCGATACGCTTCGCGCCGTGAGCAAGCTTGTCCTAACATCGTTGAGCTGAAGCCTGTGTCGGTGCTCGAACGCAGCACCCTGCCCAAGGGATGGTTATCTGGCGCGCAAACACGGTTGGATCAGTGATTTCGGCAAGCTTGCCGACCCCATAGCCGACAAGCTCCTTCTGGTGGCGACGTTCGTCCCGTTTTACATCCTGTCGCACCGGCCGGGCTCGTTCGGTGCGCTGCCCATCTGGGGCACGCTGCCCCTGTGGATCGTGCTGGTGGTGTTGGGGCGAGAGGTCCTGATCACCCTGCTACGAACCTGGGCCGCGCATCGAGGTCGCGTGCTGCCCGCCGGTCGGGCGGGCAAGTACAAGGCCGTGGTGCAAAACGTCTTCATCGGCTCCGCGATCCTCTGGTACGCGCTGCGCTCGCGCGCACTGGAAGATCATTGGACCGGCCTGGTGTGGGACGGCTGGCAGGCGTTTCACGGTGCAGTACTGGCCACCTCCCTGGCCATCGCCGTGGTCCTCACGGTCTATTCCATGATCGTCTACCTTCGGAGCTGGCGCGGCCTTGCCCGGGGGACCGGTTGAGCGTCGTCGAGCTGGTGACCATCGGCACCGAGCTGCTGCTGGGTGAGACGGTGGACAGCAACGGCGCCTGGCTTGCCCGGCGATTGGCAGTGGCCGGCATCCGAGTGGCGCGGCGCACGTCCGTTGGTGACAATGCAGACGCGATCCGGGAAGCCGTGCGTGATGCCCTGGAGCGGACCGGCCGCGTGATCTGCACCGGCGGGCTGGGCCCTACGGACGACGACATGACGCGACCGGTCGTCGCGCGGCTGCTGGGCCGGCCGCTGGAGCCGGACGCGCGGACGCTGGAAGACGTGGAAGCCCGGTTCCGGCGTCGCGGCCTGGTGATGGCGGAACGGAACCGAGCGCAGGCCGACGTGCCTCGTGGGGCCGAGGTGCTACGCAACCGCCGGGGGACCGCGCCGGGCCTGCTGATGGAAGACGGGGCGAGTCGCTGGGTCGTCCTGCTGCCCGGCGTGCCCCACGAGATGCGCACGATCGTGGAGGAAGAGCTGCTGCCGCGCCTTGAAGTGCGTCTGGCGGACCGCCGGCCCATCCGCTCCCGAACACTGCGCACCAGCGGGATCGCGGAATCGACGCTCGCCGAGCGCGTGTCGGACGTCGTGCGCGACGCCGCACCGTTGACCGTGGCGTTCCTTCCCTCGTTCGCCGGCACGGACATCCGGCTGACGAGCTGGGGCGAGCTGGACGCGGACTCGGTCGACGGCGCGCTGGACGCCATGGAGCGCGCCCTCCGGGACCGGGTGGGGGATCACGTGTACGGCTTGGATGGAACGGACCTCGCCGAAGTCGTGGCAGAGGAGCTCGCGGCGCGGGACACACGCCTGGCACTGGCGGAGAGCTGCACCGGTGGTCTGCTGGCGAAGCGCCTGACCGACGCCGCTGGCGCATCCCGGTTCCTGATCGGTGGAGTGGTGGCGTATTCGAATCAGGTGAAGCGGGAGCTTCTGGGCGTGCCCGCACACGTGCTGGAGGCGGAAGGCGCCGTGAGCGAAGAGACGGCCCGCGCTATGGCGGAGGGGGCGCGTCGGGTACTGTCGGCCGATGCGGCCGTCGCCATCACGGGCATTGCGGGACCCGAAGGTGGCACCGCGGACAAGCCCGTGGGTACGGTGTGGATCGCAGCCGCGTTGGCCGAACGCGTCACGGCGCGCAGGTTCCTGTTCCCGGGTGAGCGCGACGAAGTGCGTCAACGCTCCGCGCAAGCCGCGCTGGAGGCGCTGTTGCAGCTGCTCAGGTCGGAGGAGCCATGACCGACAACGTGCAGGAGCATCACGGCTACCTGGAAGGCGTAGGCCGGCTCCGGATCCATTACCGGACGTGGGAAGTGGCACGGCCCGTGGCCGGCATCATCGTCGTCCACGGGATCGGCGAGCACATCGGCCGCTACGAGGAGTTCGCCGGCACGATGGCCGGTTACCGCATCTCGACCTTCGGTCTGGATCTGCGCGGACACGGCGTGTCGGAAGGACGACGCGGTCATGTCGCCAGCTTCAACGTGCTGCTCCAGGATCTGGACCGGTTCCGGCGCGAAGTGCAGGGGCTGGTTGACATGAGCTGTCCGCTGTTCATCCTGGGACACTCCATGGGCGGCCTGATTGTCACCCGGTATCTGGAAGAGTACGACAGTGGCCTGCTGGGCGGGATCATCATGTCGCCCTGGCTTGCGACCGCCATGGAAACGCCGCGCTGGAAGGTGACTCTGGCGACCACCCTGAACCGGTTCCTGCCGGCGTTTCCGTTCCGAACCCGCCTGGACGCCGCACTGCTGTCCCACGACGCCGGTGAGGTGACGCGCTACGAGGAGGACCCTCTCGTGCACGATCACATCACACCCCGGCTCTTCTCGGAAATGTCCACCGCCATGGGCCTTGCCCTTCAGCGCAGCGAACGTCTGAACGTGCCTCTGCTGTTTCTGCTGTCGGGCGCGGACCAGCTGGTGGACACCGACAAAGCGGTGGCGTTTGCGCGGTCGCTGCAGGCCCTGGATGTGACGGTGCGAGTAATCCCCGACGCCTTCCACGAGCTGCTGCACGAGGAGAACCGGGCGGAACGGTATGCGGAGATCCGGGAGTGGATCACGAAACACCTGCCGGATTAGCGCTGCCGAATCGGCACACCTCGCTGGTATCGGGATTGCAAAACACAATACGTATTCAAACCCAGAACGGCAGAGGCCATGAGGGAAAAAAAGAGATCGGCGCGGTCGAACCGAGCGGACGACGGGTCCGCACCGCGTACGAACGGCGAACCTCAGGGGGAGCCGGAAGCCGTGCAGGAGACGAACGCGGAAATGGCGACGCCCGATGATGTCGGGACCGGGGCCGAAGCGGACGCCGTGCCGGCGGAGGCCGAGGAGGGCGCGGCGACCGTGTCCGCCGAGGACGAGCTGGAACAGCTCAGGCGCGATATGGAGGCCCTGAATGACCGGCATCTCCGCTTGGCGGCGGAGTTCGACAACTACCGGAAGCGTCATGAACGGGAGCGCGTGGAGCACCGGGTCCGTTCTCAGGCGGAGCTGGTGGCCGGGCTCCTCGAGGTCCTGGATGACCTGGAGCGTGTGGAGGAGTACGACACGACGACGGCGACCGTCGAATCGTTCGTGGAAGGCATCCGGCTGGTCGAGCGCAAGCTGCGCACACTGCTGGAGACGGCCGGACTCGAGGTCGTGGATGTCGAGGACCAGCCGTTCGACCCTGCCACGATGGACGCCATGATGACGGTGCCCACGGCGGAGCCGGACGAAGACGATCTCGTAGCGGACGTGTTCCAAAAGGGGTATCGGTTCAAGGACATCCTGGTGCGTCCGGCGCGCGTCGGGGTGAAGAAGTACGATCCGGAGGCGGGTAGCTGACAGGCATGGCTACGGCGACGAAGGACTACTATCAGGTTCTGGGCGTGGCGGAGAAGGCCAGCCCCGAAGAGATCAAGAAGGCGTACCGCAAGCTGGCCAAACGGTACCATCCGGACGCCAACCCGGATAACGGGCAGGCTGCGGACCGCTTCAAGGAGATCGGCGAAGCCTACTCCGTGCTCTCCGACCCGGAGAAGCGGAAGAAGTACGATCAGATGCGACGCCTGGGGCCCCTGGGTGGCTTCGGCTTCACGGGCCGGCAGCGTCCGGGCGGCGAGACGACGTTCAACATGGAGGACCTGGGCGACCTAGGCGGCCTGGGCGACCTCTTCTCATCCATCTTCGACCTCGGCAAGCGGCGGCGTCAGCGGGGTGGTCGTGGCACCCAACGCGGCGCGGACGTGGAGTACACGGTCGAGATCTCGTTCGGCCTGGCGGCGCGCGGCGGCAAGATCGACATCACGGTGCCCATCACGGAAGAGTGCACCGTCTGCAACGGGAGCGGTGCGAAACCGGGTACCAGCCTCAAGACGTGCCCCGAGTGCAAGGGGACCGGGACCATCTCCTTTGGCCAGGGCGGGTTCGCGGTGAGCCGTCCCTGCCCGGCATGCTATGGCCGTGGCCAGACACCGGCAACGCCGTGCACCGCCTGTGGCGGCAGCGGTCAGGTCCGGCAGGATCGCAAGATCCGAGTCAACGTGCCGGCCGGCGTGGAGGCCGGTTCGCGCATGCGGCTGTCGGGACAGGGCGAGCGCGGTGGCCCCGCCGGGCGACCTGATCATCGTGTTCCAGGTGAAACCGGACCGGTTCTTCCGGCGCGATGGCCTGGATATCCATTGCACGGTGCCCATCAATCTGGCGCAGGCGACTCTGGGCTCCAAGATCCGCGTGCGTACGGTCGATGGGAAGCGTGTGACGTTGAAGATCCCGCCTGGCACGCAGTCGGGAACGCGCTTCCGGATCGCCGGGCAAGGCATCCAGAAGGTCGACCGGCGGGGCGATCAGTACGTGAAGGTGAAGATCACGGTACCGGAGGAGCTGAGTCCGGAGCAGGAGCGCCTCATGCGAGAATTTGCCGAGGCGTCCACCCTCAAATACTAGGTGAGATGAGCCGCAGCTTTCAGGACCCGGACCTGCTGATCTGGGAGGCGTACGCGACGACGGGCGCATTCGGCGCCTCCGACCACGCACACATCATCTTTCACTGCGTGAGCGACCCCTCGCGGCGCGCACGCTACGTGGAGCAGGACGCGTCCCTCGCGGCAGCGCAGAAGCGGCTGGCAAAGCTGTCGACGGAAGAGCTGCGGTCTCTGCTGGATGAGGCGCAATCCCTAAAGTAGTCAGCGCCTCAGCGGATGCGGCCGCCGCCTAGCAGGATGTCCCCCTGGTACACGGCTCCCGACTGACCCGGCGTCACGGCGCGCTGTGGTGTCGCCAGCCGCAGCCGGACCGCATCGTCGTCCGTCGATTCCAAGGTGGCGTCTACCAGCGAAGCGCGGTGCCGTAGTCGGACCCGCACGCTGGCCCCGGCCTCCGGCGCCGTTGTCAGCCAGTTCACGTCGCCCAGGACGACGACGTCTTGATAGAGCTCGTCGTCGGTGCCCACCACCACGCGATTTTCGGCCGGCACCACGCCCAGCACGTAGAGGCGACGTCCGTGCCCTCCGCCGAGGCCCTTCCGCTGCCCTACGGTGTAGCGCCCGTAACCGTCGTGGCGGCCGACCACGTCCCCGTGCCGGGTGACCAGCTCACCCTCCGACAGCGCCGGGTGGGTGGAGCCCAGCCGATCGGCCAGGAAGTCCCCATAGTCGCCGGTTGGCACGAAGCAGATCTCCTGGGACTCAGGCTTATCAGCCGTCGCCAGCTTCAGGTCCCGGGCCCGCTCACGCACCTCCGGCTTCGTGAGCTCCCCGACGGGGAACATGAGGTGGGGCAGGACCTCCCGGGGGACGCCCCACAGGAAATACGTCTGGTCCTTCGCCTCATCCGAGCTCAGGGCGATGCTCTGTCCAGCGCCGTCCCCGAGCATGCGGGCGTAATGGCCCGTGGCGATCCGGTCCGCGCCCAGCATCCGTCCCCGACGCAGCAGATCCGGGATCTTGGTGTTGGAATTGCACCGCACGCACGGGTTGGGCGTGCGGCCGGCCACGTACTCGTTCACGAAGTCGTCCATGACCGCCGCGCCGAACGAGTCCTCCATATCGAACACGTAATGTGGCACGCCGAGCTTCTCACAAACGCGACGGGCGTCCATGATGCCGTCCAACCCGCAGCATGTGCGTCCGTGGGCCTGGGTTTCTGCGTAGCAGAACGTCTTCATGGTGGCACCGATGACCCGGTAGCCACGTTCCACGAGCAGCGCCGCGGCCAGGGAAGAATCCACGCCACCGGACATGGCGACCAGCACGGTCTCGCTCACGCTGCCCCCGGCGTGCCGCGCGGGCTGGCGACACCGGGCGTCTCACGCGCCCGTCCGACGACCCGCGGCACGACGGCCAGTGCCCGGTCGATCTCCGCGTCCGTCGTGGTGCGGCCCAGAGAGAAGCGCAGGGAGGCCACCCGTTCGGTAATGCGGCCCATGGCCACCAGCACGTGGCTCGGTTCCACCACGCCGCTGTGACACGCCGATCCGCCGGAGGCCGCAATGCCTTCCAGGTCCAAGGCGGCGAGCGTCATCTCCTGGTCCACGGACGGTATCGTCACGTTCAGCACGTGGGGCAGACGCGGCGCGCCACTACCGCTCACGGTGAGGCCCGGAACGCTCGCTGTCAGCCCGACCTCGAGGCGGTCCCTCAACATCGCCTGGCGCGCCGACTCGGCGTCCCGTTCCTGCACGGCCAACTCTGCGGCGGTAGCCAAGCCCACGGCGCCCGCGACGTTCTGCGTGCCTGGTCGCAGGTCCCGCTCCTGACCACCGCCCCACACCAGCGGCTCCAGTCGGACGCCGGCGCGCACGAACAGCGCACCGACGCCTTTCGGACCGCCGATCTTGTGTCCCGACACCGACACGAGATCTACGGGCGTCTCGTCCACCCGGACCGGAACACGGCCGAACGCCTGCACCGCGTCCGCATGGAACGTCGCCCCTGTGGCCCGGCAGCGCGCTGCGATGTCCGCGATGGGTTGCAGGGTCCCGACTTCGTTGTTTCCCCACATGATCGACACCAATGCCGGCTGTTCATGCAGCGCTTCGTCCAGTGCCGCCAACTCCACCACGCCGCGCGCATCGACGCCCAGGATCTGCAGCCGCGCACCCCGACGCGCCGCCATGCGTGCCGCATCCAGCACCGCGCGGTGCTCGATGGCCGAGCACACGATGCCGCCACCCGTCGCACGCCAACGGCCCAGAACCGCCAGGTTGTCCGCTTCCGTGCCACCGCTGGTGAACAGGATCTCGGACCGCTCAGCACCGAGTGCCGCGGCTACGCGCTCCCGGGCTTCCTCCAGCGCCGTGTGCGCCTCGCGACCCCACCGATGCGTGCTCGACGGGTTGCCCCAGCGCCCCTCGTAATACGGCGCCATCGCCTCCCGCACCTCGGCGCGCACGGGCGTCGTCGCCGCATGGTCCAGATAGATCGCCTCGCTCATCATTGCCCCCCTGATAACCCGGGCCGCCGCCGAGGATCCGAGGTCAGGTCGGTAGCCCTTGGCCGCCCCCCGTCCTGCCCTTAGTTTGTAAATGACTGTGATTCAACAATTCCTGCCACCGGCTCTTCCGCCCGAGCTACCGCAACGGTTCCGGGCGACCGTTCACGGGACCGTCTTCGCGGACCGGGCGGACCACCTCGAACGTCTCCAACCCGGCGACGAGCTTCTTCTGGTGCCGGACCCGCCGCTGGATGCCGATCCCGGCGTCTGGGTGCATCTGCCGGACGGCGACCTGCTGGGCCATCTGCCCCCGGAGATCGAGACGTGGCTCGCGCCATGGTTGCTACGGGGAGGCCGGGTCGTTGCCCGCGCGGTACGGGTGTCCGGGGACGATGTGCCGAGCTGGCGCCGGCTGCTGATCGAGGTGGACTGTGTGGTCTGACGCTGTTCAGGCTCCCGACGTCAGAACGTAGCGACCGCCATATCCACCACATCGTCGACACGCACAGTCTCCCGGGTCCAGAACGGCTCGCCGTAGGGTCGCCGGATCAGGGAGCCGTAATGCGCGCACTGTGCCAGGATCTGGTCGCGCAGGGGCCGCTCGCCTCCGAAGACCTCGCCCGCCCACGTCTTGCCTTCGAACTGCGAGTGGAAGGCGAAGATCGCCTCCAGCTTGCGGTCGACCTGGTCCGTGATGTCCACGACGAAGCGTGGCTGGCCCGCGTCTTCACGAAACGACGCAGCGTAGAGCACCTTGTGCGGCCGGTGCGGGTCACCGGGGATGTCGGCGTTTCGCAGGCCCGCCAGGAAACAGGCGTCGTACCCCAGCTCACTGGCCACGCGGTGGTCCGGGTGGCGTCCCTTCGGCCAGTGGAGGATCACGGTACGAGGTGCGAGCTCCCGCACCGCCGCCGCCACCGCTGCGCGCGTCGCGGGCGTGTTCTGGAGGGCGCCATCCGGCAGGCTGACGTTGCGACGCACGGACAGACCCAGGATGTCCGCCGCCTGCGCCGCTTCTCCGGCACGCAGCTCGGCCGAACCGCGCGTGCCCGTTTCCCCGCCTGTCAGGTCCAGCACGCCCGTGCGATAGCCCTGGTCATTCGCCCGGATGAGTGTGCCGCCGCACAGTAGCTCGGCGTCGTCCGGGTGCGCGACGATGGCCAGCAGATCAACGCTCATTCGTAGCGGAGTGCTTCGACGGGGTCCATGCGCGAGGCGCGCCATGCGGGCACCATGCCGAATGCGACGCCGGCGACCACGGCCATGAGAAGGGCCAGCAGAACCGCCCACAGCGGCACCGACGCCGGGATGGGCGTCAGGGTCTGGATCAGGAAGGCCAGACCTCCACCGAGCACCATGCCAAGCGCGCCGCCGGCGAGGGTGAGGGTGGTCGCTTCGAAGAGGAACTGCCACAGCACTTCGCGGCGCGTAGCGCCAATGGCTTTGCGGACGCCGATCTCGCGCGTCCGCTCCGTGACGGAGATCATCATGATGGCGATGACGCCCA
This sequence comes from Gemmatimonadota bacterium, assembly GCA_037388885.1. Lineage (GTDB taxonomy): Bacteria > Gemmatimonadota > Gemmatimonadetes > Longimicrobiales > RSA9 > JARRJS01. Next base: position 53,623 of record JARRJS010000038.1, read on the forward strand.
CGCCGCCCACCAGCAGCGCGACGGCGGAAAGCCCGATCATCACGGCGAAGAACAGCGTCGTGATCCGATTGAACATGTCGAGCAGCGCCTGCTGCCGGATCACGGCGAAGTTGTTGGCCTGGGCCGGTCGAAGGCCGCGCATGGTACGCATGGCCGTGATGACCTCGTCCATGGCTTCGTTTTGCGTGGCGTCCGGCGCCGTCACCACGAGCGCACCCAGCATCCCGTCCCATGCCCCGAGCGACTTCAGGGCCGTGGTATAGGGGACGACGGCAAAGTTGTTCGCTGCCTCGCCGAAGATGTTCGCCTCCCGATCGAAGATGCCGATCACCTGGAACGGCAGGCCCCGGATCCGCACCAGGCGATTCAGCGGATCGAGCGACCCGTAGAGCTTGTCCGCCAGCGGCTTCGACAGGACGACCACCTGACGCGAGGATTTCACGTCCGACGGCAGGAAGTTGTGGCCGGCGCTGAACTTGCCCATGGTGAACTCGTCCCACCCCGCACTGTTCCCGGAGATGTGGATGCCGCTCACCGGTGCACCTATGGCCTGCATTTCTGCGTTCATGTCCAGGCTGGCAATAACCTGGCGTACCGCCGGCTGCGAGCGCAGGTGCTCGATCTCGTCCACCGTCACCTTGGGATTGTTCCCCCACGGCGGGCCGTGCTCGTTGGTGACGCGGACTTCGGACACGTCGTAGCGCATCAGCATGAAGTTCTTGGGGCCGGCCGCCTCGATGCCCGACAGCGCCTCCGACCGGATGCCCGTCACCATGGCGCTCATGGCCATCACGGTCGCCACGCCGATCACCACGCCGAGAATGGTCAGGATGGAGCGGAACTTGTTCGCCCGCAATTGATCCAGCGCCAGCAGAATCCCTTCGCCCAGGTTCTCGATGCGCATGCGCTACTCCGCCCGCAGGGCCACGACGGGATCCAGGCGCGCCGCCCGGGAGGCGGGGTAGAGGCCCGCCAGCACGCCGACGCCCAGCCCCATCGCCGTCGCCAGAATGATGGACCACGGTGCAACCGAAGCTGGCAGCGGCGAGACCGCTGCGATGACCTTCGCCATGCCGAGGCCCAGGCTGATCCCGACCAACGCACCGAACCCGGAGAGCGCGCTCGATTCCACGAGCACCTGCATCAGGATGTCACGGCGCCTCGCCCCGACGGCCTTCCGCATGCCGATCTCCCGCGTCCGTTCCACGACCGACATGAGCATGATGTTCATGATCACCATGCCGCCGACGACCAGGGCGATACCCACCAGCCCCGGGAACGCGATGAACAGGATATTGCTGATCTTCTTCCAGAAGGCCATCGACTCGTCCTTGGTCTCCACCACGAAGTCGTTGGCATGGGTGGGTCGCAGTCGGTGGCGCACCCGCATGATGGCCTCGACCTGGTAGCGAGCGGTTTCCAGGGTCGTCGCGTCCCAGGTGCGGATCAAGATCTGGTCCACGATGCCGTGCGGATTCGTCATTCGGGCCAGGGGCGACCGGGCCGGTGCAATGGCACGATTATCGAGGGAAAAGCCGAAGATGGAGCCCTGGGGCTTGAGCACGCCGATAACGGTGAAGGGGAAGCTGTTGATCCGGACCGTGCGACCGATGGGGTCCAGCGATCCGAACAGCTTGTTGGCGGTTTCCGAGCCCAGCACGACGACCGGCAATCCGGCCTCATCCTCCAGCGGGCCGAAGAGGCGGCCCCGGGAGACGTCGTATTCGCGAATCCGGAAGTAGTCCGCGGAGGCGGCGGTGAGCAGGACGTTCTCCACCTCCACGCCGCGCTCCGACTTGACCTGGCCCATGCTCTCGCTTTCCACGGCGACCAGGCCACCTACACGCAGCTGGTTCCGGATAGCGTCCGCGTCCGCCAGCTTCAAGCGGGGCCGACGTCGCCACGCTCGCCATTGCTCGCGGCTGGTGTTGATCTGGACCGAGGGGGTGCGGCGTACCGTGAGGGTGTTCAGCCCGTAAATCTTCCGGGCGAAGTCCACTTCCATGTAGTGGTTCATTCCCTGCACGATGGTGATGACTGCGATGAGGAACATCACGCCGATCACCACGCCGATCACGCCGAAGAAGCTCTTCAGCTTCTGGGCGCGAATCTGCTGGAATGCCAGTCGGATTGCCTCGCGGGGGCTCATCTTACACCAGAACGTTCCGCTGTCCGTTCACTCTGTCGCTCTCGATTGCACCGTCGCGCAGCAGGATCGTGCGCCGCGCCTTCTGCGCGATTTCGTGCTCGTGCGTTACCAACACAATGGTCTGCCCCGATTCGTACAACTCTCCGAACAGCTGCATGATTTCCACGCCGGTCTGCGTGTCCAGGTTCCCCGTCGGCTCGTCGGCGAGGAGGATCGCCGGGCCGTTGACCAGCGCTCGGGCGATGGCCACGCGCTGACGCTGTCCGCCGGACAGCTCGGCCGGTCGGTGCGTCATGCGGTCGGCCAACCCCACGCGCTCCAGCACGTGCTCCGCACGCTCGCGTCGCTCCTTGCGCGACTGTCCGCCGTAAATGAGCGGTAGCTCGACGTTGTGCAGCGCCGTCGCCCGCGGCAGCAGGTTGAAGGTCTGGAAAACGAAGCCGATCTCGCGGTTCCGGATCTGGGCCAGCTGGTCGTCCGTGAGCTGCGAGACGGCCGTGCCGTTCAGCCAGTATTCGCCTTCGGATGCCGTGTCCAGGCAGCCGATCAGGTTCATGAGCGTCGACTTGCCCGAGCCGGACGGACCCATGATCGCGAGGTATTCGTTGCGCTGGACCTCGAGGTCGATGCCGCGCAGGGCGTGCACCGTCTCGGCGCCCAGAACGTAGTTTTTCTTCAGACCCTGGGTCCGGATCACCATCTCGTTCATTCGCTCACCCTTCCCCTGCAGGGGCCCCCGCCTGACCCGTGATACGGATCGCCTTGCCGTTCGTGAGGCTGCGGATGGCCTCGTACGGACCTGCCACGACGGTATCGCCTTCGGCCAGACCGTCCAGCACTTCGAAGTGTTCCTGCCCCGTGATGCCCACCTTCACCGGGACGAACGTCGCTTTGCCATCCCGTACCAGGAAGACGCCTTCCACGTCCTGATTGTTCGCGTCCAGATCAGCTGCAGCCGCCTGCGCCTCCGGCGTTTCCTGCGGCAGGGGTTCCACGTCCTTCTTCTCCCGCACCGTCAGCGCGATGATGGGGATGGACAGCGCATTCGGTCGAACCGCCGTGACGATCTCCGCCGTGGCCGACAGGTCCGGTCGTAGGATGGGTGGCGGGCTGTCCAACGTGAGCACCACCTCGAAGTCCACTGCCGAGGACTGGTTGCTCAACGCATTGCGATCCTCGGGCGCCACCACGGAACTGTGGGCAATCTCCGTAACGTGACCGACAAATTCCCGCTTCGGGAAGGCGTCGATGAGGATCTTCGCGCTGTCGCCCAGCGCGATGGACGGCACGTCCGTCTCGTCTACCCGCACCACCGTTTCCATGTTGTTCATATCGCTGATGGTCAACAGCAGGCTGCGGGGGTTGGCCATCGTGCCGATGACCGCCGTCTCTCCTTCCTCCACGTTCAACCGCGTGATCACCCCGTCGATGGGCGCCCGGATCACCGTTTTGCCGAGCTGGTCCTGGGCCTGCCGCAGCGCCGCGACAGACTGTTCGACCCCGTACTGCGCCGCCTCTTCCAGCGCCGCCTGTACACGGGCCTGCGTCTGCGCGTCCTCCAGCGCCTGCGGGCTCACCAGCGTCGAGTCCCGCTGGCGCATCTGCTGCGCCCGCGCGAGTGCCTGGTCCGCCTGCAGCTTCGAGGCCCGGGTCTGCGCCTCGCGCGCCCGCGCCGCGCTCACTGCCGCTTTCGCCTGCGCCACCGCCGCTTCGTATTGCGACGGGTCGATCCGCAGCAGTACGGCACCCCGCTTTACGACGTCGCCTTCCTTCACCCGCAGGGCCGTCACGCGGCCCATGATATCCGACTGCACGTCCACCGCGCGATGCGGGCGCACCCAGCCGCTGGCCCGGACCATCGCCACCAGGTCGCGGCGCGTCACCGGTTCCACCCGCACGGCGACCTCCGAGCCCGACCCGCTCTTCACCGCCGCGACAATGATCGTGCCCAGCACGACGACAGCCAGCAGCAGCAGCACGACCTTCCGTCTCTTGCTCATCGTGAGCTCCCCTCATCCCGCAGTGGCTTGCCGACGGCTGAATCGAGCGCCGAAAGCGCATCCTGATACGCATAGACCGCCAGCAGGTATGACTGGTCCGCCTGCGCCTTCAGCGTTTCCGCTTGCATGAGATCCACGAACGAACTGGATCCCACCCGGTACTGCTCCCGCGCCAGTTGAAGCTGTTTGTCGGCCACATCGCTGTTCTTCTTCTCCATGCCGACCGCCCGGTACGCCGCTTGGAGGGTCAAGTACGCCGATTGGACCTGCGTCTTCAGCTGGAGCTGTTCCGCGTGCAGCCGGTACTGGGCATCCTCTCGGGCAACACGCGCCGCCTCGACCTGCCGCTGGCGCGACAGGCCCTGGAAGATGGGCAGCGAAATCTGCAGCTGAGCGGAGAACGGCTGATGCTCGAATTTGAACGGCCACACCCTGTTGGCATCCAGGATCTGCTGCTCGTCCGCCTGCGTCAGCACGTAGTTACTGCAGTCGGTGGGCAGGCCCGGTGGGGGCGTGGTGAACAGCGACGCGATCTGAAGTGAGAGCTCGCAGGTCTGCCGGGCGCTCTGCACCTGCGACCGGGCCTGGTTGATCAGGTACTGCGGGTCGCCCACCTGGCGCGTGAACCCGGACCAGCCGGCCGACAGCGACAGGCTCGGGTAGTACGCCATCTTGGCCATGCGCACCCCCGCTTTCGCCGCATCGGCCGTGGCTTCCGCCGCGTGAAGCTGCGGATGATTCGCCAGCGCCATCTGGACCAGGCTGTCCGTGCTCCACGTCGGCTCGAATACCGGGAACTCCGTCGTCAGCTTCACGTCCGTGTTCAGCTCCACGCCGATCTGCTGCATCAGATTCAGCTTCTCGCCCTTCAGCTGTGTCTCTGCCTGCAACAGGTTCACTTCCGCCCGCCCACGCTGCACTTCCGCCTGCTGCGCTTCCAACTCGATCGCCGAGCCCACTTCCACCCGCGCCTGCGCGAGCTTCATGTTCTCTTCCGCGCTCTGCAGCTCCTGCTGCGCCAGCTCCACCGCGTCACGCGCCCGCAACACCGCCAGGTACTGCCCTTTCACCGCCGTCTCCAGCGACAATGCCGCGGCCTGGACGTTCGCTTCCGTTGCCCGACGATCCGCCTTCTTCTGACCCACATTGAAAAAGGTCGCGCCCGACAACCGGTAGCCCAGGCCGATGGAATAGTTGGAGAAGTAGTACGACGGGCTGCGCGCCATGCCGATGTCGGCGCCCGTCAGGCTCCCGTACAACGCCGGACCCGATGCCTGGTACTGCAGTCCCCCGTTCAATGATGCCGACGGTAGCAGGGCACCGTACGCCGCCCTCACCGCCCAGTCCGCGTCGCCCTCGTTGTTCAGTTGCGCCAGGTAATCCGGATTGTTCTTCCGGGCAAGCGACACCGCCTCCTCCAACGACAATGTCGCCGGTTGCTGCGCACGCACAGCCCCCGCCGACGTCAGCAGTAGAAGCGTCACCCCCGCCGTCAACACACCGACATATCTGCTATACACCGCAGTCCTCTCTTCGCACTGTTCCCGGGTCCGGGGCCGGACAGGCCGCCCGCCGGGCGGCGGGCACTCCACGTCTGCTCGCCCCACCACTCGTGGTCCGTACGCCCCGCTCGCCACCTGGGTTTCAACCAGGTCCCGCCGGCTCGCCCCATACGTCGTCTCGAAAGACGCACGCCTACAGCGAAACGCTGGCGGCCGGACATTTAGACAACGATCTAATCGTTTGGAGCATCCGTCAATGGCGGCTCAGCCGGGCGGCGCGGCACGTTGCGCGATGAAGCCGCGATCGGGGACGGAGACGCGCAGGACACGGCCCTGATCGTCCGTCCAGAAGTGTTGCTCCCCGGAGCCGGCCGGCCGGAGTGTGTACTCGGTGGCGGCGATGGGACGGTTGTCGATCTGGATGGTGTCCTGGCCGTCGACCTGGATGCGGGCGGTGGTCTGGCGGCTGCGACTGGGAACGATGAGCGTCAGGTTGGCGGTGGAGCTGGATCCCATCAAGGCGCGCAGGAAATAGTACTGGTGGGCGATACCGTCGTCGAGCAGGGCGGCGCGGCCCCGGATGAGGTACTCGCGCATCCGTTCGCCTTCGTGAGAAATGAAGCGGACAGTGAAGCGATCGCCGTCGGCACGGGCGAGGATGCGCTGTGCGGCGTCCCCCTGGACGACGAACTCGTACCCGGTGGGTCGCGGTGGGTTGCCCTGTAGCTGGAGGGATGTCCTGATCTCCTGCGCGCCGTTATCGCGCACGATGCGGCTGCTGGCAACGATGCTGGCGCCTGGTTCGCTACCAATGCGCCGGATGGCGAACCGTTCGGTGCCGACCCGTTGGCCATTGACCGAGATATCGAAGCTGCCCTGGTCGAGCGTGGTGCTCTGTGCGGAAAGGGCGGCGGGCATCAGGGCGAGGATCAGCGGGATCCAGGATTTTGCGAGCATGTCACCTCCCTTGGTGCGTAGCATGGGACTACCCCCGGCGGGGGCCGATGTTCGCAGTTCCGGGGTCACAAGGTGTCTGAATCCCGGTCTTCCGGGCGGAAGAATACGGCCTTTTGGATGGCGGCCAGCATGCGGTCGTAGATGAGGCGACCGGTGTCGGGCGCGGCGCGGGTAGGCGTGCCGACGGAGCCGGGTCCGCCGTCGATGGGCGGTGTACTTCGTGTGTCGGTGTTTGCCGGGAAGTCCCGAGCGCGGTCCATGTGCACGAGTGTGGGAAACAGGTGTAGCATGAGAGACGTTTCGGCCTCGCCCGCGTACTCCGGGCCTGCGGTGCTGACGAGGTCGCCGATGTCGACATCCCAGAAATCGACGACGCGCACGCGTGCGTAATCGGTAACGAGAGTGGAGAGGGCTTCCAGGTGTGAGCGGTGCCTGTGCCCGGTGATGAGGATAAATTCGCTTACGCCGTGAGCTTCCCACGAAGCTAGGAGCTCGTTGAGAGCGCGGTGCAGCGTCTTGCGATGGAGGCCCGCGGTGCCGGCGAAGGTGCGGGGCATGGTGTGGTTCACGCCGAAATGGAACGCGGGAGCGCGGAGGATGTCATGCTCCCGGGACAGGTCGTTGCACATGCGGTCGGCGATGCGAACGTTGGTTCCGAGGGGCAGGTGGGGTCCGTGCTGCTCGAGAGCGCCGACGGGGATGAGGAGGCGTGGGTCGCGGGCAAGGTGGGCGGCGACATCCACCCAGCTGAGGTCTTCGAGACAGAGAGTGCTCATGAGTTGGCTCATGGTTCATCCCACGACGAGGACGTGCGGTGCCACGGCCCAATGATGCGGCTCGGGCGTCGTCCGCGCCCTCATCGGAGGGCGCGGTGGAGGGTGGACGCGGCGTAGCGTCATACACCGCGGCCCTGGCGGCGGCGTACGTTTCGGTCGTGCTGCTGCTGGTGTGGGCGCGCGAGCTGCGAACGTCCTACATCGTGGCATCGCTGGTGTTGCTGGTGATCGGGGCGTGGCTGACGTGGCGTCAGCGTCGGTGGGGCGGGGTGCGAGGAGACCTGATGTACGTCGGTTGTGGCGTGATGCTGCTGGCACTGGTGTCGGCGACGGCGATCGAACATCGGTTGTATCGCGTGGCGTCCGACTGGACGTCGTATTCGAAGGCCCGGGAAGGGGCGCACGCGGCCGAGCTGGGGCGTCGCATGGATGGTCTCGTGGAACGCGGCCGCAGGGTGGTGGAGGCGGCGGTGCAACGTTCCGCTTCCGGCGGGGACACGCTTTTCGACGCCCTGGGCGGGCTGCAGCGACGGTCCGGTGTGCAGGCGATCGTGGCGTTCGACAGCGTAGGACAGCCCGTGGCGTGGGCGGGCGATCACCGGGGGCCGATCCCGGATCCGGTGCGGAGCGGGTCCCGGTCGATCTTCTATGGGGAGCGGCCGTTGTTCGGCTACCTCTACTTCATGCGGCCGGTGCCTCGGTACCATCGCCGTGTGGCCGTGGCCGTCCTGCTGGAAACCGATCTGCCGGGTGAACAGTCGGGGCCGGGGTTCGCATCGCGCTTCGCCAGGGTAACGGGTGAACGTCCGCGCTTCGCCGTCGGAGGTGCGCCGGACGCGGCTTGGAGTCTGGTGGCGGCGGGCGACACGATTGTGCATGCCACGTTCGCTGCGCCGGACCAGGCGGGCCAGCGCACGGAGGTCGCCACCGCCGGACGGCGCATTGTCTCCATGCTTCTGCTGGTCGTGTTCATCTTCCTGTCCGCGGCGTGGCTGCGGCCGGTGGAACACCGGCGGGGTGCAGCGAGCGCGATGCCCCTGCTGGCGTTGGCTGCGGCGCTGCTGGTTGCGCCGCTGGGTCGTACGCTGGGCTTGCAACGCCTCTTCTCGCCGATGCTTTTCGTGCTGCCGATGCCCGGAGACATTGTGCTGGAGAGCGTGCTCGTGACCCTGCTGCCGGCCGCGGCGCTCATGGCCACGTATCACGACCGCTCGCGTCGGAACCGGTCCTTCTACTGGCGGATCGTGTTGGGTGGTGCAGGCGTGGCGGTCGTGTTCGCCGGCGGCATGTGGCTGCTCCAGAAGAGCGCTGCATCGGACATGCTCCAGGGCGGTGCGCCTCTCTGGCTGGGGTTCCAGGTCGCCGCGCTGGTCCTGTTCACGCTGGTGGCGAGACTGGCCCTGCCGCGTGGACGGGGCGTAGGGCGGCGCAGTCGCTGGCTGGCCGGCGGTGCCGGTCTGGCCCTGGTGTTCATTCTCGTTGTCGTCCTGCTGGCGGTCTGGCGCCTGGGCCATGTGGTGGATCCCGCACTGCTGGCCCTCTGGGCAGTTCCGTGCATGCTTCTGGCGTTAGCGCTGGCGCCGTACGACGGCCGCGGACAGCGGCTGGTGCGCTGGCTGGCGGCGGGGTTCCTGGCCGCCACGGCCGTGGTGCCGCATACCTGGACGTTGAGCGGCGAGGCCCAGCTGAGGAACGCGGAACAGCAGCTCAACACGCTGGGGACGCGTGCGGATCCGTTTCTGTACTACGTGCTGCGGCGCTTTGCGGACGAAGTACAGGCGCAGCAGGAACGGGGAGCGGACAGCACGCGGCTGCTGTACGGCGCATGGTTGGCTAGTGGGCTCGCGCGCGAACCGTATCCGCTGAACCTGACGCTTTGGAGCACCGATGACCAGGCGTTGGTGGTGCTGCCGCTGGGTGGGGTCAACGCCCCGCGGGAACGGCCGCCCGCCTTCCTGACCCGGATCCTGGATCGAGCCCGGCGGCAGGACGTGTCGCTGACACAGGCGGTGCACGGCGAAGCGGAGGTGAACGAGGTCCTGGCGGTGCCTCTGGAAAAGGGGCGCGTGGTCTCGGTGGTGGTGGCGCCGCGGCGGCAGTTCGAGCGGACCTCGCCCCTGGCGCAGCTGCTGGGTGGTGAGAGCACCTCGCAGATGCGCCTCGAGCTGGTGCCGGCTTCCGTGTTGTCGCAGAAGGTACCCGGCCGCGTTCGCTGGCGAGCGACGGACACGGGCTGGCGCAGCGAGACCACGGTGCCGTATCCCACGGGCTACTACGAGGCGCATCTGGAGTACCGGTTGCCACCGGCCGGAGTGCGGTTCGCCAGGGGCATGCTGGTGATTGCAGCAGACCTGGCATTTCTGCTGTTGCTCTGGGCCGTGGGTCGGCTCGCCCGCGGCGATCCGCCGGTGCCGCCGGGTGGCTGGGCGGCCTGGCTGGCCAGCTTCCGCGCACGGGTCACCCTGGCGCTCTTCGCCTTCTTCCTGCTGCCCACCGTGATCTTCGGCTGGGCGACGTATCAGGCGCTGGCCGAGGAGGTTGTGCGCTCCGCTCGCGTCGTGGCGGAGCGTGCCGTGGCGGAAGCCGCGACCACGTTTCCGGACACGGATCTGCCGGAGCTGTCGGCCCGCATCGGAGAAGAGGTGCTCTACCTGCACAAGGGTGAGCTGATCGAGGCTTCGTCGCCCGAAGCGCTGGACCTGGGCCTCTACGGCGCATGGATGCCGCCGTCGGTCTACCGACTGCTTGAAACAGGTGAAGAGATCCACACCGTGGACACGCGGGAGCTTGCGGGGCGTCACTACCTGGTGGCATACCGCCGGATGCTACCTGCCGGCACGCTCGGCGTGCCCGTCTGGCTGTCCGCCGGCGATGTCGCCGTCCGCCAGCGCGAGCTGCTGCACCTGGTGCTGTTCGCTGCCCTCGTGGGGGGGTTGCTGTCCCTGGGGCTTTCCGTGCTCGTCGGTCGGGCCTTGGCCGGGCCGCTGGGCGCGCTACGGCGCGGTGCAGCCGCGGTGGGGGCGGGACGTCTGAGCGTGCGGCTGCCTGCGCAGCGAGGCGACGAGTTCGGCGAGTTGTTCGCGTCGTTCAACCGGATGGCGCGCCGACTCCAGCGGGCGCGAGCCCGCGAGCTGCACACGGCCCGCGTTCTGGCCTGGGGGCAGATGGCGCGCCAGGTGGCTCACGAGATCAAGAACCCGTTGACGCCCATCAAGCTGGCCGTCCAGCACGTGCAACGGGTGTTCAAGGACCGACGCCCCGATTTCGAAGAAGTACTGGACACAAACGCGAAGGAGATCCTGGCCGAGATCGAGCGTCTGTCGGAGATCGCCCGCGTATTCTCGCGCTACGGTGCACCGGCGGAAGCTGCGGGTCCGCTGGAAGCGGTCAATGTCCCGGTGGTAGTACGGGAGGCGTTGACGCTGTATATGGCGGGCGACGAGGATATCGAATACCGGTTGGAAGTGGACGCGCCGCCCCCCGCCATGGCTCGCGCGTCGGAGCTGAAAGAGGTTGTTCTCAACCTTCTGGAAAACGCACGCCTGGCGGTGGAGGGGTTCGGTTCGGTGGGCGTTCGCGTGCGCGGGCGGGATGGGGGTGTGGTGGTCAGCGTCCAGGACGACGGGGAGGGGATCCCGCGCGACCAGTTGGCCCGGATCTTCGAACCGCATTTCTCGACGCGCTCCTCGGGCACCGGCCTGGGTCTCGCCATCGTGCGACGTCTGGTGGAGGGATGGGGTGGGGCCATCGAGGCGGACAGCGAACCGGGCGTGGGCACGACGATCCGGTTGTGGATTCCGGGGGCAGACGCGGACGACGGCGTCGGTGAGACGCAGGTGCGCTGAGCGGGCTGGAGGAGCGACATACGAAGGGCGCGGGCGACTTGGTCGCCCGCACCGCCGTGGATCAGCGGATCCGGTAGTTGGTGATCTGCGGTTCCGTCTGGCCCGTTGCGATGATCTTCAAGGAAACCACGTCGCCCGACTTCAGGTCGGCGGCGATGTGCTCCACATCACTCGGGCTGTTCACCTTCTTGCCGTTGATGGACAGCACGACGGTGCAACGCCCCACTCGTCCTGCGGCCGGGCTGATGGGATCCACCGACGTGACCACGACGCCGGCCCCCGACGGCACCTGGCATTGCCTGGCGATGTCGTTGGTCAGGTTCGTGGTCTTGAAGCCCAGCAGTCGCTCGGCGCGCGGCCGGTTGTCGGTTGTGGTCTCCTGGGTCTTCTCCGTCGGGAACTCACCCAGCTTCACCTTCACCCTCGTGGGCTTGCCGTTCCGCATGATGCCCAGTGTCACCACGTCGCCCGGCTCAAGGCGCGCCAGCTTCGTGGTCAGGTCGACATTCGTCTGGATGGAGTCACCGTTCACGGTTTCGATCACGTCCCCCATCTTCAGACCCGCCTCGTCCGCTGGGCTACCCTTCTGCACCTGGCTCACCAGCGCGCCCGAGATCCTGGGCAGTTTATAGAGCTGTGCGTCGGCATCGCTCACAGGGCCGACCAACACGCCCAGCCGCGGCCGGCGCACGTGTCCGTACTTGATCAGGTCCTTCGCCACGCGGATGGCCAGGTCGACGGGAATGGCGAAGCCCTGGCCGGCGTATTCGCCCGTGGACGAAATGATGGCCGAGTTGATGCCCACCACCTGGCCCAGCAGGTTCACCAACGGTCCGCCCGAGTTGCCCGGGTTTATGGACGCATCGGTCTGGATGTAAGCCTCCAGCGCCGACTGGTTCGGCTGTCCGTTGCCGTTGCCCTGATTCTGCAGAATGCCAATACTGCGCCCCTTCGCGCTCACGATGCCTGCCGTGACCGTGAACTGGAGGCCCAGTGGGTTCCCCAGCGCCAGCACCCAGTCACCCACCTGGAGGTCGTCCGAGTTGCCGATGTGCGACACCGGCAGCGGTTTCCCGTCCTTCGGGTCGATCTTGATGACGGCGATGTCCGTGTTCGGATCGGCGCCGACCACCTTCGCGGTGAACACCCGTCCGTCCAGCAGCGTGACCTGCACATCCGTCGCGTTCGCCACGACGTGCCGGTTCGTGATGATGTAGCCGTCCTTCGTATAGATGAACCCGGAACCCGCGCCCTCCCGCACCTGCGGCTGATTCGGGATGTTGAAGAACGGCGCCAGCTGCGGTGGGATCTCCGGGTGCTGTGCCTGCTCCTTGGACACCACCTTGATGAAGACCACGGCGGGTAGCGCGATCTTGGCCGCCACCCGGAAGGTCGCCGAGAGGTTCTCGGCGGTGAGCGTGTCGACGTTGGCCGGAACCGTGCCCAGCTCACGCTTGAGGTTCTGGGATGGCTGTTGCTGCTCCTGCGCCAGCGCGTCCTGCTGGCCACCGCACGCGGCCAGCAGGGCGACGAAAAGCGCGAGGGTTCTTCGCGCCAAAAGCCTCGATTGGAACATGTAGTACCTCACGTTTTCTAGGTTCTGTTTCACTGCGTCGAACGATGCCGCCCGCGGGAATACGCAGGGTGCGTGCCCGCAGGGGGAACGGTCATGATCGGGCGCGTGGACCAACGGGAATCGCGTGGACCGGACCCATCAGCGGCGCACCGGGGTTTCACCAGGCAATGGGATGACACGACAGCCCTGCAGGGTTGTCTCCCGGTCGTCCAACGTTTCCGGCCCCGAGCGCGTCTAGATGACGACAAACCAGCCGATCACCACCAGGGGACGAGCATGAACGGGTTGAGGATGCAAGGGTGGCGGACCGCAGCCGGGATGCTGCTGGTTGCCGGCGCGTTGTGGCCGGCGACGTCCGTCGCACAGGTCACACCGGACACATCGATGCCTACCATGGCGGGCATTCAGATGCCGGTGCCGTCGGACACTTTGACGATGCAGCAAGCCGTGGACCAGGCGTTGCGCGTGCTTCCGCAGATCGTCCAGGCGGAGACTTCCGTACAGACGGCGCGCATGAGCGTGACACAGCAGTGGGCGTCGATGCTGCCGAGCCTGTCGATGTCCACGGGCGCGTCGGTGTCAGGGTCGCAGCGGTTCAACCCCGAGACGAACACAGTCGTCACCAGCCCGTCCAGCAACAGCTACAACGCAGGCCTGTCCAGCTCGTTGACGCTCTTCGCCGGCGGCCGCAATATCGCGCGGTTGCACGCCGCGCAGGCAGACGCGACCGCGGCGGATGCCACCTTGAGGGAGCAGCGTTACAGCGTGGCGCTGTCCGTCAAGCAGGCCTTCTTCACTGTGTTGCGGGCGCAGGAACAGATCGCCGTAGGGCAGGCGAACGTGAAGTTGGCGCAGGAGAACCTGGATGCCGCGACGCGCCGCCAGCAGGTGGGGTCGGGGACGATCTCGGATGTGCTGCAGGCGCGCGTTCAGGTGATGAACGCGCAGCAGTCGCTGCTCAGCACGCAGTCGCAGAAACGGACGGCGATGTTCGCCCTCGGGCGGCTCGTGGGCGTGGACGGGCCGGTGGAAGCACGCCTGGAGCAGCCGCTGGAGCCGCGACCGCTGGCGCTCAGTCGCGACTCCCTGATGTCTCTGGCGATGCTGGCGTCGCCCAGCGTCAACGCGGCCGTGGCGACGAAGCGGGCGCGTGACGCGAGCCGGACGGCGGCACGCGCCGCTTGGTTCCCGTCCATTTCAGCCTCGGGCGGCTACACCGTGGTGAATGACAACCCGACGCTCAACAATTCCGCCAACAGCTGGCGTATCAGCCTCGGCCTGTCCTACCCGCTCTTCAACGGACTGCAGCGGGAAAGCTCCATCGAGCAGGCCAACGCGCAGGCCGCGGTGGCAGATGCCCAGCTGGCGGATGCGCGCCGCAGTGCGCGCAGCCAGCTGGAAGCGTTGCTGTCCTCGCTCGACGTCGCGCGTCAGCAGGTGACCCTGCTGCGCCAGACGCTGTCCGCCGCGGAGGAAGCGCTGCGGGTCCAGCAGGAGCGGTACCGGGTCGGGGCGTCCACCATTCTCGACCTGATCACATCGCAGGCGGCGCGGGTGCAGGCAGAAATCAACCTCATCGGTGCACGTTACGATTACCAGATCGCGCTCGCTCAGCTCGAGGCTCTGGTTGGGAGGGAACTGTGAAATCTCAAGGGAGGGACCCCGTGAAGCGAGCGTTCCTGACACTTGGCGTCTTCGCACTGATGGGCGGCGTAGTCGCCGGCTGTCGGCAAAGCGCTGCATCGGAGACGGACACGTCGGACGAGACTGCGGCGGTGCAGCGGGGCAACCTGAACATCCAGGTCGAGGCGTCGGGCTTGCTGGAGCCGATCAAGGTCGTGGAGGTCAAGTCGAAGGCATCCGGTGAGATCCTGGCCTTGCACGTGGACATTGGCGACCACATCCAGCAGGGTACCCTGATGGCGGAGATCGATCCGCGCGACGTGCGCAACGCGCTCGCCCAGGCGCAGGCCGATCTGGAGGTGGCGCAGGCGCGCGTGCAGGTGTCGGAAGCGCAGCAGAAGCGCTCGAAGGAGTTGCGGGACGCCAACGTCGTCGCGGAATCGGACTACGAAACGTCCGTGCTGGACGCCGCCAACGCGCGGGCCGCGCTCATCAAGGCACAGACGAATCTCCAGCTGGCCAAGGAGCGCATGGGCGACGTGCGGATCACCGCGCCCATCACCGGCACGATCCTGACCAAGAGCGTGGAGGCCGGGCAGATCATCGCGTCGGCGAGCCAGAACGTGTCGGGCGGCACGACGCTGATGCAGATGGCTGACCTGTCCACGATGCGCGTGCGGACGCTGGTGGACGAGACGGACATTGGCAAGGTGAAGCCGGGCCTGACCGCCGAGGTGAGCGTGGAAGCGTATCCCGGACGGACGTTCGTCGGACACGTGGAGAAGATCGAGCCCCAGGCGGTGGTGGACCAGAACGTCACCATGTTCCCGGTGCTGGTGCTGCTGGACAACCAGGAAGGCCTGCTGCGGCCGAACATGAATGCGGAAGTACAGATCCACGTGGCGGATCGGCAGGATGTACTGCTCATACCGAACGCGGCCGTGGTGAGCATGGCGGATGTGGCGGCGGCGGGTGCCGTGCTGGGCCTGGATGCGGATGCCATGCGGCAGCAGACGCGGCCGGCCGGCGGTTCCGGACGGCCAGGTGCCGGCAATGGCGGCCCTGAACCCACAGGCGGTCAGGGGTCACAAGCGCAGGCCACGCCCACGGCTCAGGAACGTCCGGCTGAGGGCGCGAAAGCGGCCAACGCCGCCGACCCGAAGCCCGCCGGCACGGACGCGCAGGTGGCGTCCGCGCCCAGTCAGGAAGACTGTCGCGCGCTGTTCGGCAAGATCCGCCAGGCAGGCGGCCCGAGCGGGTTGAGCGAGGCGGACCGCGCCACCATGGCCGCGTGCCGGCAGGAGTTCGCCGGCCGGCGTGGTAACGGCGGCGGGCCCAGGATCGTGAATGGCGTAGAGGTGCGCCGGGCGATGGTCTTTGTCCAGACCGCCCAGGGTCCCCAGCCAAGGCCCGTGGAGCTCGGCCTGAACGACTGGGACCAGTCAGAGGTCGTGAGTGGTCTCAAGGAAGGCGAGAAGGTCATCCTGATCTCGGTGGCGCGGCTCCGGCAGCAGCAGGAACAGATGATGAACCGGATCCGCGAACGGAGCAGCCCGATTCCGGGCGGCGGCCGTGGCAGGTAAAGGAGGCCGGCCATGCTGCTGACCGAGATTCTGCGGGTGGCACTGGATTCCATTCGCGCCAACAAGCTGCGGTCGTTCCTGACCATGCTGGGGATCATCATCGGCATCGCCGCGGTGATCACCATGGTGGCCCTGGGCGCAGGTGCGCAGCATTCCGTCCAGGAGCGTCTGCAGAACCTGGGCACCAACGTTCTCACCATCCGTGGCGGACGGCACTTCTTCGGCGGCGTGGACCGCGGTGGCGCGCGGCTCACCACCGATGACGCCAGTGCTCTCAGGCGGGGAGCCTTGACGCTCAAGGCGGTGTCGCCCGAGATGGAGCGACGGCAGCAGGTCGTCTACGGCAACTCGAACGCCAACCTGGAGATCGTGGGCGTCTGGCCCGACTACTTCGATATCCAGAACATGCCGTTGGACCTGGGCCGCTTCTTCACGCCGGGCGAGGAGCGAGGCCGGCGCCGGCTGGCGGTGATCGGCGCCAACGTGGGCGAGCGGATGGGCGTGGCAAGCTCCGCCGTTCTGATCGGCCAGACCATCATGATCCGCGGCATCCCGTTCGAGGTCATCGGCACGCTCAAGACACGGGGCGAGCAGGGCTGGATGAGCCCGGACGATGGCATCTATGTGCCGCTGGCGACCGCCCAGTTCCGCGTGTTCGGAACCGAGATCGTGCGGTCGATCCTTGCGCAGGCGTCGAGCGCGAAGAACATGGATCCGGCGATCACCGAGATCGACCGGATCCTGCGCCGTGAGCACCGGATTCAACCGGGTGACGAGAGCGATTTCAGCGTTCGCAACCAGACGTCACTCATGAGCACGTTCCAGGAGACGACAAGGACATTCACGTTCCTGCTGGCCGGCATCGCCATGATCTCCCTGCTGGTGGGCGGCATTGGCATCATGAACATCATGCTGGTGTCCGTCACCGAACGGACGCGCGAGATCGGCGTGCGCAAGGCGCTGGGCGCCCGCAGGCGCGAGATCATGTACCAGTTCCTCACGGAAGCGCTGGTGCTCTGCCTCGCCGGCGGCGGCTTCGGCATCCTCTTCGGCATCGGCGGCGCCGTTGCGCTCCAGCGCATCGCGGGCTGGAACACGTTCGTCGAGCCGGCGGCCATCGTGCTGGCGTTTGCGTTCTCCGCCGGTGTCGGCCTGTTCTTCGGCATCTGGCCCGCGCGACGAGCAGCCGGGTTGGACCCCATCGTCGCGCTGCGTTACGAATAGGTGGCGAGCGTCGCCATCGGACCAACCTGAATTCGTGGGAAACGCCCCCGGAAGTTCCGGGGGCGCCTTCGCTTGTGGGACATCGGGTTTGGCAGGGTCGGCCGCTCGGTCACCGGCCCGGGGACAGCGGGTTCCCGTCACCGTCCCGACTCGCTATCGCGTCGCCCCGCCACCGGGCGGATGCTGGGACGCGGACTTCCGCTCCTCCGACTGCCATGTGCCATGCTCGCACACGTCACGAGCGCCGCCGTTCTCGGTGTCGATGCCTACCTGGTCCGGGTCGAGGTCGACCTGGCGTCCGGCTTGCCGTGCATGAACGTCGTCGGCCTTCCGGAGAGCGCGGTGCGAGAGGGTCGCGAACGCGTGACGGCCGCGCTCAACAACAACGGCTTCGCCATCCCGCCCAGACGCATCACCATCAATCTGGCGCCCGCCGACGTGCGTAAGGACGGCAGCGGGTTCGATCTGCCCATCGCTGTAGGCCTGCTGGCCGGCAGCGGGGCGATTCCGGAGCCCGGCAACGTCTGCCTGGCGGGCGAGCTGGGCCTGGACGGCGAGCTGCGTCCCGTGCGCGGCGCGCTATCCATGGCGTTGCACTGCCGCGACGAAGGACTCCGCACGTTCATCCTGCCGGCGGTCAACGCGGCGGAAGCCGCCATGGTCGAAGGACTGGACGTGCGCGGCGCGGCCTGCCTGGCCGATGTCGTGCGCCATGTCACCGGCGAAGGGTTGCTGGAATCGATGACGCCGCCGGCCGACGCGCTCGATCACGGCCCTCCGTCCGGTCTGCCGGACCTCGCCGACGTGCGCGGGCAGCGGGCCGCGAAAAGGGCGCTGGAAGTGGCGGCCGCCGGCGCCCACAACATCCTGCTCATCGGGCCGCCCGGCGCCGGCAAGTCCATGCTGGCTCGCTGCCTTCCGTCCATCCTGCCGCCGCTGGAGCGCGACGAGTCGCTGGAAGTCACGCGCGTACACTCTGTCGCCGGGCTGCTGGCGCCCGGCCAGGCTCTGGTATGCGACCGCCCGTTCCGGGCGCCACACCACACCGTGTCGGACGTCGGCCTGGTGGGCGGCGGTTCCATGCCGCGGCCGGGCGAGGTGTCGCTGGCGCACCACGGCGTGTTGTTCCTGGACGAGCTGCCGGAGTTCAGGAGACCCGCGCTGGAGGCGCTCCGTCAGCCGTTGGAAGACGGGCTCGTGCAGATCCGGCGCGCGCGCATCGCGCTCACCTACCCGGCGCGCGTCATGCTTGCGGCCGCCATGAACCCGTGCCCCTGCGGCCACCACGGCGACGGCACCGACCGTTGCGTGTGCGGCGATGGGGTCGTGCACCGCTACCTGTCTCGCGTGTCCGGCCCGCTTCTGGACCGCATCGACGTGCACGCCGAGGTGCCGCGGGTGCCTGCGCGGTCGCTGACGGCTCGCACGGCCGGCGAGCCCAGTGCGGTCGTCCGCGCTCGCGTGTTGGCTGCCCGCGCCAGACAGCTCCGGCGGTTCCGGGACCGGCCGGGGCTGTTCGCGAACGCTCACATGACGTCGCGGGACGTGCGGCAGCTGTGCCGGGTGGGTGAGCCGGGAGAGGCGCTGATGCGGGCGGCCATCGGGCGACTGGGCCTGTCGGCGCGGGCGTACACGCGGGTGCTCAAGCTGGCGCGCACCATCGCGGACCTGGCGGGCGCGAGGCGGATCGGGGCGGAGCACGTGGCAGAGGCGATCCAGTACCGGGGGCTGGACCGTAGGAAGGCGGTGGCTTAGAGCGTGCCCGGAACCTGCGCCGCCCCTTGCATTGTTTGACAATCCATCCACTCGCACATCAACGTAGGTCATCCCTGGCACTTCCGACGCGATCGAGCGCATGCCCGTGCGTTGCACCTGGGCGTCTCGCCCGCGTCTTCGCCTTGACGACATCACATTTCCTGACAGCCGGACGGCTCATACTCGTGATCGCCCGAGCCGGCGGGTTCACATCAACGCACGTACGCAGGCGATTGCCGGCGGCGGTGCGAGCACACAGAGGAGGCGGGATGATCGACGAAAGGTCGGACCCCCAGGCACTCCGCGAAAAGCGGACCGGACCACCGGTGCCCGTGGCCATGGACTCCGACACGTTCCGGCGTGCGGGGCACGCCCTGGTGGACCGGATCGCCCAGCTCATCCAGGGGTTGCCCGACCGGCCCGTGACCCCCGGGGAGTCGCCGGAACAGGTGAGGCAGATGCTGGGGGCGGCGGATCCGCTGCCCGCGGAAGGCGCGGACCCGGAAGCGCTTCTCGAAGAGGCCGCCGACCTGTTGATCGAGCACTCCCTCTACAACGGACACCCGCGCTTTTTCGGCTACATCACGGCTTCGCCCACGCCCATCGGCATGCTGTCCGACCTGCTCGCCGCGGCGGTCAACCCGAACGTCGGCGCCTGGACGCTCTCGCCCATGGCGAGCGAGATCGAGGCTCAGGCCGTGCGGTGGATGGCCGAGCTGATCGGCTATCCCACCGACTGCGGGGGGATTCTGGTCAGCGGCGGCAACATGGCAAACTTCGTGGGCTTTCTCGCGGCTCGCGCCCGGGCCGGCGCGTCCTGGAAGGTGAGGGAAGCGGGGCTGCGTGCGCCCGACGCCTCGTCCTTTACCGCCTATGTGTCCGCGGAGACCCACACCTGGATCGAAAAGGCGGCCGACCTGTTTGGCCTGGGCACGGACGCCATTCGCTGGATCCCCACTGACGACGACCTTCGCATGGACATGGAGGCGTTGCGGCGCGCCCTGGCGGGGGACCGGGCGGAGGGTCTGCAGCCCATGATCGTCGTGGGCACCGCCGGGTCGGTCATGTCCGGGGTCGTGGACCCGCTGGTGGAGATCGCCGCCTTGTGCCAGGAAGAAGGCATCTGGTTCCACGTGGACGGCGCGTACGGCGGCTTCGGCGCGGCGTCGCCGGAAGCGCCGGCCGAGCTCCGGGCGGGCATCGCCCTGGCGGACTCGGTGGCCGTGGACCCGCACAAGTGGCTGTACGCCCCGCTGGAGGCCGGCTGCACGCTGGCGCGGGACGCCGGTGCCTTGCGGGACGCTTTCGCCTATCACCCGCCCTACTACTACTTCGGCCAGGAAGCCGTCAGCTACGTGGACTACGGCCTCCAGAACTCCCGGGGCTTCCGGGCGCTGAAGGTGTGGGCGGCGTTGAAGCAGGCGGGCCGTGCCGGCTACGAGCGCATGATCAGCGACGACATCAGGCTGGCCCGGCGTCTACACGAGCGGGCTGCAGCGCACCCTGAGCTCGAGGCGATCACCCAGGGCCTGAGCATCTCGGTCTTCCGTTACGTACCGGAGGCTCTGCGGCCGGACATCGGGACCGATTCCGTCGAGGCGTACCTGAACGAGCTGAACGAGGCGATCCAGGGACGCCTGGAGCGGAGCGGGGAAGCGTTCGTCTCCAACGCCGTGGTGGGCGGTCGCTACTGCCTGCGGGCCTGCATCGTCAACTTCAACACGACGGTGGCCGACGTGGATGCCCTGCCCGGCATCGTGGCACGCCTGGGGCGGGAGGTGCACGCCGAGCGGGCGAGTTGAAGGCGGAACAGGCTCCCTGACGGCGTCTGGCGCCGTGGGCGATCTGGCGCTACGACTGGCCATTCCAGCCCGGTGAACACACGTTCACCGCGCTGCGTGGACGGCACCGGTGCGCCGCAGATCGAGCGGGGACCGCCCGCCGAGCCCTTGGGCGCCACGGGCCTGGACCGCACTCGCGCCGCGCTCTGAATGAACCGGCCGTCCCTCAGACATTCCCAAGTCCCGGCCCCCGTTGCCGACATGCCGTGAACAGCCCGAAACACCGCGTCCGGCTTGCATTTGCGGCGCATGCGGTGTAGCTTGCGGCGGCCGCGCGGGTGTCCTCGGGAGCCGGGTGCCAGCGGTCCATTTCCGAACCCGGCGACGCCCGGCGGGGTAGCACGTCGCGGACGTGTCGAGGACGCGCGAGTGGAGGCAGGTTGGGCGAAGCGGACGATCTTCGAGTCAAGCAGGGGCGTTTGGAGCAGATCCTGCGCGAATGCGGATCCGTCTGCATCGGCTATTCGGGCGGAGTAGATTCGGTCTTCCTTGCAGTGACGGCCGTGGACGTGCTGGGTGCCGACCGGGTTCTGGCCGTCACGGGCCGCAGTGAAGCCTACCCGGCGGTTCAGCACAGGACTGCGCTGGAAGTCGTCCATTCATTTGGCATCCCGCACCTCGAGATCGACACGGCGGAGCTGGATGACCCGAGCTACACGGCGAACCCCGCTAATCGCTGCTATTTCTGCAAGACGGAGCTCTGGTCGAAGCTGGTCCCTCTGGCGGCGCGACGCGGTTTGGCGGTGGTCGCGGATGGTGCGAATGGGGACGATGCTCGGGACTACCGTCCGGGCGCGCAGGCGGCGCGCGAGCAAGGTGTGCGCTCGCCCTTGCAGGAGGCCGGTCTGACGAAGGGTGACATCCGGGCACTGTCCAGGGCGCGTGGCCTGCCCACCTGGGACCAGCCCGCCGCACCGTGTCTGTCCAGCCGCCTGCCCTACGGGCTCACGGTCACGCCGGAGCGGTTACGGCAGGTGGAAGTGGCAGAGGAAGTCGTTCGGTCGTTCGGTTTTGGCGAGTTCCGCGTGCGGCACCACGGCGACGCGGCGCGCATCGAAGTCGCGCCTGCGGACGTCGAGCGGGCGGCGGCCCACGCCGCGCGTCTGGCCGCAGCACTGAAGCGAATCGGCTTTCATCGCGTGCTCCTGGACGTGGAAGGCTACCGCCGGGGCGCGCTGAACGAATCGTCGGTACAGTTGAATGCGTCGTGATGGTAAATGGTAGCGTAGCGGGGCGCCTCGAGCGCGTGCGGCAGTTGTTCGCCGAGGCTGGCCTGACCAGTGCGACCGTGGACGCGGCGGGACAGGCATTGGAGATCGCTGCCGTGGCTGCGCCGGTGTCGGAGCTGGTTCGCCTGCGCGAACTGGCGCCGGCCGTCAAGGCGCTGGGGTTCCGGTATGTTGCCCTCGAGCTCGGGGCCGATGGTGTGAGTGGTCAGCCTGCGCCGCGGCCCGTGGATGAATCCAGCCGCGAGTTGTCATGAGACTCTTCATTGCACTGAACTTCCCCGCAAAGGAACGGCAGCGGCTTTACCGCGCCGGCAAGAAGCTGCGCGCGGCGGACCTGCCGATGAAGTGGGTAGATGTGGGCAGCCTGCACCTGACCCTCAAGTTCCTGGGCGAGGTTCGGCCGGAGCGTGCGGAGGAGGTGAAGGCGGCGGTCAACCGGATCGCAGCCAAGACGCCGGTCCTCGAAGTGGCCCTGAGCAGCTGCGGCGCCTTCCCCACGCTGCGTCGGCCGCGCGTGGTCTGGGTGGGCGCCGATGCCACCCCGGAGCTCCGCTGTCTGAAACACGACTTGGAGTGGGAGCTGGCACCGTTGGGCTTCGAGCGCGAGGTGCGCGCCTTCCACCCGCATGTGACGCTGGGTCGCGCGGCCAACGATGCCCGCGCGGGCGACTTCCGTGAATTCGAGGAGCTGGCGTCGGAGTTCAGCTACGAGGCGAAGATCACGGTGAGGACGGTGGACCTCATGGTCAGCCATCTCTCCTCGAAGGGCGCACGCTATGAACGCCTCATGTCAGCTTCGCTCAAGACTCCCGACAAGGTGAAAGAAGCTGCGAGCTGAGCCATGTTTCGGTTCCTGGGCGGGTGCTTCAACAAGGTCCTGGGACTGCTCCTGTTGGTCATCGTGGTTTCCGTCGCCTGGTTTTACCGCGACGAGCTGCACAGCGTCTGGCGAGGCTTGCGGCGTCCTCCTCATGCCGTCGTCGTATCCGCTGCGCTGGCCGATTCGGCCGCTGCCCGCCTGGACGCCAGCTTGAGAGGTCACGGGCCCGGACGCGTCGCGTTGACGCAGCCGGAGCTGCAGAGCCTGCTGAAGTATCGTTGGAAGACGTTCCTGCCCGACTAGGTGACGCGTCCCGATGTGCAGTTGAACGCGGGTCGCATCCGCCTGCAGGCGTCGGTGCCCACCGCACGATTCCGGCAGCTCCGTGAGCTCCGTGATGTTCTTTCCTTCCTGCCCGACACGGCCGAGCTGGCGGCCACGGGGCAGTTCGTCCCGTTGGTGCAGGGCCGTGTGGCTTTCGAGGTGAATGAGATTACGGCGGCCCGCATCCCCCTCCCGCAGCGACTCGTGCCTGTCATCCTGAACAATCTTGGGCGTCGGGACGAGCCGGGGCTGGCGCCCAACGCCGTTGGAGTCCCGCTGCCACGGGGTGCGACGGCGGCCTTCGTCAGTGGCGACTCGCTGGTCTTCCTGCGCAGGCTGGCGACGGCGGCCAGGGGAGCGAGGTAGCATGGCGCGCATCCTGATCGTCGACGACGAGGACAGCATCCGCCGCGTGCTTCGACAGGTGCTGGAGTACGAGGGGCACGACGTGCGCACCGCGGAGGGTGGGGGCGAGGCGCTGGGCATCTACCCGTCGTTCGAGCCGGATCTGACCTTCCTCGACGTCAAGATGGCCCGTATGGACGGTCTGGAGGTGCTGGGTCGCATCCGCGAGAGCGATGCCGACGCGCTCGTCGTGATGATCAGCGGGCACGGGACCATCGAGACGGCTGTCGAAGCGACGCGACGTGGCGCCTACGACTTCCTGGAGAAGCCGCTGGACATGGACCGGCTTCTGCTGACGCTGCGCAACGCGCTGCAGCAACGCGGGCTCGCGGCCGAGCTGGGCCGGCTGCGGGACGAGGTGGAGAGCCGCTACCAGATCGTGGGCGGCAGCTTCGCGGTCCGGACGGTCGTCGACCGGATCGAGAAGGTAGGCCCCACGGAGGCGCGCGTTCTGATCAGTGGCGAGAACGGCACCGGCAAGGAGCTGGTCGCCCGGGCGCTGCATCGGCTGTCGCCGCGCGCGGCGGCGGCGTTTGTAGAGGTCAACTGTGCCGCGATTCCCGCCGAGCTCATCGAGAGCGAGCTGTTCGGTCACGTGAAGGGTGCGTTCACCGGCGCGCAGTCGGACCGGACGGGCAAGTTCAAGCAGGCCGACCACGGCACGCTGTTCCTCGACGAGGTGGGCGACATGAGCCCCGCCGCACAGGCGAAGGTGCTGCGGGCCCTTCAGGAAGGCGTGGTCACGCGTGTAGGCGGCGAAACGCCTGTCGACGTGAACGTGCGTGTGATCGCGGCCACCAACAAGGACCTGGCGAAGGAGATCGAAGTCGGCCGGTTCAGGGAGGACCTCTTCTTCCGGCTCAACGTCGTGCCGATCCATGTGCCACCCCTCCGGGCCCGGCGCGAAGACATTCCCATGCTGGTGCGCCACTTCACCGACGTGGCCGTCGAGACCCAGGGTCTGCCGCCACGTCACTTCACGCAGCCCGCCGTGGAACGTCTCGCGCGCATGGACTGGCCCGGCAACGTGCGCGAGCTCAAGAACACCGTCGAGCGGCTGCTCATCCTGTCTCGCGGTTCGGAGGTCCAGGCGGCGGACGTGGATCGCCTGGTCGCCGGCATGCCCGGTGCCACCGGCCTGTCCGCCGACCTGCTGGATGCCGTCACGTTCAGTGAATTCAAGGAGCGGGCGGAGCGGGCTTTCATTCTGGCACGGTTGCGGGAGCACGACTGGAATGTCAGCGAGACGGCACGCGCCCTCGACATGCCCCGCTCCAACCTCTACAAGAAGATCGACAAGTTCGGCCTGGTCCGGGAGGAACCGTGAGCAGCGCGGACGCGCCATCGGCACCACTCGCCCTGTCCGCCGCATGAACCCCGGGCAGTTCTACGTCATTCTGGGCCTCGCCTGGCTTGCCGCGTCCTTCGGCGGCGGCGCCATCCTCGCCCGCCTTGCCAAGCGCATTCATCCCTCGCTGTCGTTCCGTAAGCTGTGGCTGTTCTACAGCGTCCTGCTGAGCGTCGCGGTCGCCGCGATGTTCGCGATCGGGTATTGGTGAAGCGAGGATAGTGACTTGCCGCGGCGCCTTGCGGGCCTCCGGGCCGCCCCTCAGGTTGTCCGCGTATCGAATGCTCCCTGACGAAACCACGCTGCCGGCGGGTTGATCGGCGGCCTTCGGAGGCGACGATGGCGGAAAAGTTCAAGAATTTCATTGCGGGCGAATGGCGCGAGCCGTCGACCGGTGAATACCACGAGAATCGCAACCCGGCGCGCACGGATGACCTGATCGGTTTGTTCCCGAAGTCGGGGGCGGACGACGTGAATATGGCGGTGGAGTCGGCGAAGCGGGGGTTCCGGCTGTGGCGGGCGACGCCGGCGCCCCGGCGTGGCGATGTCCTGAGGCGGGTGGGCGACCTCCTTGTGGCGCGCAAGGAAGAGATCGCGCAGGCGATGACGCGTGAGATGGGGAAGGTCCTGGACGAGACGCGCGGAGACGTGCAGGAAGGCATCGACACGGCCTATTACGCGGCGGCGGAGGGCCGGCGGTTGTTCGGCCACACGGTGCCGAGCGAGCTGCGGGACAAGTGGGCGATGAGCTATCGTCGACCCATCGGTGTGGCCGGTATCATCACGCCGTTCAACTTCCCGATGGCTATTCCCACGTGGAAGATCTTCCCGGCGCTTGCGTGCGGGAACTCGGTGATCTTCAAACCGGCGCACGACGTGCCCCACACCGGCACATTGTTGGTTGAGATCCTCCTGGACGCGGGGCTGCCCCCGGAGGTGGTCCAGCTGGTGCACGGCAGTGGCAGCGCGGTGGGCAATGCGCTCGTGGGGCACCCGGACGTACCCGTCATCTCGTTCACCGGCTCCACCTCGGTGGGCGCCAAGCTGGGCGAGACGTGCGGGCGCATGCACAAGCGCCTGTCCCTGGAGATGGGCGGCAAGAACGCGCAGATCGTCATGCCGGACGCCAACATGGAGCTGGCTCTGGACGGCGTGCTGTGGGGCGCGTTCGGGACCACGGGCCAGCGCTGCACGGCCACCAGCCGGCTGCTGCTGCATGAGGCCATCCACGACCAGTTCGTCGATCTGCTCATCAAGCGGACGGAAGCGCTGCGGCTGGGCGACGGTCTGGCAGATGATACCGATGTCGGGCCCATGATCAACGAAGCGGCGGTGAAGAAGACCGCGGAGTACGTGGCCATCGCGAAGGAGGAGGGCGACGAGGTCCTGACCGGCGGCGCTCCGGCCACCGGGGGCGTACTGGACAACGGGTACTTTTTCCAGCCCACGATCCTGACCGGTGTTCGGCCCGGTTCGCGGCTGGCGTGCGAGGAGGTTTTCGGTCCGGTGCTGAGCGTGATCCGCTTCGCCGACCTGGACGAGGCCATTCGCATCAACAACGAGGTGGAGTACGGCCTGTCCAGCGCCATCTACACGGAGGACGTACGCTCCGCCTTCCGCGCGATGCAGGAGCTGGACAACGGCATCACCTATGTGAACGCGCCGACCATCGGTGCGGAGGCCCATCTCCCGTTTGGTGGCGTGAAACAGACGGGCAACGGTCACCGCGAGGGCGGCTGGGAGGTCTATGACTTCTACAGCGAGACCAAGGTGGTCTATGTCGACTATTCCGGTCGACTGCAGCGCGCGCAGATCGACACGTATGATCTGGACTGACCGGAAGCGGGCGAGCGGCGGCCGTGTGGGGGGTAGCGCGGCCGCCGCGTCGCCGGTAAATTGTGTTGCCGCTTCCGGGTGGCCTTTGCTCCACGTATTGCGGTCCGGCGACTCACCGGCCGGCCGTCACAATATCCGATACCGCGCTCCGGGTGGATCATTGTCCGGTCGTGTGGGCTCGGGCCGTCAGAGACGTCTGAAGGACTTGCCTCACGTTTCATTGTGACTGATTCGGAACGCCAGCTGCCGCCCGAGGAAGACGGGCAGAGTGGAGCGGAGCCCACACCCCCGCCTCGGATCCATCCGGCGATCTCGTTCGGGCGGTGGGTCTGGGAATGGACCAAGTCCCTGGTCATTGCCTTCACCCTGTTCGTGCTCATTCGCACATTCGTGGTGGAGGCATTCCGAATCCCCACCGGCAGCATGGAGAACACACTGCTGGTCGGAGACTTCCTGCTGGTGAACAAAGCTGTCTATGGCGCGCAGGTCCCCGGCACATCCATCCGCCTTCCCGCATTCGAGGAACCGCACCGCGGGGATGTGGTGGTCTTCAATCCCCCGGTGGACCCGACCGTGAACTACGTCAAACGAGTGGTCGGTGTGCCCGGCGACACCCTCCGGATGCGCGACAAGGTGCTCTACGTGAATGGCGAGCGGCAGGTGGAGCCGTACGTCCTTCATACCGATCCCGGGGATGTCTATGCGCCACGCATGGCGTGGCAGCGGAAATACCTCGCGGATCCCAAGGACACGCTCGACTATCGACCCACACGCGACAACTGGGGCCCCATCGTCGTGCCACCCCACGATTACTTCGTTCTGGGCGACAACCGCGACGACTCGGAAGACTCCCGCTACTGGGGCTGGGTGAAGAGCGACGCCATCGAAGGCAAGCCGCTATTCGTGTATTACTCGTTCAACCCGCAAGGCACCGCCGCGCTGCCGTGGCTCACCGCCATTCGGTGGAGCCGCATCGGGGGAGCGATTCATTAGAACGGCCCGGGAAGCCGCGCCCGGACCCGCATGGTCGTACCGTGTTGGCCGCGGACGGAGTTGTCCACGTGATCGTCACAGCGCCGGAGCATCGCCATGGCCTTCTCGCGCTCGCGTAAAATGAGCTACGAGGAGAGTTCCCTCGACCAGTACCTCAAGGAGATCAGCGCGTATCCTCTTCTGTCCCGCGAGGACGAGGTCGCGTTGGCTCGTCGCATCAAGAAAGACGACGAGGAAGCCCTCAACAAGCTGGTACGCGCCAATCTGCGCTTCGTCGTCTCGGTCGCCAAGAAGTACCAGAACCAGGGTGTCGCCCTCTCTGATCTCATCAACGAGGGCAACCTGGGTCTCATCCGCGCGGCCCACAAATTCGACGAGACCAAGGGCATCAAGTTCATCTCGTATGCCGTTTGGTGGATCCGCCAGGCCATCCTGCAAGCGCTCGCCGAGCAGAGCCGCATCGTGCGCGTGCCGCTCAACCGCGCAGGCGCCCTCCACCGCATCGGCAAGCGGTCCTCCGCGCTGCTGCAGGAGCTCGGCCGGGAGCCCACCGTCGAAGAGCTTGCCGACGAGCTCGACCTCTCGGAAGAGGAGATCCAACGTACCCTGTCCCTCTCCCAGTCCCACCTTTCGCTGGATGCGCCGCTGACACCCGGTGAGGACAATCGTCTGCTCGACTATCTACCGGACCAGTTCTCGCCCGCGCCCGACGACGAGACCTACGAACAGGCGCTCACCCACACGGTCGAGGAGGCCCTCGCCACGCTCAAGGAACGCGAGGCCAAGATCCTGCGCCTCTACTTCGGACTGGACGGCCAGGAGCCCATGACCCTGGAGGAGATCGGATCGCTGCTCGGCATCACACGCGAGCGCGTACGCCAGATCAAGGAGAAGGCGCTGCTGCGGCTGCGGCATGCGTCCAGGGCGCGCTTCCTCGAGACGTTCATGCGGTAGGGGGCCATGGCGGCCGCGTGAGCCTGCCTGGCACGGGGACTGGCGCCGCACGGGAGTACCGGTCGCAAGCAGAAGATCTCGGATTGAAAGGCGGCCGCGATGAAGGAAGGTGCGCAACCGGGAGCGAACGTACCCCGCGAACGTTGAGCTGCAAGCCGTCCCGGCCGCAGACCGGGACAGCGGCCTGCCACCTGCAGCCGGCGCGCAGCGTCGGCGCCCTTGCTTCGTTGCGCCGGGGCGTTGAAGCCGTCTGACGCCGCCGTGGTGCAGCCGTGGCCGCACCTTTGGCGGCGTCTTGACACTTCCCGGCACCGCGCCTATCCTTCAAAGCTGTTCCGCTTTGAACGGACTCAAACGACTCGAGCATGAAGACGTATACACCCAAGGCGTCCGAGATCGAGCACAAGTGGTGGCTCGTGGACGCGGACGGCAAGGTGCTTGGCCGCTTGGCCAGCGAGGTCGCAAAGGTGCTGCGCGGCAAACACAAGCCGATGTACACGCCGCACCTGGACACGGGCGACTACGTGGTGGTGGTGAACGCCGAGAAGGTGCGTCTGACGGGGAACAAGGCAGAATCCAAGACGTACTTCCGGCACTCGGGGTACATGGGCGGGGCGAAGCACATTCCGTTCGCGCGCATGATCAAGCAGCACCCGGAGCGGGTGATCGAGCTGGCCGTGAAGGGCATGCTGCCGAAGAACAATCTCGGGCGGTCGATGCGGAGCAAGCTGAAGGTATACGCGGGCGCGGAGCACCCGCACGAAGCGCAACGGCCCGAGCCCCTGGAGATCTGATGGCGACGAAGGCACTGGAGCAGTACCACGGCGTGGGCCGGCGCAAGACGAGCGTGGCGCGGGTGTATCTCCGGCCTGGCAACGGCGTCTGGTCGGTCAATGGGCGGACGCTGGAGGAGCACTTCCCGCGACATGCGCATCAGCAGCACGTGCGGGAGGCGCTGGCGGCGGTGGAGGCGGAGAGTCGTTTCGACGTGAAGGTGACGGTACGGGGCGGCGGGCTGACGGGTCAAGCGGGCGCGGTTCGTCTGGGCCTTGCGCGTGCGCTGCTCAAGTACGACGAAGACCTGCGCGGCGTGTTGCGGGAGCGGGGCATGCTGACGCGGGACGCGCGAGAAGTGGAAAGGAAGAAGCCGGGTCGTCCGAAGGCGCGCAAGCGGTTCCAGTTCTCGAAGCGCTGATCGCGGAAGACAGCCACGCGACGGCTGGTCGGCCGGTGCACGTCGTCGACCACCGCCGCGAATCAACACACCGCTGGACGCGGAGTCGGGGTCCCCTGCGGGGGCGACGAAGCGGGTGAATGCGGTGGACGAACAACCCCGATCGAGGAAACAAGAACGACATGGTGGAAACGCAGATCAAGGAGCTTCTGGAAGCGGGTGTCCATTTCGGGCACCAGGCCAGCCGTTGGAACCCGAAGATGCGACGTTACATCTTCGCGGAGCGGAACGGCATCCATATCATCGACCTGAAAAAGACGTCGCGCTTGCTGGATGCCGCCAAGGCGGCGGTGCGCGACATCACGCTGGAAGGCGACCGTGTGCTGTTCGTGTGCACGAAGCGCCAGCTGCGGCCGATCGTGGAGCAGGAAGCGCAGCGGGCGGGGGCGTTCTATGTGACGGAGCGCTGGCTAGGCGGCATGCTCACGAACTTCCAGACGATCAAGAAGCAGATCCGCCGGCTGAAGGACCTGGAGCGCGGCATCGAGGAAGGCTCCTTCGAGTTCTACACGAAGAAGGAGCAGCTGCTGCTGGAGCGTGAGAGGCAGAAGCTGGACAAGTACCTGGTCGGCGTGAAGGACATGGCGCGGGTGCCGGGCGCGGTGTTCGTGGTGGACGCGCGTAAGGAGCAGATCGCGGTACGCGAGGCCAACAAGCTGGAAATTCCGGTCATCGCCATCACGGACACGAACGCCGATCCGGACATGATCGACTATCCGATCCCGGGCAACGACGATGCGATCCGATCGGTGTCGGTGATCACGGGCGCGATCGCGGATGCCGTTGAGCAGGCGCGGCGCGAGCTGCCGCCGGAGGTGCGGCGCCGGGCGGAAGAGGCGGAAGCGGTGACGTACTCCACGGAGGGCGGCGTGCAGGAGGCGGAGCGGGCGGAGCGTCCGCGGAAGCGTCCGCGTCGTCGTCGTCGTCCCCGGCCGGAAGCCATCGCGCAGGCGCGTTCTACGGGCGAGGATTCGGAGGAAGAGGCGGGCGAGGAATAGGGCTCGGCTGCGAGGCGGGCCGCTCAGCGCGGTAACGGGCGCTGCAGCGCTGCAGCTTGCAGCGGTGCAGCGCTTTTTCATGCGATGACGCGACGGACACAACACACGGAAATAGAGGAAGGCGATATGGCGATCAATGCGGCGGAGGTGAA
Source organism: Gemmatimonadota bacterium (assembly GCA_037388885.1). Taxonomy (GTDB): domain Bacteria; phylum Gemmatimonadota; class Gemmatimonadetes; order Longimicrobiales; family RSA9; genus JARRJS01. The sequence continues at coordinate 84,747 of JARRJS010000038.1, forward strand.
GAAGCTGCGGGACATGACCGGCGCAGGCATGCTGGACTGCAAGAAAGCGCTGGAGGAGACCGACGGCGATTACGAGAAGGCGGTGGATGTGCTGCGTGCGAAGGGTGCGGCGAAAGCCGCGAAGCGCGCGGACAAGGTGGCGTCGGAGGGCGCGGTGGGCAGCTACATCCACATGGGCGGCCGGATCGGCGTACTGGTGGAGATCAACTGCGAGACCGACTTCGTGGCCCGCACGGACGACTTCCAGCAGCTGGTGAAGGACGTGGCCATGCACATCGCAGCCTCGCGGCCCATCGCGGTGACGCCCGAGGAGGTTCCCGAGTCGATCATCGAGCGGGAGCGTGCCATCTACCTGGAACAGGCGAAGAACGAAGGCAAGCCGGAAAACATCCAGGACCGCATCGTGGAGGGGAAGCTCAAGAAATTCTACCAGGAATCGACGCTGTTGGAGCAGCCGTTCGTGAAGGATACGGACAAGACGGTGGGTGAGCTGCTCACAGAAATGTCGGGGAAGACGGGCGAAAAGCTGCAGGTTCGGCGGTTTGCCCGGTTCGAGCTGGGGGAGTAGGATCAGCCCATGGCTGTATCACGGGACGAAGAGACCGCGCCGGTCAAGTATGGGCGGGTGTTGCTGAAGTTGAGCGGTGAGGTGCTGGCCGGCGACCAGGGCTTCGGCATCTCCATGGCAGCGGTGGACCGGCTGGCGGCGCAGATCACGAAGGTTCACCAGCTGGGTGTCGCGCTGGGTCTGGTGATCGGCGGGGGCAACATCATGCGCGGCACGCGGGCCAGCCAGGAGGGACTGGACCGCGTAAACGCGGACTACATGGGCATGCTCGCGACGGTCATCAACGCCCTGGCCATGCAGGACCTGCTGGAACGCAAGGGTATCACGACGCGGGTCATGACGGCCATCCGGATGGAGCAGCTGGCGGAACCCTATATTCGACGCCGCGCGCTACGACACCTGGAAAAGGGACGCGTGGTGATCTTCGCGGGCGGTACGGGCAACCCGTACTTTTCGACGGACACGGCGGCGGTGCTGCGAGCCATTGAGATGGAAGCCGACGTGCTCATCAAGGCCACGAAGGTGGAGGGCGTGTTCAGCGCGGACCCGATCAAGGATCCCGACGCGGAATTCTTCCCGAAGCTCAGCTTCATGGACGTCATGACGCGCGAGTTGCGCGTCATGGACGCCGCCGCCGTGTCATTGTGCAAGGACAACGACGTTCCCATCGTCGTGCTGAATATCCAGGACCGGGATTCGGTGGTCCGGGCGATCCGCGGCGAACGCGTGGGGACGCTGGTTTCGTAGCGTTCGCAAGCCTATACTTGGGAACCAGTTCCGCAATTTCCAACGGAGGAAGAGGCATGCCGACCATCGCTGCGGCGCGGAAGCTCATGGACGATGCGGTGGAAGCGATGCGCAGGGAATTCGCTTCCGTGCGAACGGGGAAAGCGAGCCCGGCACTGCTGGACACCATCAAGGTGGATGCGTACGGCTCCAAGATGCCCTTGAATCAGGTTGCGACCGTCAGCACGCCGGAGCCGCGTCTGCTGGTTGTACAACCGTGGGACAAGGGCTTGCTGCAGGCGGTGGAGAAGGCCATCCAGGCATCCGACTTGGGGTTGAATCCTGCGAACGACGGAAATCTGATCCGTATCCCGATCCCGCAGCTGAACGAGGAACGGCGCAAGGAACTGGTGCGGATGCTGCACAAGGTCGCCGAAGAGGGGCGTGTGAGCGTGCGCCATGCACGGCAGGAGGCCAACAAGGCCATCAAGCAGGAGCAGTCGGACCACGATATCAGTGAGGACGAAGGGCGTCGCCAGATGGACGAGGTCCAGGAGCTGACGGACGATTACATCAAGCGTCTTGACGCGATGCTGGCGGCGAAGGAAGAGGAGGTGATGGAAGTCTGAGCAGGCCAAGACTTCCAGGCGGGGGCGAAGGCGAGGGCGGACGTTGTGGCAATAAGGGCAAGGGTGTGGGCGGGGCCCGGACCGGTGCAGGGCAGGTGCCGGGGCGGAGTGCCTGAGAGGGACTGAAACATGGCTTCTCAGCGATTGCAGGCGATCAAGGTGGATGGGCGCATTCCGGTGCACGTGGCCGTCATCATGGACGGCAACGGGCGTTGGGCGCGTGCGCGCGGCTTGCCGCGGTATCGAGGTCACAATGCGGGCATGAAGGCGGTGCGCGAGACCATCGAGGGAGCCATCGAAGCGGGCGTGCAGTGCCTCACGCTCTTTGCGTTCTCGGAAGAGAACTGGAATCGCCCCGATCGCGAGATCAACGCGCTGATGTTGCTGTTGCAGCGGTACGTGGAAAAGGAACAGGAAGAGCTGAAGCAACAGGGCGTGGAGGTGCGAGTCCACGGCGACATGAACCGGGTCCCGGCGGGGCCGGCGGCGGCGATTCGCAAGATCCAGGAATACACGCGAGGTGGGGCGGTGCTTCGTCTCAACCTGATGATCAGCTACGGCGGGCGAGCCGAGCTGGTGCGCGCCGCGCAGAGGCTGGCGACACAGGTGCAGTCGGGCGAGCTGCGCCCCGAGGATATCGACCAGGAACGCTTTGCGAACAACCTGTATACAGCCGGACTGCCGGATCCCGATCTGTTGATCCGGACCTCGGGCGAGATGCGCATCAGCAATTTCCTCCTGTGGCAGCTTGCATACACGGAGCTGTACTTCTCGCCCGTGTTGTGGCCTGATTTCGACCGCGAGCGGCTGTACGAAGCCATCGAGGCGTACCAGAAGCGGGAACGCCGCTTCGGACGCGTTTCGGCCAGCTGAGGCGGATGGCGCGCGGCGAGCTCG